>NZ_RHHB01000019.1 GCF_003710805.1 Agromyces tardus | reverse complement strand
GGCTCGCCGACGCGGTGCCGCCCGTGACCCCGCCGCCGTCGCTGAAGGCGTCGATCTTCGCGCGCCTCGACGAGGTGCCGCAGCTCGCCGCGGAAGCCGCGCCCGAGGCCGCCGCGCCTCAGGCCGTGCCCGCCGCCCACGAGCCCGTCGCGCCCGCGCCGATCATCGACGAGCCCACCGCGCCCGACGCCGCAGTCCCGACGATCGCCGACGAGGCGCCGGCGACGGAACCCGCCTCCCCACGCCGCACCGGTCGCGCCGAGCGGGCCGCCGAGCGCCGCTGGTTCCAGCGTCCGGGCGCGATCCTCGCGGCCGCGGCGGCCGCCCTGCTCCTCATCGCCGGCACCGTCGTGGGCGTCAACTGGGGCGGGCCGGCGGGCTGGGGCGCGCAACGTGACGTGCAGGCGATCGCCGCAGCCCCCGACGCGCAGACCGCCGAGGCCGAGGTGCCCGGGGGTGGCACGGTCGAGCTCGTCTGGTCGGCCGAGCTGGGCCGTTCGGCCGTGCGCGCCGCCGACCTGCCCGACGTGGGCGCCGACTCCACGTACGAGCTCTGGTACATCGACGACTCGGGCGCGACGCCCGCCGGCACCTTCGACCCGTCGCGCGGCGGCGAGGCGTTCGTGGTGCTCGACGGCGAGTTCCAGCCCGGACTCGTCGTGGGCATCACGGTCGAGCCCGCCGGGGGTTCCACGTCTCCGACGACCGATCCCATCGCGGCGTTCGAGACCTGACAGGCTCGGGCGGATGTCGCGGCCCGTGTCCGGGGGATCGGCCGGACCGCGACATCCGCTCGTCTCACCCCGCCGGGGTGCCCGCGCCTCGGCCGGGCACCCTGTGCACGCGGCGCAGATCCCCCTCGGCGCGGTCGGATAGGGTCTGAGGTGGCCCGCACGGCCGGGCCCCACCACCCCACGACGACGAGGAGTGACGCATGCGCGTCGGCATGTTCCTGAACTACGCCGGAGGCTTCCGCGAGGTCGCCGACGAGGTCGCCGAGCTCGAACAGGCCGGCGTCGATCTCGTCGCCGTCCCCGAGGCCTACTCGTTCGACGCCGTCAGCCAGCTCGGATTCCTCGCTGCGCGCACCTCGCGCATGACGCTCATGAGCGGCATCCTGCAGTTCTACACGCGCACGCCCACCCTCACCGCGATGACGGCCGCCGGGCTCGACTACGTCTCCGACGGCCGGTTCGAGCTCGGCATCGGCGCCTCGGGGCCGCAGGTGATCGAGGGCTTCCACGGGCTCAAGTACGACGCGCCGCTGGGCCGCACGCGCGAGATCATCGACGTGTGCCGCATGGTGTGGCGCCGCGAGCCCGTCGTCTACGAGGGGCGCAACTACCGCATCCCGCTTCCCGCCGGCGAGGGCACGGGGCTCGGCAAGCCGCTCAAGCTCATCAACCACCCCGTGCGCGAGCGCATCCCGATCACGGTCGCATCGCTCGGGCCGAAGTCGGTGGAGCAGACCGCCGAGGTCGCCGACGGCTGGCTGCCGATGTTCTACCACCCCGAGCGCGCCGCGCAGGTGTGGGGCGCGTCGCTCGCCGCGGGCCTCGCGAAGCGCGCACCCGAGCTGGGCGCGCTCGACGTCTTCGCCAGCCCGGCGCTCGCGATCACCGACCGGGCGGATGCCGCGGCCGCGGCCGTCGACGCCGTGAAGCCCAACCTCGCGCTCTACATCGGCGGCATGGGCGCCCGCGGCAAGAACTTCTACAACGAGCTCATCTCGAGCTACGGGTACGCCGAGGAGGCCGGGCGCATCCAGGACCTCTATCTCGACGGACGCAAGCAGGAGGCGGTCGCCGCGGTGCCCGACGAGCTCGTGCGCGCCGTCTCGCTCATCGGCTCGGCCGCCGAGGTCGCCGAGCGCGTCGCCGCCTTCGCCGAGTCGGGCGTGACCACGCTCACGGTCACGCCGCTCGCGCGCTCCTCGGCCGAGCGTGTCGCGCTCATGTCGGGCTTCCGCGCGCTCGTCGGCTAGCCCTGGTCGGGCCGCTCTCGCGGGGGCCCGCGCACGGGTCCGCGCGGGGGCTCCGTGGCAGGCCGGGCACGCGGTCGTCGCCATACTGTGACCTTCGGGACCAAGTACCTCTGGTGCAGACGGTGCAAGGGGGTTACGGTGACTTCACCGTACGAAGCTGTACGGAAGGGGAAACCTGGGGAGGGTCCGCCATGGCGGGGAAGTTCGAGCTCTACACGGATTCCGCGGGACAGTATCGCTTTCGCCTGAAGGCCTCGAACGGACAGGTCATCGCCGCGTCCGAGGCGTACACGACGAAGGCCGCCGCGAAGAACGGCATCGAGTCGGTGCGTACCAACGCCCCCGGCGCGGTGCTCGACGACCAGACCGAGTAGCTCGACCTCCCCGCCGGGCGGTGCCCCGGTCGGTCCCTCGCGACGTAGTCTTCAGGCATGCCGTCCGTCGACGCGATCGTCGTCGGCGCCGGGCCCAACGGGCTCGCCGCCGCGGTGACGCTCGCTCGCGCCGGGCTCGCGGTGCGCGTCCTCGAGGCGCAGCCCACCATCGGCGGCGGCGCCCGCACCGCCGAACTCACGCTTCCCGGGTTCCTGCACGACGTCTGCTCCGCCGTGCACCCCATGGCGCTCGCGTCGCCGTTCTTCCGCGCGTTCGGGCTCGAACGCCGCATCGAGCTGCGCCTGCCGCCGGCATCGTTCGGGCATCCGCTCGACGGCGGGGTCGCGGGCATCGCCTACCGCGACCTCGATCGCACAGCGGCGGAGCTCGGGCGCGACGGTCGCGCGTACGCCCGGCTCCTGCGCCCGCTCGCGCGGCATGCCGACGAGGTCGCCGAGGTGACGGGCTCGTCGCTCGTGCGCGTGCCGCGGCATCCGCTCGTCGCCGCCCGCCTGGGTCTCGCGGTGCTCGAGCAGGGCACCCCCCTCTGGAACGCCCGCTTCGACGACGAGGTCGCCCCCGCGATGCTCACCGGGGTGGCCGCCCACACGATCCGCCCCCTGCCGAGCCTCTCGACCGCCGGCGCGGGGCTCGTGCTCACGGCGCACGCGCACGCGCGCGGCTGGCCGATCCCGGTCGGCGGGAGCCAGGCCATCGTCGATGCGCTCGTCGCCGACCTCGAGGCGCACGGCGGCGAGGTGCTCACGGATGCCGCGGTCGACGACCTGCGCGATCTGCCACGGGCGGGCGCCGTGCTGCTCGACGTGACCCCCCGCGCGCTCGCCCGCATCGCCGGTGACCGCGTGCCGCCGCCGTACCTCCGGGCGCTCCGCCGGTTCCGCTATGGGAGCGCCGCCGCGAAGGTGGATTTCGCGCTCTCGGCCCCGGTGCCGTGGGCGAACCCCGGGCTCGCCCTCGCGGGCACGGTGCACGTCGGAGGCACGCGCACCGAGATGGCCGCGGCCGAGGCGGCGGTGCACCGGGGGCGCCACGCGGAGTCGCCCTACGTGCTGGTGTCGCAGCCCTCGATCGTCGACCCGGGCCGTGCGCCCGACGGCCGCCACGTGCTGTGGGCCTACACGCACGTGCCCGCGGGGTCGGCGCTCGACCCGACCGAGGTCGTCACCCGGCAGATCGAGCGCTTCGCGCCGGGGTTCCGCGACGTGGTGCTCGCGTCGTCGTCGATGAGCGCGGTGCAGGTGCAGGCGCACAATGCAAACTACATCGGCGGCGACATCGCCTCGGGCGCGCCGTCGCTCGGGCAGCTCCTGCGGCGCCCGGTGCTCTCGCCCGACCCGTGGCGCACGCCGATTCCCGGCGTGTACCTCGCGTCGTCGTCGACGCCACCCGGACCGGGCGTGCACGGCCTCGCCGGCTGGCACGCGGCGCTGAGCGCCCTGCGCCACGAGTTCGGCGTCGACGTGGAGCCGGACCTGTCGCCGGCGGAGTGAGCGTGGTGGGCCCCAGCGTGGTGGGGCTGGGCGGGGTGGGCCCCGTCGGGCTCGAACCGACGACCCGCGGATTAAAAGTCCGCTGCTCTGCCAACTGAGCTAGAGGCCCGCTCCACCACAATAGCGCGGTCGAATGGCCTCGTCGGAGGGCCCGCACGGGCCGGATCGCGGGTCGCCGGACGACGGTGCGGTTCGAGGCGCGTCCGCTCCCGCGGCTGTCACCGGCCGAACGTAGGCTGTCCCCGCCTGTCGAAGGGAGATGCATGAAGACCTGCTCGACCTGCCGCCGTTCGCTCGCGCATTCCGAGTTCAACCGGCGCGCGCGGTCCCCGGATGGACGGCAGTCGGTCTGCCGGGCGTGCAACGCCGCGCGGGCGCGACGGTACTACTCGGAGAACCTCGACAAGCACCGCCGGGCAGTGGCCGCGCAAGTGGCGAAGACGCGCGCGTCCCATCTCCAGCGGATCGGCGACTACCTGCTGGAGCATCCGTGCGTCGACTGCGGCGAGGCGGACATCCGCGTGCTCGACTTCGATCATCGGGAGGGCGTCGAGAAGTCGGCCGAGGTGATGAAGCTCGCGAAGGCGGCCTATTCATGGCAGCGGGTGCGTGACGAGATCGCCAAGTGCGAGGTCCGCTGCCGGAACTGCCATGCCATCGCCACCTACGAGCGAATGGGGGCCACGTGGCGATCGGCGATCGCGCAGCGGGCGCTGAGTACAGAGTGACCGAGGCCTCGAGGGTGCCCCTGATCAGCCTGTCGAGGCGCCGCGCGTCCCGACAGCGGGGACAGGCGGCGGGCACGTACTGCGACCGCGCAGGCCCCGCATTCCCGGTTCCGCCGAGGGCGGAACGCGGACGCATCCGCAGAGGCAGCGGGTATCGTGTCCCGCGATGGCCTCAGATTTCCACCGCCCCACGCGTTTCCCCCCGCGGATGTTCGAGGGTTACCTCGGCGCGGAGGATCCCGCGCACGTCAGCCGCGTCGCGCACGACACCGCCGCCGCGGTGCTCTCCCGCGTGCGGGCCGACCCCGATCCCGAGGTCGTCTCGCGGCTCGTCACCTACACCGACCAGCACGGCATCGACGCGATCGCCGAGCTGTGGGCGCACGCGTCGCCGAAGAGCCTGCCCGGCGCGCTGTGGCGCATCTACCTCCTGCGCACGCTCATCCGCCAGGATGCGGCGTCGACGAGCCTCGCCTACCAGCGCGGCACCGAGGTCTCCCGCACGATCGACCAGGTGGTCGCGGGCGCACCGGTCCCCGCGGGTCCCGCCGAGGTGCAGGAGCTCGCCGACGTGATCCTGCAGGGCGTCTTCTCGGGTGACTTCGCCGTCGCGCTCGAGCGGGCCGCGGCGTTCTGCCGGGTCACCTCGGCCGGATATGCGAGCCTCGCCGACGACGCGGATGCCGCGGACGCCGTGCACCCCGAGCGATCCGAGCAGCTCACCCGTCGCGCCCTCCGGCTCGACGCGCTCGCCGACGAGTTCGCCTCGTGCGCCCGGCTCTGGCGCCGCGACTCCCTCGACTGAGCGCGGCACAGCCGGCCCCGCCGCCGCGGCGTGACCGCGGTGCCGGGGTGTTCCGGCAGCCTCGCGACCGCCGTCGGGAATGAAGCACCCCCACCCCTCGTTTACAATGGACGTGGCCGGTCGCAGTAACCCCGGGCTCCAATATTCGCCGCTCCGAGCGGCCTCGCGCCGAGAGGCGTTCTGCGGCCGGCCATTTCGCTGCCCCGCGTCGGTCGCCCCGGTTCGCGCTCGGGCACGGGCGCGCCGGCCGCGCGCGGCGTAGCATCGGGGAATGGTCGAAACGCTGACGTTCCTCGTCGATCCGCTGCCCGTCGGCGCCGCGGCCGATTCCTTCGACGAGGCAGTCCGCGAGGTGGAGACCGGAGCCGGCGCCCTCGCCGTGAACGACTTCGCCCCGCACCGCGGCGACGGCGTGTTCGAGACCCTCGCCGTCATCGACGGACACGTGCAGGAGGTCGGCCCGCACCTCGCCCGCCTCGCGAACTCCGCGCGCATCTGCGAACTGCCCGAGCCCAACGCCGACCAGTGGCGCGCGGTCATCGCCGCGGCGGCGGCACGCCTCCCCGCGCAGGGCGAGTACGCGCTGAAGATCGCGCTGAGCCGCGGGCTCGACCCCGGACCGAAGCCCACCGCGTGGGTGTACGTCGTGCCGGGCGCCGACTTCACGGCGGCGCGGGAGCGCGGCATCCGCGTGATCACCCTCGACCGCGGCATCGATCGCGGGGCGGGGGAGCGCGCCCCGTGGCTGCTGCTCGGCGCCAAGACGCTGAGCTACGCGGCGAACATGGCGGCGATCCGCGAGGCGAAGCGGCGCAGCGCCGACGACGCGCTCTTCGTCACCTCCGACGGGTTCGTGCTGGAGGGACCCACGTCGAGCGTCATCGTGCGGATCGGCGACCGCTTCGTGACGCCGCCGCCCGCGGCGGGCATTCTGCACGGCACGACGCAGCGCAGCCTGTTCGCCCACCTCGAGGCCACGGGGCGCACGGGCGAGTACCGCGACGTGACCGTCGACGAGCTCCGGTCGGCGGATGCCGCGTGGCTCGTGTCGAGCGTGCGCCTCGCCGCGCCGATCACGGCGCTCGACGACGTGCCGATGCCCGTCGACGAGGACGCGACGCGCGACTTCAACGCCTACCTGCTGTCGCCGCGGGACTGACGACACGGCCTCAGGCGGCCACGGCGGACTCCGCGAGACGACGACGGCCCGGCCCCGCAGCAGCGGGAACCGGGCCGTCGGTGCGGCGCCGTCGGATCAGCCGAAGCGGCCCGACACGTAGTCCTCGGTCGCCTTGACCGAGGGGTTCGAGAAGATCGTCGTGGTGTCGTCGTACTCGATGAGCTTGCCGGGCTTGCCGGTGCCCGCGATGTTGAAGAACGCGGTGCGGTCGGAGACCCGCGAGGCCTGCTGCATGTTGTGGGTCACGATGACGATCGTGTAGTCCTGCTTGAGCTCCTCGATGAGGTCCTCGATCGCGAGGGTCGAGATCGGGTCGAGCGCCGAGCAGGGCTCGTCCATGAGGATGACCTCGGGCGAGACGGCGATCGCGCGGGCGATGCAGAGCCGCTGCTGCTGGCCGCCCGAGAGGCTCGAGCCCGGCCGGTCGAGGCGGTCCTTGACCTCGTTCCAGAGGTTCGCGCCCTGCAGGGACTTCTCGACGAGCGCGTCGGCGTCGGACTTGGAGATGCGCTTGTTGTTGAGCTTGACGCCCGCGAGCACGTTCTCCTTGATCGACATCGTGGGGAACGGGTTCGGGCGCTGGAACACCATGCCGACCTGCCGGCGCACGAGCACCGGGTCGACGTCCGCGTCGTAGAGGTTGTTGCCGTCGATGAGCACCTCGCCCTCGACGCGCGCGCCGGGGATGACCTCGTGCATGCGGTTGAGGGTGCGGAGGAACGTGGACTTGCCGCAGCCCGACGGGCCGATGAACGCGGTGACGCTGCGTGGCTCGATCTCGAGGCTCACGCCCTCGACCGCGAGGAACTTGCTGTAGTAGACGTTGAGGTCACGGACTTCGATGCGCTTGGACACGGGTTTCCTTTACTGCGTGAAGATCAGCGGCCGAGCTTCGGGGCGAAGAAGCGGGCGACGAGTCGGGCGATGAGGTTCAGCGCCATGACGATGAGGATGAGGGTGAGTGCGGCGGCCCATGCGCGGTCGAGGTAGGCCTCGGGCGGGTTGCCCTGGTTGGCGTACTGCGTATACACGAACACGGGAAGCGAGGACATGCGGCCCTCGAAGAGGTTGTAGTTCATGCTCTGCGTGAAGCCGGCCGCGATCAGCAGGGGCGCCGTCTCGCCGATGACGCGGGCGATCGCGAGCATGATGCCGGTCGTGATGCCGGCGATCGCCGTGGGCAGCACGACCTTCACGATCGTGAGCCACTTGGGCACGCCGAGTGCGTAGGCGGCCTCGCGCAGCTCGTTCGGCACGAGCTTCAGCATCTCCTCGCTCGAGCGGACGACCACGGGGATCATGAGCACCGTCAGGGCGACGGCGCCGGCGATGCCGGTGCGCGTGCCCGGGCCCCAGAAGATCGCGAAGAGCGCGTAGGCGAAGAGGCCGGCCACGATCGACGGGATGCCCGTCATGACGTCGACGAGGAAGGTGATGCCCTGCGCGAGCCGCCCGCGGCCGTACTCCACGAGGTAGATCGACGTCATGAGGCCGATCGGGATCGAGATGAGCGCCGCCGTGCCCGTCATGAGCAGGGTGCCCACGATGGCGTGCAGCGCGCCGCCGCCCTCTCCGGTGACGTTGCGCATCGAGGAGGTGAAGAACTCGGCGTCGAAGCGGGCGAGGCCGAAGGTCACGACCGTGATGGCGAGCGACACGAGCGGGATCATCGCGAGCACGAACGCACCCGTGACGAGTGCGGTCACGAACCGATCGGTCGCCCGCCGGGAGCCTTCGACGATCCGCGAGAACAGCCAGATCGCGACGATGTACAGGATCGCGCCGACCACGAGGGTGCCGACCCAGTTGAACTCGGAGCCGTTCCCGGCGGCGACGACGCCGAAGACGCCGGCCGCGACGAGGAGGCTCGCGCCGAGCATCATCCACGGAGCGCCCTGGGGCAGCTTGCCCGCGGTGAGCGAGTTGGCGATCGGCGAGGCGGCCGGCCGCAGCTCGGGAGGGGTGAGCGTGGTGGTCATCAGTTGGCTCCCGAGAATTCCTTGCGGCGGCTGACGATCCAGCGCGCGAGCGCGTTGACGGCGAAGGTCACGACGAACAGGATGAGGCCGGTCGCGATGAGCACGTTCACGTTGATGCCGTAGGCCTCGGGGAAGCTCAGCGCGATGTTCGCCGCGATCGTCGAGGGGTTCACCGAGGTGAGGAGCTGGAACGTCACGGCGCCCGTGGCCGACAGCACCATCGCGACGGCCATCGTCTCGCCGAGCGCGCGTCCCAGCCCGAGCACGGAGGCGGAGATGATGCCCGGGCGGCCGAAGGGGAGCACCGCGATGCGGATCATCTCCCAGCGCGTCGCGCCGAGCGCGAGTGCGGCCTCCTCGTGCAGCACCGGGGTCTGCAGGAAGACCTCGCGGCAGATCGCGGTGATGATGGGCAGCACCATGACGGCGAGCACCACCGCGGCGGTGAGGATCGTCCGACCCGTTCCCGAGACGGGGCCGGCGAACAACGGGAACCAGCCCATGTTGTCGACGAGCCAGGAGTACAGGGGCTGGATCGCCGGCGCGAGCACGCCGATGCCCCAGAGGCCGAACACGACCGAGGGCACCGCGGCGAGCAGGTCGACGATGTAGCCGAGCACCGAGGCGAGTCGCCGCGGTGCGTAGTGCGAGATGAAGAGGGCGATCCCGATCGAGATCGGCAGGGCCATGACGAGTGCGAGCAGCGCCGCCCAGACGGTGCCGAAGACGAGGGGCCCGACGTAGGCCCAGAAGTTGCTGTCGAGGATCGAGGCGTCCTCGTTCGAGGCGACGAGCGCGGGAAGGCTCTGGATGAGCAGGAAGCCCGCGACGGCGGCGAGGGTGACGAGGATCATCGAGCCGGCGAAGACGGCCGACCCTGAGAAGACGCGATCGCCGGGTCGCTGTTTCGCCGTGATCTGTGCGGTGGCGGTGGTCATCTGTCGTGGATCCTCTGGTTCGTGGAGTGAGACAGGGTTGTGCCCGACCCCGTGCGCGTCGCCTCGGACGCGTCGGGGTCGGGCACGAACCTACTACTGGATCGAGTCGATCGCGGTCTGGATCTTCTCGCGGAGCGAGTCCGAGATCGGAGCCGAGCCGGCGTTCTCCGCCGCGACGTCCTGGCCCTCGGCGCTGGCGATGTAGCTGAAGTACGACTTCACGATCTCGACGTTCGCCGGGTCCTCGTACTGCTGGCAGCCGATGAGGTAGCTCACGAGCACGATCGGGTACACGTTCGTGTCGTCCGCGTTGCGGTCGAGCGCGATGGCGAGGTCGCCGTCGGCGCGCCCCTCCTCGAAGGGCGAGGCGTCGACCACCGCGGATGCCGCCTCAGGGGAGTAGGGCACGAACGCGTCGCCCACCTTCACCGAGACGGTGCCGAGGTCGCCCGCGCGGGACGCGTCGGCGTAGCCGACCGTGCCGGTGCCGTTGGTGACGGCGTCGACGACACCGGAGGTGCCCTGAGCGGCCTCGCCGCCCTGCAGCGGCCACTCCTCGACCGCGCCCGAGGTCCACACGTCGGGAGCCGCGGCGGCGAGGTAGTCGGTGAAGTTGCCGGTCGTGCCCGACTTGTCGGAGCGGTGCACGGCGGTGATCGCGAGATCGGGGAGGGTCACGTCGGGGTTCGTCGCCGCGATCGCGGGGTCGTTCCACTTGGTGATCGTGCCGGCGAAGATCCCGGCGATGGCCGCGGGCTCGAGGTCGAGCGAGTCGATGCCGTCGAGGTTGAAGATGACGGCGATCGGCGAGATGTACAGCGGGAGCTCGACGATCGACGAGTCGGCGGCGCACTTCTTGAAGCCGCCCGCGGCGACCTCCTCGGCCTTGAACGCGCGGTCGGAACCGGCGAAGTCGCTCGCGCCTTCGAGGAAGGTGTCGCGACCGGCGCCCGAGCCCGAGGGGTCGTAGTCGATCGTGACGTCGGGGTTCGCCGTCTGGAAGCCGGCGATCCACGCCTGCTGCGCGGAGTCCTGCGACGAGGCGCCGGCGCCGACGAGGTTGCCCGAGAGCGTCGACACGGAGGCGTCGGGGGCGGTCGAGCCGCCCTCGTTCGCGGCGCACGAGCTGAGCGCGAGTGCCGCGGTCATGGCGATGACGGCGGGGGCGCCGAAACGCTTGAGATTCACGTGATTCCCTTCCGGGGGCTTGAATGCAGGGCTGGGCCGGGTGCCGACCCGCCTGCGACGCTAATCAGCGTGCGTGACGAGCGTCCCCCGCGAGGGTGAACGGAAGGTGAACGACGACTGTCCGTGCGGATGCCGCGGCTGGGAGTCCGCAGTGAGCTCAGGCGCGCGGGGCGTGCGTCTCGATCGCGATGATGCCCGAGGCGGGGTTGGTGGTGGAGAGGTGCACGACGCTGAACGCACCGGGCTCGAGCCCCGCGGCATCCGACACGTAGGAACCGAGCGGAGTGCCCGTGGCGAGTGCGATCTCGCGCACGATCTCGGGGAGCACCGGCCCGTGGCTGCACAGCACGGCCGACTTGCCGACGCGCACGCGCTTGCCCACCACGCGGCGCACCTCGTCGTCGCCGGCCTCCCACGCGTCCTGCGAGATGCCCTCGGCCCGCTTGATGGTGATGCCCGTGGTCGCCGCGAGCGGCGCGACCGTCGTGACGCACCGCACCGCCGGGCTCGAGACGATGCGACGCGGCGCCCACGCGGTGACGACGTCGACGAGCCCGGCGGCCTGCTTCACGCCGCGCTCGACGAGGGGGCGGGATGCGTCGGAGCCGTCCCAGCTGCCGCGGTTCACGGCCTTGCCGTGCCGCACGAGCACGAGCGAGAAGGTGTCGGTGACGCCCTGGTCGACGAGCTTCGAGAAGTTCTCGAGGATCTCGACGTCGGGCTGGTAGCTCAGGTACGTGCGGGCCCGCTTGATCGTGACCCATTCGAGCGCGGCGATCTCTGCGTTCGGGCGGAACGTCGAGCGCTGCACGGCCCGGTCGCTCACGGCCGCGGCCCAGTAGTGCACGATCTTCTCGCGGCCGCTCGGCAGGGGATAGCGGGAGACGCCGAGCGGCACGCCGAGGGCGACGTCGAGCCCGGTCTCCTCGGCGATCTCGCGCACCGCGGTGCGGGGGAGCGACTCGCCGGGGTCGACCTTGCCCTTGGGGATCGTGACGTCGCCGTAGACCGTGCGATGCACGACCAGCACGTGGATCCTGCCGTCGATGACGCGCCAGCAGACGGCGCCCGCGGCGTAGATGGCCGTGCCGGTCACCGGCGCTTCCCCGAGCGGGTGCTGCGCTGCGCGATGCGCTGCATGCGGCGGGACTGCAGGTCGTCGAGCGGCGCCCCCGCGGCATCCGTCGACCGCCTCGTCCAGGTTCCGTCGCCGTCGAGCCACCAGGAGCTCGTGCGCTCGTCCATCGCCTGGTCGAACATGCCGTCGATCTCGGCGATGTGCTCGGGGTCGGTGAGGCGCACGAGCGCCTCGACGCGGCGGTCGAGGTTGCGGTGCATCATGTCGGCCGAGCCGATGAAGACCTGCGGATCGCCGTCGTTCAGGAACGAGAAGACCCGGGAGTGCTCGAGGTAGCGCCCGAGGATCGAGCGCACGCGGATGTTCTCGCTGAGCCCCTCGATGCCCGGTCGCAGGCTGCAGATGCCGCGCACCCAGACCTCGACGGGCACGCCCGCGTTCGAGGCGCGGTAGAGGCCGTCGATGATCGCCTCGTCGACGATCGAGTTGACCTTGATGCGGATGCCGCTGGGCCGGCCCTGCTCGGCGTTGCGGATCTCGGTGGAGATCTGCTTGAGCAGGCCCTTGCGCAGGTGCAGCGGCGCGACGAGGAGCCGCTTGAACTTCTTCTCGATCGCGTAGCCCGAGAGTTCGTTGAACAGCCGCGTGAGGTCCTTGCCGACCTGGTCGTCGGCGGTGAGCAGCCCGAGGTCCTCGTAGATGCGGCTCGTCTTGGGGTTGTAGTTGCCCGTGCCGATGTGGCTGTAGTGGCGCAGCCCGCCCTGCTCCTGGCGGATCACGAGGGCGAGCTTGCAGTGGGTCTTGAGCCCCACGAGGCCGTAGACGACGTGCACGCCGGCCTTTTCGAGCTTGCGGGCCCAGGTGATGTTCGCGGCCTCGTCGAAGCGCGCCTTGATCTCGACGAGGGCGAGCACCTGCTTGCCCGCCTCGGCCGCGTCGATGAGCGCCTCGACGATGGGGCTGTCGCCCGAGGTGCGGTACAGGGTCTGCTTGATCGCGAGCACGTCGGGGTCGGCGGCGGCCTGCTCGAGGAACGCCTGGACGCTCGTGGCGAAGGACTCGTAGGGATGGTGGAGCAGCACGTCCTGCCGGGCGACGGCGCGGAAGATGTCGGCGCGACGATTCGGCTCGGGCGGCGCGAGCGCGGCGTTGGTCGTCGGCACGTGCGTGGGGTAGTGCAGCTCGGGGCGGTCGATGCGGGCGAGGTCGAAGAGGCCGCCGAGGTCGAGCGGCGCCGGCAGGCGGTAGACCTCCTGCTCGGTCACGTCGAGCTCGCGCACGAGGAGGCCGAGGGTGACGTCGTCCATGTCGTCGGTGATCTCGAGGCGGATGGGCGGACCGAACCGGCGACGCAGGAGTTCCTTCTCGAGCGCCTTGATGAGGTTCTCGGTCTCGTCCTCCTCGATCTCGACGTCCTCGTTGCGGGTGACCCGGAACACGTGGTGCTCGAGGATCTCCATGCCCGGGAACAGGTCGCCGAGGTGATTGGCGATGAGGTCCTCGAGGGTGATGTAGCGGGCGTCCTCGACCGATTCGCCGGGATCGACCCGCACGAACCGAGGCAGCATCTGGGGCACCTTGACGCGGGCGAACTCCTGCCGACCGGTGCGGCTGTTGCGCACGCGGACGGAGAGGTTGAGCGAGAGCCCCGAGATATAGGGGAACGGATGCGCGGGGTCGACGGCGAGCGGCATGAGCACCGGGAAGATCTGCCCGCCGAAGTACTCGTGCAGGTGCGCCTGCTCCTCGGGGGCGAGCTCGCCCCACGTGACGATCTTGATGCCGGCGTCGGCGAGGGCCGGCTTCACGAGCTGCTGGTAGGCGGCGGCGTGCCGCTCCATGAGCACGTGGGCCTTGTGCGAGACGTCGCTCAGCACGTCCAGGGGGGAGCGGCCCACGTTCGTGGGCACGGCGAGGCCCGTGACGATGCGGCGCTTCAGGCCCGCGACGCGCACCATGAAGAACTCGTCGAGGTTCGACGCGAAGATCGCGAGGAAGTTCGCGCGCTCGAGCACGGGCAGCTGCGGGTCCTCGGCGAGCTCGAGCACCCGCTGGTTGAACGCCAGCCAGCTGAGCTCACGGTCGAGGTACCGCTCGGCGGGCAGTTCGGGCGCACCGTCGATGTCGAGGGGCTCGAAGTCGTCGTCGAAGTCGCTCGAGGTGCGGTCGTCGTCGAGTGTGCTCTCCGCGGTCATCCACACATCATGCCACCGTGTCGCGAAGCGGCGATGAAGCGGATGTCACCGTGCGGTGACGAAGTGACGCGGCGCGACGCGGGCGCGTGGCGCGACGGACGTCACCGGGCGGTGATGGTCGCGTCCCGGTCGTCCTCCTCGTGGACGTTGAACCGGTAGCCGACGTTGCGCACCGTGCCGATGAGGCTGTCGAGGTCGCCGAGCTTGGCGCGCAGCCGCCGCACGTGCACGTCGACCGTGCGCGTGCCGCCGAAGTAGTCGTAGCCCCACACCTCGCTGAGCAGCTGCTCGCGGGTGAACACGCGTGACGGATGGGCCGCGAGGAAGCGGAGGAGCTCGAACTCCTTGTAGGTGAGGTCCAGCGTGCGGCCGTGCACCTTGGCGGAGTAGCTCGCCTCGTCGATGACGACGCCGGAGGTCTGGATGCGCTCGTTCGGCTGCGTGGCCTGCGCGCGGCCGATCGCGAGCCGGATGCGCGCGTCGATCTCGGCGGGACCGGCGTGCTCGAGCACGACGTCGTCGATGCCCCAGTCGGGCGTGACGGCGGTGAGGCCGCCCTCGGTGACGACGAGCAGCAGCGGCACCGAGAGGCCGGTGGTGCGCAGGATCTGCGAGAGGGCCTTGGCGCCCGCGAGGTTGGTGCGCGCGTCGAGGAAGACGAGATCCGACTCCGGGGCGCGGACGAGCTGCTCAGGTGAGGCGGGGATCACGCGCACACGGTGAGTCAGAAGTGCCAGGGCCGGGAGAACTTCATCGTTGGCTGCCGGCGTCAGTATCAAGAGCTGCGCCACGCTCACCCTCCAGTAGTAAGGTGCGGTCAATACTACGGGACGCCGCGCGGCGTCCGTGCGACGGTCGGGAGCGCGATGGAAACCGGGATGGCCGAACAGGGCACGACGTTCGGGCGGTGGGCGGTCGTGGGGGTGTGGGCCATCGCGATCGTCGGGTCGGCGATCGTCGTGTCGCTGGCCTACTCGGGGACCGACGAGTGGTTCGGCGACCAGGGACCCTCGGGCGCGTTCGCGGCCCTCGGCGTGGTGCTCGCGGCATCCGTGCTGGCTGCCCTCGCCCTGCAGCTCGCCTCACGGCGCCCCCCTGGGTTCGTGGGCCGAGCGAGCGCATCGGTGTGCGGTGCCCTGCTCGTCGTGGCCGTCGCGTCGCTCGCGCTGCTGCCGGTCGTGCTCGGCTGAACGGGTAGACTCGACGCATGTCCTCGCTGCTCGCGCTCGAACTCTTCTTCATCGGCCTGCTCGGTCTTGCGAGCCTCGCGATCGCCTGGATCAGCGGTGTCGTGGTCTACAAGCTGTTCCGGGGGCAGCGCTAGATCGTGATCGAGCTGCCGGTCGGCGTTCCCGCCGAGCTCGTGCCGCTCTCCTGGCTCATCGGGGTGTGGGAGGGTTCCGGCGTCCTCGACTACAAGGTGGGCGACGAGTCCGTCACCCACGAGTTCGGGCAGCGCGTGAGCTTCAGCCACGACGGCCTGCCGCACCTCAACTACACGTCGTACACCTGGCTCTTCCCCGACGAGCCCGACGGCGACCCCACCCCGCTCGCGACCGAGACGGGATACTGGCGCCTCTCGCGGCCGCTCGGCGAGGGCGACCCCGGTCCGGCCCTCATGCCCGCCGTCGGCCGGCCGCCGTATCCCGACGCCGAGTCGGTCGAGACGCTGCGCAACGACGCGGGCGGCTTCGACATCGAGGTGTCGATCGTGCATCCGGGCGGCGTGAGCGAGCTCTACCTCGGCCAGGTGAAGGGCCCGCGCATCGACCTCGGCACCGACGCCGTGATGCGCACGGCCGGCGCCAAGGACTACGCGGCGGCCACGCGCCTCTACGGGCTCGTCGAGGGCCACCTGCTCTGGGCGTGGGACATCGCCGCACTCGGACAGGACCTGCGCACCCACGCGTCGGGCCGACTCGCGAAGGTGGACTGATGACCGGCTCCCCGCTCCTCGCACTTCCCGGCGCCGTCGTCGGCGAGGGCCTCGACGCCGGTGTCGCCGCGCACTACGGCAACCCGATGGTCGAGCAGCGCCGCCTCGAGCAGGGGCGGGCCTTCGTCGACCTCTCGCATCGGGGCGTCCTCACCGTGACCGGCCCCGACCGGCTCACTTGGCTCAACTCCATGGCGAGCCAGGCGCTCGACCGGCTCGCGCCGGGTGAGGGCGCCGAGGCGCTCTTCCTCGACGCCTCGGGCCACGTCGAGCACGCCGTGCACTTCGTCGACGACGGCGGGCGCACCTGGCTCGTGGTCGAGCGCGACGAGGCCGCGCCGCTCGCGGCCTGGCTCGACCGCATGCGCTTCATGCTCCGTGTCGAGGTCGCCGACGTCACCGCCGAGGTCGCCGTCGTGGGCGTCATGGCCGATCCGTCGGCGCTTCCCGCGCCGCACGCCGCCGACGCGATCGTGTGGCACGACCCGTGGAGTGCCGCGTCGCCCCGCGGCTACCAGTACGCACGCGACCCGCAGCATCCGGCATCCGCGTGGAACTGGACCGAGCTCGTCGTGCCGCGTGCGTGGCTCTCCGAGCTGGCGGATGCCGTGCGCTCCGGCCGCGCCGAGGTCGCGGGCGTGCTCGCGCTCGAGGCACTCCGCATCGCGGCGTGGCGTCCCCGCTTCGCCACCGAGGTCGACGACAAGACCCTCCCGCACGAGCTCGACTGGCTGCGCAGCGCCGTCGACCTGCACAAGGGCTGCTACCGCGGGCAGGAGACGGTCGCGAAGGTCATGAACCTCGGCCGCCCCCCGCGGCGGCTCGTGATGCTGCACCTCGACGGCAGCGACACCGTGCTGCCCGTCGCGGGCGACCCGGTCGTGGGCGAGAAGGTGCGCCCCGAGCCCGCCCCCGGCGAGGCAACCGAGCGCCGCGTCGTCGGCCGCATCACCTCCGCGGCCATGCACCACGAGCTCGGGCCGATCGCGCTCGCCGTGGTGAAGCGCGCGGTGCCGGCCACGATCGAGCTCATCGTCGAGAGCCACGGCATCGACGTGGCCGCGGCGCAGGTCGAGATCGTGCCGGCCGATGCGGGCGCGGCGGTCGAGGTGCCGCGGTTGCCGCGCCTCGGCGTGCGTCCGTGAGTGCACCCGACGCGCTCGCGGCGCGCCTGTCCGAGGGCGCCTCCCGGCTGCGGGACTCGCTGCCGGCGATCCTGCAGATCACGGTGACCGCGGTCGCCGCCTACTCGTTCTCGTACTTCGTGCTGGGCCACAGGTATCCCCTCATCGCCGCGATCGTGGCGATCAACGCGCTCGGGTTCGTTCGCGACGCGCGCCCCGTGCGCGTGCTCGAGACGGTCGTCGCGATGACGCTCGGCATCACCCTCGCCGAGGTGCTGCTGCTCGCGTTCGGCACGGGCGCGCTGCAGTACGCGATCGCGCTCGTCGCGACCCTCGCGGTGGCGCGGTTCCTCTCGGGGAACGCGGCCTTCGCCCTCGCCGCCGCAGTGCAGTGCACCCTCGTCATGCTCATGCCCGCTCCCGAGGGCGGACCGTTCGTGCGCTCGGTCGACGCGCTCGTGGGCGGCGCCTTCGCGCTGCTGGCGACGGCGATCATCCCGCGCGACCCGCGCCGGGCGGCCATGCGCGAGGGGCGGCGGCTGCTCGGCGAGCACGTCGCCGTGCTCCTCGAGCTGTCGGAGGCGCTGCGGGCCGGGAGCACGGACGCCGCGGGGCGGGCCCTGTCGCGCGTGCGCGCGACCCAGCCCCGCGTCGAGGCGTGGACCGCGAGCGTGGACTCGGGCCTCGCGATCGCCCGGGTCTCGCCCATCGTGCGGCGGTCGCGGTTCGACCTCGAGCGCCAGCGCGTCATGCTCGCGGGCATCGACCTCGCCACCCGCAACCTCCGGATCGTCGCGCGCCGCATCGAGTGGGTCCTGCGCGACGGCGTGCCGCGCCCCGAGATCGCCGACGCGCTGGCGCGAACGGCCGTCGCGGTGCAGGTGCTCGAGGAGTCCCTGCGCGACGTGTCCCAGCAGCCCGTCGCGCGCCAGGCGTTCGCCGAGATCGCGCGCCACCTCGAGCCCGGGCGCGTGCTTCCCGACGCGCCGCCGGGCGACCGTCGCACCTACGGCTCCCTCCGGCCGTACCTCGTCGACCTCCTCACCGCCACGGGCATGGGCCTCGGCGCGGCGCGGGCGCTGCTTCCCGGAGACTGAGCGACGCGAGCCCCGATCAGGGGGCCCGCCGCGGTCGGCACGGCGAGTCTCCGGTCACCTCGGCGCGACCGATGCCCATGCGACCGTGAGCTCGCCGAGCCGCCAGCGGCGGGCAGTGCCGAGCACCGGCCAGCCGTCGTCGCGCAGCGTTCGCGCCACTGCGATCCAGCGCTGCGACGGCCCGTACACCGAGAGCGGCGCATGCGTGCGCCAGGCGCGGTCGAGCGCCGCGAGCAGTGCGTGCACCCGCTCGCCGGGAACGTTGCGGTGGATGAGCGCCTTGGGCAGGCGCTCCGCCACGATCGAGGGCGCCTCGAGCCCGCGAAGCCGCAGGCTGATCGTGAACGTCTCGGGTCCGGATGCCGCGGTGCCCACCCAGCTCGCGACGCGCCCGAGCTCGTCGCACGTGCCCTCCACGAGGAGCCCGCCCGGCGCGAGCCGCGAGGTCATGCGTTCCCACGCCGCGGCGACCGCCGACTCGTCGTACTGCCGCAGCACGTTGAACGCGCGGATGACCGCGGGCCGGCGCCCGCTCGGCACGGGCACCTCGAACCCCCCGAGCCCGAAGCCCACGCGCAGGTCGGCGGGGAACGGCGTCTCACCGCGACGCACCTGCGCGAGCTGGTCCGACGCGGTGCGCACCCGCCCCGGGTCGATCTCGAGTCCGAGCACCTCCACGTCGTGGCGCGCCCGCCGCAGCCGCGCGGCGAGCTCGAACGCGGTCACCCCGCTCGCGCCGTACCCCAGGTCGACGACGAGCGGGTCGCCCGCCCGCAGCAGCGCCGGCTGCGCCGCGATCCAGCGATCGACGCGGCGCAGGCGGTTCGTGTTCGTCGTCCCGCGCGTGATGGATCCGACCGGCATGGCACCCAGTCTCCCAGCAGCCCGGCGCGGCCGCGGCATCCGTCATGCGAGGTCGCGCCGATGGCGAGCGGATGCCGCGCCGCTAGGCTGGGACGCATGCCACACACCCTCGTGCTGCTGCGCCACGGCCAGAGCGATTGGAACCAGAAGAACCTGTTCACCGGCTGGGTCGACGTGCGGCTCAGCGACCTCGGCCGTGCCGAGGCGAAGCGCGCCGGCGAGCTGCTCGTCGAGAAGGGCGTCCTGCCCGAGGTGCTGCACACCTCCGTGCTCACCCGTGCCATCCAGACCGCGAACATCGCCCTCGAGGAGGCCGATCGCCTCTGGGTCGACGTGCGCCGTTCCTGGCGGCTCAACGAGCGCCACTACGGCGCCCTGCAGGGTCTCGACAAGGCCGAGACGCTCGAGAAGTACGGCCCGGAGCAGTTCATGCTCTGGCGCCGCTCGTTCGACGTGCCCCCGCCCGTGCTCGCCGACGACGACCAGTGGTCGCAGGTCGGCGACCCGCGCTACGCCGGCCTCGCCGACGACGAGCTGCCGCGCACCGAGTGCCTGAAGGACGTCATCGCGCGCATGCTGCCCTACTGGCAGTCCGACATCATCCCCGACCTGCAGGCCGGCAAGACCGTGCTCGTCACGGCGCACGGCAACTCGCTGCGGGCACTCGTGAAGCACCTCGACGGCATCTCCGACGAGGACATCGCGGAGCTCAACATCCCCACGGGCATCCCGCTCGTCTACGAGCTCGACGAGGACTTCATGCCCACCAAGCCGGGCGAGTACCTCGACCCCGAGGCGGCTGCTGCCGGTGCGGCCGCGGTCGCGGCGCAGGGCAAGAAGTAGCCGCAACCCGCGCACGCGAGAACGGTCGGCGGATGTCGCATCCGCCGGCCGTTCCCCTGTCTCCGCCCGCCCGGGCGCGAGGTCAGACCGTCTCGGGGACCCAGTCGCCCGTGGCGAGGTACTGCACCTTCTTGGCGATCGAGACCGCGTGGTCGGCGAAGCGCTCGTGGTAGCGGCTGGCCAGGGTCGCGTCGACCGTGTCGACGGTCTCGCCCTTCCAGGTCTCGCCGAGCACCTTGTCGAACACCGAGAGGTGCAGGGCGTCGATCTTGTCGTCCTCGTTGCGGATCTCCTCGGCGAGCTCCACGTCTTCGGTGCGCAGCAGCTCGGTGAGCTTGCGCGCGATCTCGACGTCGAGGCGGCCCATCTCGGCGAACGTGGGACGCAGCGACTTCGGCACGACCTTGTCGGGGAACCGGTAGCGCGCGAGCTGCGAGATGTGGGTCGACATGTCGCCCATTCGCTCGAGCGACGCGCTGATGCGCAGCGCGCTCACGACGATGCGCAGGTCGCGGGCGACCGGCTGCTGGCGCGCGAGGATCGTGATGGCGAGCTCGTCGAGCGCGAGCGCGCGCTGGTCGATGAGGTCGTCGTCGGCGATGACCTCCTCGGCGAGGCTCACGTTCGACTCGTTGAACGCGCGCGTCGCCTTGTCGATCGAGACCGCGACGAGGTCGGCGATCTCGACGAGCCGCTCCTGCACCTCGCGCAGTTCCTGCTGGAACACCTCACGCATGAATGAAATCCTTCGTCTCTCCGGCCTGCGCCGAGCGCGCAGGCATACCGGTTCGATCCGGCTCCGGGACATCCTCCCGCCGTCAGGTGAACGGCAGGTGCCGAGATCCTGAACACTCCCTAACGTACCGCCGTCCCGGGCGGGACGCGGCGCCCTCGCGTGGTTCGCGGTCGTTAGTGTGGTGCCATGGACTCCACCTGGTCGGTGCTCGCCGCGCTGGCCTTCGGCATCCTGCTCGGCGTGGGCTTCATGATCGTGCTGCACATCGCCGAGCGACGTGGCCAGAGCGCGGCGAAGGTCGTGGCCCCCACGATCCCCGACGGGGTCGACCAGGTGCTCGCGGTGCTGGATGCCGCGGGCATCGTGCTCGATCCGTCGAACAACGTGCTGCGCGCCTCGCCCGGCGCCCTCGCCATGGGCCTCGTGCGGAACCAGATGCTCGCCCACCCCGAGCTCCTCGAGCTCGTGGCATCCGTTCGCCGCACGGGCGAGCCGGTCTCGGCGGAGCTCACCGTGGCCCGCGGGCCGTATTCGACCGCGACCATGCAGCTCGCGGTGCAGGTGGCCCGCCTCGGCACGCGCTTCGTGCTGCTGCTCGCCGAGGACCGCACCGAGGCGAACCGCCTCGACGAGGTGCGCCGCGACTTCATCGCCAACATCAGCCACGAGCTCAAGACGCCCATCGCGTCCGTGAGCCTGCTCGCCGAGGCGATCGACCAGGCCGCCGACGAGCCCGACCGCGTGCGCCGCTTCGCCGACCGGCTCACGGTCGAGTCGGCGCGGCTCGCGCACATCACGAGCGAGGTGATCGAGCTCTCCCGGCTGCAGGCGCGCGACGCCCTGCGGCGCGACGAGCTCGTCGACGTCGACCGCGTCGTCGCGACCGCCGTCGACCAGAACCGCGTCGTCGCCGCCGCGAAGGGCATCGAGGTCGCCCTCCGGGCGAAGTCGCGGGCGCAGGTCTACGGCGACCCGGCGCTGCTCGGCGTCGCGGTGCACAACCTCGTGTCGAACGCGGTGGCCTACTCCGCCGAGGGCGGCCGCGTGGGGGTCGGCGTCGTCGTGCGCGGCGACTCCGTGGAGATCGCCGTGACCGACCAGGGCATCGGCATCGCCGAGGAGGACCTCGAGCGCGTGTTCGAGCGCTTCTACCGCGTCGACCAGGCCCGCTCGCGCAACACGGGCGGCTCCGGCCTCGGCCTCAGCATCGTGAAGCACACGGTGCAGAACCACGGCGGCGAGGTGCGGGTGTGGTCGCAGCCGGGCAAGGGCTCCACCTTCATGATCCGGCTCCCGCTCGCCGAGCCGCCCGTCGCCGACGACGGCACCGGCGGCGCAGGCGGGGCGGATGCCGCGACCGGCGGCGGGTCCGCGTCCGGCGCCGCCTCGCCCGCCCGCCTCACCGGGGCCGGCACCGGATCCACCAAGCCGACCGGGGACTCCGGCCGGCGACCCCGCTCGCGCGCCAAGGCCCGCGCCGCGTCCACCCGAGGAGACCGAACGTGACCCGCATCCTGCTCGTCGAGGACGAGATCGCCCTCAGCGACCCGCTCAGCTTCCTGCTCGAGCGGGAGGGCTACGACGTCGAGGTGGCCGCCGACGGCCCGTCGGCGATCGCGGCCTTCGACCGGGCGGGAGCCGACCTCGTGCTCCTCGACCTCATGCTGCCGGGGCTGCCGGGCACTGAGGTGTGCCGCGAGCTGCGCAACCGCTCGAACGTGCCGATCATCATGCTCACGGCGAAGGACTCGGAGATCGACATCGTCGTGGGCCTCGAGCTCGGCGCCGACGACTACGTCACCAAGCCGTACTCCACGCGCGAGCTCCTCGCCCGCATCAGGGCGGTGCTGCGCCGCCGCACGGAGGCCGTCGACTTCGACGAGTCGATCATCGAGGGCGGCCGCGTGCGCATGGACGTCGACCGGCACACGGTCGAGGTCGACGGCCGGTCGGTGCCCATGCCGCTCAAGGAATTCGAGCTGCTCGAGCTGCTCATGCGCAACGCCGGGCGCGTGCTCACGCGCGGCCAGCTCATCGACCGGGTGTGGGGTTCGGACTACTTCGGCGACACCAAGACGCTCGACGTGCACATCAAGCGCATCCGGTCGAAGATCGAGGTGCAGCCGTCCGAGCCGGTGCAGCTCGTGACCGTGCGCGGGCTCGGCTACCGCTTCGAGGCGTAGCGCACACGACGAGGCGGATGCCGCGGCCCAGGGCCTGCGGCATCCGCCTCGGTGGTTCGCGGGGGCTGTGCCCGGTCTACGGCACCAGGTCCTGGTACTCGGGCAGGCGCCCGTCGAGCACGGGGACCTTGACCTCTGCACCCTCTTCGGTGTCGTACTGGAAGTACAGGGGGACGAGGCTGCCGACCTCGGCATCGATGCCCTCGAGCAGCAGCGGGTCCTCCTGGTCGGTGCCGAGGGAAATGGTCTCACCGGCGTCGATGTCGAGCTCGGCCGACGCGTTGCCGTCGACGGCCTGCACCTCGAGCGTGACGTCGTCTTCGCCCGTGTTCACGACCGTCATGACGAGGTTGCCGTCGCGGCCGTCTTCGCTCACGACGAGGATGTTGCGGATGTCGAGGGTGCCGACGTCGGCGGAGACCCCGTCGCTCGCGTCGTACTTCTCGGTGGTGGCCTGATAGGTGATCATGGCGCAACCGCTGCCGCCGATGGCGATGCCGAGAGCCAGGGCAGCGGATGCCGCGAGACGCGCCTTCACAGAACCTCCAATGACGAGCGAGCGCGCAGCCTCATGGCCTCGCGCGCGTAGGGATCGAGTCCGAGTGTAGCCTACGGCAGTCCGCCGCTCCGGGAGGGGAGGCGGAACCCTAGCACGATCCCGGTGTGATATCCTGAAAGTTGCCGAAAGGACACCGATTCATGCTTTTTGAGGTTGGCGAGACCGTCGTTTATCCGCACCACGGGGCCGCAACGATCGTTGAAGTCAAGAAACGCACCATCAGGGGCGAAGAGAAGCTCTACCTCAAGCTGAACGTCACGCAGGGCGACCTCGTCATCGAGGTTCCCGCTGAGAACGTCGACCTGGTCGGCGTGCGCGACGTCATCGGCAAGGAGGGGCTCGACAAGGTGTTCGAGGTGCTTCGGGCACCGTTCACCGAGGAGCCCACGAACTGGTCCCGCCGTTACAAGGCGAACCTCGAGAAGCTCGCCTCCGGCGATGTGATCAAGGTTTCCGAGGTCGTCCGCGACCTCTGGCGTCGCGACCAGGACCGCGGGCTCTCCGCAGGGGAGAAGCGCATGCTTGCGAAGGCACGCCAGATCCTCATCTCCGAGCTCGCGCTCGCAGAGAAGACCGACGAGGAGCAGGCTTCGACCGTGCTCGACGAGGTGCTCGCCTCCTAGGCGATCCTCCGTCACGTCGTACCGGGGCCTCGTTCCGAGACCCCGGTACGCTCGCACTGTGAACTCCGCGACCACCGCAGTCATCGTCGTCGCCGCAGGCAGCGGCACCCGCCTCGGCCACTCCGAGCCGAAGGCGTTCGTGCCGCTCGGTGGCGACACGATCCTCGGCGTCGCCCTCGATGCCGTGCTCGGCATGCGCGAGACGCCGCACGTGGTGCTCGTGGTGCCCTCCGACCGCGTCGACGAGGCACGGGAGCGCTACGCGCCCGTCGCCGCCGCGGCATCCGCGCCGTTCGACGTCGTGGCCGGCGGGGCGACCCGTCAGGAGTCCGTCTCGCGCGGGCTCGCCGTGCTGCCGCACGAGGTCGCCATCGTGCTCGTCCACGACGCGGCGCGTCCGCTGACGCCGCCGATCGTGTTCGACGAGGTGGCGGCCGCCGTGCGGGCGCGTGGTCACGGCGTCGTGCCCGGGCTGCCCGTGGTCGACACCATCAAGCGGGTGGACGCGTCGGGGCGCATCGTCGAGACCGTCGATCGCGCCGAGCTCGCCGCGATGCAGACCCCGCAGGGCTTCCCGCGCGCCGGGCTCGAGTGGGCCTACTCCCGCGCCCACGGCGAGCACACCGACGACGCGGCGCTCGTCGCCTCCACGGGAATGGCGGTCGACGTGGTCCCCGGCGACGCGCGGGCGTTCAAGGTCACGCTGCCGTCCGACCTGCATCGCGCCGAGCAGCTCGTGGCCGGTCGTGAGGCCGGCCGGCCGGGCGCGGCCTCGCGGGCTTCGGCGGCCACGGTGTCGGCCGCAGCGCCCGCGGGCGTCGGTGCCGTGGCATCCGCCGCCCTGCCGCGCATCGGCACGGGGGTCGACGTGCACGCGTTCGCCGACGATCCCGAGACCCCGCTCTGGCTCGCCGGCCTGCACTGGCCCGGCGAGCGCGGCCTGTCGGGCCACAGCGACGGGGATGCCGCGGCGCACGCGATCTGCGACGCCCTGCTCGCCGCCGCGGGCCTCGGCGACATCGGGGGCATGTTCGGCACCGCCGACCCGCGCCTCGCCGGCGCGCACGGCGAGGTCTTCCTCGCCGAGACGGTCGTGCGGCTCGCCGACGCCGGTTTCCGCGTCGGCAACGTCTCGGTGCAGGTCGTGGGCAACCGGCCCAAGCTCGCGCCCCGCCGCGCGGAGGCGGAGGAGTTCCTGTCGGGCATCCTCGGCGCCCCGGTGAGCGTGTCGGCGACCACCACCGACGCGCTCGGCTTCACCGGGCGGGGCGAGGGCGTCGCGGCGATCGCCACCGCGCTCGTCCTCCCCGCCTGACGGCTCGCCGCCCGCGGGCCTCCGCGCCGTGCGGGGCGGCACGCGACACGATGGCCCGCCGGAGCGCCGCCGGTAGGCTTACGGGGTGACCGTGCGACTCTACGACTCGAAGGCCCAGGCGTTGCGTGACTTCGTGCCCCTCACCGAGGGTCGCGTCGGCATGTACGTCTGCGGACCCACCGTGCAGTCGAGCCCGCACATCGGGCACCTGCGCAGTGCCCTCGTCTACGACATCATGCGCCGCTGGTTCACGGCGCGCGGGCTCGAGGTCACGTTCGTGCGCAACGTCACCGACATCGACGACAAGATCCTGCAGGCGGCGATCGACGAGGGCAATCCCGAGCAGTGGTGGGCGCTCGCGTACCGCGTCGAGCTCGAGTTCACCGCCGCGTACAACTCGCTCGGCATCCTGCCGCCCACCTACGAGCCGCGCGCCACGGCGAGCGTCACCCAGATGCAGCAGCTCATCGCGCAGCTCATCGAGGGTGGCCACGCCTATGCGGCGCCCGACGGCTCCGGCGACGTGTACTTCGACACGGCGAGCTGGCCGGCCTACGGCGAGCTGACCCGCCAGTCGCGCGACCACATGGAGGCCGCGGCGGACTCCGATCCGCGCGGCAAGCGCGACCCGCGCGACTTCGCGCTCTGGAAGGGGCGCAAGGCCACCGAGCCCGTCTCGGCCGGGTGGGACTCGCCGTGGGGGCCCGGCCGACCCGGGTGGCACATCGAGTGCTCGGCCATGGCCGCCCGCTACCTCGGCACCGAGTTCGACCTGCACGGCGGCGGGCTCGACCTGCGGTTCCCGCACCACGAGAACGAGCTCGCGCAGTCCACTGCCGCCGGGCAGGCGTTCGCGCGACACTGGGTGCACAACGGCCTCGTGAACATCGGCGGGCAGAAGATGTCGAAGTCGCTCGGCAACTCCGTCTACGCGCACGAGCTCACCGCCCTCGCGTCGCCGCTCGCCGTGCGGTACCTGCTCGGCGCCGCGCACTACCGGTCGACGCTCGACTACTCGCCCGAGTCGCTGCTCGAAGCCGAGGCCACCGTCGACCGCATCCGCACGTTCCTCGACCGCGTGGAGCGCCGGCTCGCCGGCACCCGATTCGCCGGCACGGGCGACGTCGCGCTGCCCGCGGCGTTCGCCGAGGCGATGGACGACGACCTCTCCGTGCCGCAGGCGCTCGCGGTGCTGCACGACACCGTCCGCGCCGGCAACCAGGCCCTCGACTCCGAGGACCTGCCCGACGCGGCAGCCCTCCACGGGCAGGTGGTCGCAATGCTGCGCGTGCTCGGCATCGACCCGCGCGACCCGCACTGGGCCACCGACGCCGGGCCCGCGGCATCCGCCCTCGACGCACTCGTCTCACGCCTCATCGAGGACCGGAGCGCCGCACGCGACGCGAAGGACTGGGCCTCGGCCGACCGCATCCGTGCGGAGCTCGCAAGCGCGGGCATCACCATCGAAGACAGCCAGACCGGAACGCATTGGAGCCTCACGTCATGAAGGGCAGCAGCGGAAAGCCTCGCGCAGGAGCCGTGCGCAAGAAGGGCAAGGGCCAGAAGGTCGGCACCGGCGGCCACAGCCGCAAGGCGCTCGAGGGCAAGGGACCCACTCCCAAGGCCGAGGATCGGCCGTACCACGCCGCCCACAAGCGCAAGGCCGCGGCCGAGCGCCAGTCCGCCACGGGAACCCGGGGCAAGGTGGCGGGTCAGTCGCGCGCCGGTGCCCCGCGCGGGGCCTCGGGCGCGGCGCGGAGGTCGAAGGCCGGCGACGAGTCCGAGATCGTGACGGGCCGCAACTCGGTCATCGAGGCGCTGCGGACCCGCATCCCCGCGACCACCCTGTACATCGCCGCGCGCATCGAGATGGACGATCGCGTGAAGGAGGCGATGAAGATCGCCACCAACCGCGGCATCCCGATCCTCGAGGTCATGCGGCCCGAGCTCGACCGGCTCGCCGGCGAGGGCGGCGTGCACCAGGGCATCGCGCTCAAGGTGCCGGCGTACGAGTACGCGCACCCCATCGAGCTCCTCGACGAGCTGCTCGCCGGCGACGAGACGCCGCTCCTCGTGGCGCTCGACGGCATCACCGACCCGCGCAACCTCGGCGCCATCATCCGCTCCACCGCCGCGTTCGGCGGCCAGGGCGTCATCGTGCCGCAGCGCCGCTCGGTCGGCGTGACGGCGGCCGCGTGGCGCACGTCGGCGGGCGCCGCGGCGCGCGTGCCCGTCGCCATGGCGCCGAACCTCACGCAGACGCTCAAGGCGCTCAAGGAACGCGGCGTCTTCGTGCTCGGCCTCGACGGCGGCGGCGACGTCTCGCTGCCGGGCCTCGACTTCGCCGAGCGCCCGATCGTGATCGTCGTCGGCAGTGAGGGCAAGGGCCTGTCCCGCCTCGTCACCGAGACGTGCGACGCGATCGTCTCGATCCCGATCACGGCGGCGACCGAGTCGCTCAACGCCGGCATCGCGGCATCCGTCACCCTCTACGAGATCGCGAAGCTGCGCGCGGAGGCCGCCGCGCGCTGACCTCACGGTTCGACCGACGGGTGCCGCGCGGCTCCCGCCGGCGGAGTCGAACTCGGTGGTCGTCCTCAGACCTTCAGGCGCCAGTCGCCCTCGTCGTCGGGGTCGACGACCGCGACCGCGGACGTCTCGGGCGCCACGACGTCGAGCGCCGTGGTGATCGCGTCGGTCGGCGGCCCGATGACGGTCGCCTCGTCACGGCGGTGCCGCAGCACGTCGTTGATGTAGCTGGTGAGGGCCTCGGCGAGGGGGATGTCGCGTGCCTGCTGCTGCGCGAGGAACCAGCGGTGCTCGAGCAGCTGGTGGAACACCTCGGCCGGTTCGAGCTTGCCGCGCAGGTCGGCGGGGACCGCCCGGACGACCGGTTCGAACACGCGCATGAGCCACTCGTGCGCGACCATCTCCTCGTCGAGGTCGGCCTTGCCGTAGGCCGCGCGGTAGGAGTCGAGGTCGTTGAGCAGCCGCCGGGCCTGGTTCTCGCCCGCGTCGAGGCCCGTGAGTCGCAGGAGCCGGCGCTGGTGGTGTCCCGCGTCGACCACCTTCGGCTGGATGCGCAGCGTGGTGCCCGTCTCGTCGGTCCTGATCGCGAGCTCCTCGATGTCGAAGCCGAGGTCGTTGAGCCGGTTGACGCGCTCGTTGATGCGCCAGCGCTCGGCGAGGCCGAACGACTCGGAGCCCGTCAGCTCCTGCCAGAGGCTGCGGTAGGCGTCGACGATGCCGTTCGAGATGTTGACCGGGTCGAGCTCATCGGCGACGCGGCCGCCGGCCTCGAGGTCGAGCAGCTCGCCCGCGATGTTGACCCGCGCGATCTCGAGGTCGTTCTCGCGCTGGCCGTTCGAGAGTCCGCCCTCGTAGAGCTTGCCGGTCTCCGCGTCGACGAGGTAGGCCGCGAAGGCTCCCGCGTCGCGACGGAAAAGCGTGTTCGACAGCGACACGTCGCCCCAGAAGAAGCCGACGATGTGCAGGCGCACGAGCAGTACGGCGAGCGCGTCGACGAGGCGCGTCGCGGTGTCGGGCCGCAGGGTCTGCGAGAAGAGCGCCCGGTACGGGAGCGAGAACCGCAGGTGCCGGGTGACGAGCACCGGCTTGAGCGCCTCGCCGTCGGCATCGCTGCGGTTCGTGATCACGGCGACGGGCTCGACGCACGGGATCTCGAGCCGCTGCAGGCTGCGCAGCATCTCGTACTCGCCCTTGGCCATGTCGGCGGTCGTCTCCTTGATGGCGACGACGTGCCCCGACAGGTGCGCGAACCGCACGAGGTGGCGCGAGATGCCCTTGGGCAGCGACGCGATGTTCTCGCTCGGCCAGGACTCGAGTGGGAGATCCCACGGGAGGTCGAGCAGGGCAGGGTCGGCCATGGCCGAGGTGATCGTCAGTGAGCCGCTCATCAGGGTTCAGCGTAGCCGGAAACGTGCCCGGGAAACGCGGATGCCGGCCGGACCGAGGTCCGACCGGCATCCGTCGTGGGAGCGCGCTGCCTACGCGGTGACGGGCTTCTTGCTGAGGCGGAGGCCCGACTCGGCGTCGAAGACGTGCACGTGGTTCGGCACGGCCGTGAGGTAGACGGTGTCGCCCGCGAACGGGTGCGAGCGGCCGTCGACGCGCGCGACGATGTCGGTGCGCTTGCCTTCGATGGTGGAGTGGCCGTAGAGGTAGCCGTCGGCGCCGAGCTCCTCGACGAGGTCGACGACCACCTCGAGGCCCTCGCCCTGCGTCGGGGACACGATGATGTCCTCGGGGCGCACGCCGATGGTGGCGACCTTGCCGGAGGACTCCGCGAGGGTCTCGCGGTCGACCGGGACGGTGGCGCTGCCGAACTTGATGCCGTCGTCGACCAGGTCGGCGTGGAACAGGTTCATGGCGGGCGAGCCGATGAAGCCGGCGACGAACACGTTCTGCGGCTTCTCGTAGAGGTCGCGCGGGGTGCCGACCTGCTGCAGGACGCCGTCCTTCAGCACGGCGATGCGGTCGCCCATGGTGAGCGCCTCGGTCTGGTCGTGGGTGACGTAGACCGTGGTGACGCCGAGGCGGCGCTGGAGCGACGCGATCTGGGTGCGGGTCTGCACGCGGAGCTTGGCGTCGAGGTTCGACAGCGGCTCGTCCATGAGGAACACCTGCGGCTGGCGCACGATGGCGCGGCCCATGGCGACGCGCTGGCGCTGGCCGCCGGAGAGGGCCTTCGGCTTGCGGTTGAGGTACGGCTCGAGGTCGAGGAGCTTGGCCGCCTCGAGGACGCGGGCCGCGCGCTCGTCCTTGCCGACGCCGGCGATCTTGAGCGCGAAGCCCATGTTCTCGGCGACCGTCATGTGGGGGTACAGCGCGTAGTTCTGGAAGACCATCGCGATGTCGCGGTCCTTCGGCGGCACGTCCGTGACGTTGCGGTCGCCGATGAAGATGTTGCCGTCGTTGACCTCTTCGAGGCCCGCGAGCATGCGGAGCGAGGTGGACTTGCCGCAACCGGAGGGGCCGACCAGGACGAGGAACTCCCCGTCTGCGATGTCGAGGTCGAGCTGGTCGACCGCGGGACGGGTGCCTCCCGGGTACAGGCGGGTGGCCTTGTCGAACGTGACTGACGCCATGGTTCTTCTTCTCCTTCACCGGCAGGTACGTGCCGGACGATCCGTAGTGAATGGATGGTTTGCGTCGACGTCGACGCTCCCTCAGTATTACACGGGCGGGGCATGTCTGTGATATCGGCCGCCGAGCAGGCGCTCGGCCGCCGTCCGGCGTCCGTTTGGGCGATTCCCAGACATCGCTCCTACTATCGTCAAGCGCGCGCCTGTGATGGCGCGCGCCCACACAGCGACCCGGAGTGACCATCCAATGAGCAATGGCGGACCGACCCAGCCACGCCCCACCCGCAACGAGCGACGTGAGGCGGCCCGCGAGAAGGCACGAGTCCTCCGCGAGGAGCAGAAGAAGCGGGAACGGCGCAACAAGGTCCTCATCCAGGTCGGCGTGATCGTCGCGATCGTCGCGATCGCGGCCCTGATCGGCGGATTGATCTTCAACAGCATCAAGCCCGCCGGCCCGGGTCCGAAGAACATGGCCAGCGACGGGATCCTGCTCGTCGCCGGCGACAGCGGCATCACGGCGGTCGAGACGCCGGCGATCCCGGCCGGCGGCGACCCCACCCCGACCGAGCAGGACGACAGCGGCACCGTGGCCAACATCGTCATCTACCTGGACTACCTGTGCCCGTTCTGCGGCCAGTTCGAGACCACGAACTCCGACGCCATGCGCACCATGGTCGAGCAGGGCGCGGCGACGCTCGAGATCCACCCCATCGCGATCCTGACGAACAAGTCGGCCGGCACCCAGTACTCGCTGCGCGCCGCGAACGCGGCCGCCTGCGTGGCCGAGTACTCGCCCGACTCGTTCTTCGACTTCAACTCGCTGCTGTTCGCCAACCAGCCCGAGGAGCTCTCGGCCGGTCTCACGAACGACGAGCTCAAGGACTTCGCCGGCCAGGCGGGCGCGAGCAAGAGCGTGAACGCGTGCATCGAGGAGACGCGGTTCAAGGCGTGGGTGCAGGAGTCCACCAACCGGGCCCTGACCGAGCCGATCCCGAACTCCGACCTCGCCTCGGTCACGGGCACCCCGACCGTGCTCGTCAACGGCAAGCAGTACGTCGGCTCCCTCGAGGACCCGGCCGAGTTCCAGTCGTTCGTGCTGCAGGCGGCGGGCGAGGCCTACTCCGAGTCCACCGCGACGCCCACCCCGACGCCTACTCCGGCAGCGGGCTGACGGGCGCGAGCGCACCACGACCACGACGGCCCGGCGGGAATGCCGGGCCGTCGTCGTGCTCGCTAGGATGTCGTCGAGGCATCCCTCGCCGGCTTGGCGCAATTGGTAGCGCACCGCTCTTGTAAAGCGGTGGTTGCGGGTTCGAGTCCCGCAGCCGGCTCTGCAGGTCAGCCGAGCGAGCTGAAGCGGCCCGCCGCGGGCGATCCGGTCCGCCGCTCGGGTCGCGCGCCCTCGGGGCGGCCACCCACGTAGAGCCAGCCGAGCAGGCGCTCGTCGTCGGCGAGGCCGTGGGCGGCGGCGACGAGCGGGTGTCGCGTGTACGGTCCCGTGCGCCACATCACGCCCCACCCGGCGTCGTCGAGCAGCAGCGACAGCTGGTGTCCGACGCCCGCGGCGACCGCCTCCTGCTCCCACGCGGGGACCTTCGGGTGCTCGCGCACGACCGCCACGAGGGCGAGCAGCAGCGGCGCCCGCAGCGGCTTCGCCGCGAGCTTCTCGGCGGCGTCGCCCTCGGCGCCCGCGGCGTCGGCGATCGCGCGTCCGACCCGGGCCCGTGCGTCGCCGCGGATCGCGATGACGCGCCACGGCGCGAGCGATGCGTGGTCGGCGACGCGGGACGCCGCGTCGAGCAGCGACACGAGTTCGGCGTCGCCGGGCGCGGCATCCGTCACCTTCGGCCACGACCGCCGCGCGAGCGCGGCCTCACGGGCGGATGCCGCCGCCACGCTCAGGACTCGGCCGTGAAGTCGAGTGCGATCGAATTCATGCAGTAGCGGTCGCCCGTGGGGGTGCCGAACCCGTCGGGGAAGACGTGCCCCAGGTGCGAGCCGCACGCCGCGCAGCGCACCTCGGTGCGCACCATGCCGAGCGAGGTGTCCTCGATGAGCTCGACGGCCTCCGGGCGCACCGACTCGTAGAAGCTCGGCCAGCCGCAGCCCGAGTCGAACTTGGTGCCGCTCTGGAACAGCTCGGCCCCGCACGCGGCGCACGTGTAGACGCCCGCACGCTCCTCGTCGAGGAGCTCGCCCGTCCAGGGGCGCTCGGTCGCGGCCTCGCGCAGCACGGAGTACTGCTCGGGGTCGAGCTCCGCGCGCCACTCCTCGTCGCTCTTGTTCACGCGATACGCCATGTGCGTTCCTTCCGTCGTCGGCCACGATGGGCAGCCACCATGGTCGCAGGTCTTCCTGCACACGGATGCAACGCGGCGCCGCCGCGCGCTGTTCCGCGTCCCCGCACGTCGTGGCGCGCGTCGCGCGCGGCATCCGCTCTCTAGGATGGCCTGCAGGCGAGCCGACCCGGCCCGTCGGGACGGGAGGTGCGGATGGGTGCGGCACGGGTGCCCGAACCGGACCACGACCCGGGCGACGGCGCGGCGAGCGGGGGACTCGACGAGCGCGCGCTGCGCATCCTCGCCTTCGAGGCGCGCGCGTGGCAGCAGCCCGGACGCAAGGCCGAGGCGATCCGCGAGGAGTTCGGCCTCAGCGCGGCCCGGTACTATCGCATCCTCGGCGACCTCGTCGACTCACCCGCGGCACTGCGCCACGATCCCATGCTCGTCAAGCGGCTCCAGCGCCTGCGCGACGCACGGGTGGCTGCGCGGGCCCGCCGAACGCTTCAGCCCGGCCGGCGCATCGACTGATCACGGCCCCGACCCAGACTGGACCCATGGCGCAGAAGTTCCCCCGCGACCGCTTCGACTCCATCCCGCACGGGATCGAGCGGGTCGGCGCGCACCGTGCCCCCGCCCGTCGCGGTGCCCGCTGGATCGCGTTCGGCTGGGCCGCGCTCGCCACGGTCGTGCTCGCCGCCGCCGGCATCTTCGGCGTGACCGTGCTGAACGAGCGCCTGAACTTCCTCGCGCCGCCGGAGCCCACCGCGACCCCCACCCCGGTCGTCACGGCCGCGCCCACGATCGCCCCCGACATCCCGGTCGCCGTGCTCAACGGCACCGACACCACCGGGCTGGCCGCGAAGGCGGGGGAGACGCTCGCCGCAGGCGGGGTTCCGGTGGGCACGACCTCCAACGCCGACGCGAACGACATCACCGAGACCGTGGTCTACTACGCGAGCGCCGACCTCGAGGGCGCCGCGCGCGGCGTCGCGCAACTGCTGCCCGAGGCCGACGTGCGGCTCTCGGAGGACTTCGGCGCCGAGGGGATGCAGCTCGTCGTCGTGCTCGGATCGGACTACGCGGCGGCCGTCGGCGGCTGATCGCGACCGAATCGTTGCCATTCTGCGACCATTCGTTGCGTCCAGACCCTTGTGCCGCAATCTCGGGTCGTTGTTATCTGGGAATGGTCGCTCGATCCCGTGTGAACAACCGGTGCCCCCCGCGGCACCGTCGTCAGCACGAAGACGGCCCGGTACAGGCGAACGGCACGTGCTGACTCGAATCACAGCAACATGGGAGCAACGTATGGCGCAGGGAACCGTCAAGTGGTTCAACGCTGAAAAGGGATACGGATTCATCACCGTCGACGGCGGGGGCCAGGACGTCTTCGTCCACTACTCCGCGATCGACATGGCGGGCTACAAGGTCCTCGAAGAGGGCCAGCAGGTCGTCTTCGAGGTCGGCACGGGTGCCAAGGGCCCCCAGGCCGAGGCGGTCCGCCCCGCCTGACCCGTCGTGAACGCGCCGTACGGTTCGCCGGCGGCGCGTTTCACGCGCCCGCGGGAGTCCACCGCGTCCGCGATGGTGCACGGATGCCGCAGCGCGGCGCAGGGGCGCGCGCGGCCCCCGAGCTGGGGGGCCGAAGGTCCGGCGCCGCGGGGATCCACGAAGATACCCTGACGCCATGGCGGGGCCGGCCGTGGGGCGTCCGCGGCTCATGGTCGCGGCGATCGTCGCTGCGGTGTCGGCGCTCGCGCTCGCGGTCGCGGGCTGCGGAGGCACGGCGACGTCGCCCACGGCTCCGCCGACGACCGCGGCTGCGCGTCCGTCCCCCAGCCCGTCGCCGCGGCCCCCGCAGCCCGCCGTCGACCCGCTCCGCGGCACGCTGACCCCGGCGGGAGCCACGGCGCATCCGTCGCTCGCCGCGAAGATCGACAACCACTTCGACGCGCGCCCCCAGATCGGGCTGAACGCCGCCGACATCGTGTTCGAGGAGCTCGTCGAGGGCGGACTCACGCGCTACCTCGTCGTCTGGCACTCCGTCGTGCCGGCGGAGATCGGGCCCGTGCGGTCGGTGCGGCCGATGGATCCCGACCTCGTCACCCCGTTCGGCGGCATGATCGCGTACTCGGGCGGCCAGCAGGTGTTCGTCGACATGATGCAGGCGGCGCCCGTCGTGAACCTCGTCTTCGACTTCGACGACACCGGGCTCTTCCATCGGGCCGACGAGCGGCCGTCGCCCCACGACGTCATCCTCGACGCGGCCGAGGCGATGCGGCGCAACGCCGCCCTGCCGCCGCCGCCCCCGCAGTTCGCCTACGGCACGGCCGATCCGCTCGATGCGCCGCAGTTCGCCGCGACGCCGACGGCGCGCATCGACCTCGCGTTCTCGGAGGGGGGCGCGCGGGCCTGGGAGTGGGATGCCGCGACCTCCGCGTGGCTCAGATCGCAGGAGGGCGCGCCCGACCTGGAGGCGTCGGGGGAGCGGGTGCGTGCGACCAACGTGGTCACGCTGCGCGTCGCGATCGACGACACCTACGGGGAGGTGCCGCGCACCGTCGCGGTGGGCACGGGCGAGGCGTGGTTGTCGAGCCACGGGCGCACCGCGCACGGCACCTGGTCGAAGGCCGCCGCGGACCGGCCGTTCACGCTGCGGGCCGACGACGGGACGCCGATCCGCCTCGCGCCGGGTTCGACGTGGGTCGAGCTCGTGCCCGCATCCGGATCGGCGGCGTTCGCGCCCTGACCGACCGGACCGGGCCGGAGACCGGCGGCGTGCCCGGTGCGTCCCGGTGCGTGCGCGCTCTGCGGGCCGGGGCTGGGGGATCGCCCCGAGGCATCCGCGCTCGCTTGCACTCGGAGCGGTCGAGTGCCAGAATCGTTTTAGCACTCACGCGTTTTGAGTGCTAACACCAACGAATCTTTGAAGACGTCCGGGAAAGGACGAGAAACACACATGGCAAAGATCATTGCTTTCAACGAGGAGGCCCGTCGTGGGCTCGAGCGTGGACTCAACCAGCTCGCCGACGCCGTCAAGGTGACCCTCGGCCCGCGCGGTCGCAACGTCGTGCTCGAGAAGAAGTGGGGCGCGCCCACCATCACGAACGACGGCGTCTCGATCGCCAAGGAGATCGAGCTCGACGACCCGTACGAGAAGATCGGTGCCGAGCTCGTCAAGGAGGTCGCCAAGAAGACCGACGACGTCGCAGGTGACGGCACCACCACCTCCGTCGTGCTCGCCCAGGCGCTCGTGCGCGAGGGCCTCCGCAACGTCGCCGCCGGCGCCGACCCCATCTCGCTCAAGCGCGGCATCGAGAAGGCCGTCGCAGCCGTCGAGGCCGAGCTCCTCGCCAACGCGAAGGACGTCGAGACCAAGGAGGAGATCGCCGCCACCGCTTCGATCTCCGCCGCCGACGAGCAGATCGGCGCGCTCATCGCCGAGGCGATCGACAAGGTCGGCAAGGAGGGCGTCGTCACCGTCGAGGAGTCGAACACCTTCGGCACCGAGCTCGAGCTGACCGAGGGCATGCGCTTCGACAAGGGCTACCTGTCGGCGTACTTCGTCACGGACCCCGAGCGCCAGGAGGCGGTCTTCGAGGACCCGTACATCCTCATCGTCAACGGCAAGGTCTCGAACATCAAGGACCTGCTCCCCATCGTCGACAAGGTGATCCAGACCGGCAAGCAGCTGCTCATCATCGCCGAGGACGTCGACGGCGAGGCGCTCGCCACGCTGATCGTCAACAAGATCCGCGGCATCTTCAAGTCGGTCGCCGTCAAGGCCCCCGGCTTCGGCGACCGTCGCAAGGCGCAGCTGCAGGACATCGCGATCCTCACCGGCGGCCAGGTCATCTCCGAGGAGGTCGGCCTCAAGCTCGAGAACGTCACCCTCGACCTGCTCGGCCAGGCCCGCAAGGTCATCATCACCAAGGACGAGACGACCATCGTCGAGGGTGCCGGTGACGAGGAGGCCATCGCCGGCCGCGTCGCGCAGATCCGCTCGGAGATCGAGAACACCGACTCCGACTACGACCGCGAGAAGCTCCAGGAGCGCCTCGCCAAGCTCGCCGGCGGCGTCGCCGTCATCAAGGCGGGCGCGGCCACCGAGGTCGAGCTCAAGGAGCGCAAGCACCGCATCGAGGACGCCGTCCGCAACGCGAAGGCCGCCGTCGAGGAGGGCATCGTCGCCGGTGGTGGCGTCGCCCTCATCCAGGCCGGCAAGACCGCGTTCGAGAAGCTGCACCTCACGGGCGACGAGGCGACCGGCGCCAACATCGTCCGCGTCGCCATTGACGCGCCGCTCAAGCAGATCGCGCTCAACGCCGGTCTCGAGCCGGGCGTCGTCGTCGACAAGGTGCGCAACCTCCCCGTCGGCCAGGGCCTCAACGCCGCGACCGGCGAGTACGTCGACATGCTCGAGGCGGGCATCAACGACCCGGTGAAGGTGACCCGTTCGGCGCTGCTCAACGCCGCGTCGATCGCCGGCCTCTTCCTCACCACCGAGGCCGTCGTCGCCGACAAGCCCGAGAAGAACCCGGCTCCGGCCGGCGACCCCACGGGCGGCATGGACTTCTGACCCTGAGCGGAGCGCAGCTCCGCGATGGTCAGGGTCGAGTGACCGGCCCTTCCGGCCGGTCGTATCGAGACACTGTCCGAACCGATCCTCGGCCCCAGGGCCCGATCACGCGAAGGGCGTCTCCTCCGGGAGGCGCCCTTCGTCGCGTCGGAGGGGCCGTGGTGAAATCGTTATGCGGAGGCTGTTCTCCGGCTGATGCCCTCATCGCTACGTTGAGCACATGACCCGTCGCCTCGGGGTCGGTGCCCTCACCGCCGGCCTCGTCCTCTGCTCACTCGCTGCGTGCGCAGCCCCCGCGCCGTCGTCGACGCCGGGCGCCGCGCCCCCCGCGCAGACGGTGCTCCCCACGCCCTCGCCGGACGCCACACGTCCCGCCGATGCGACCGGGACGAGTTGCGAGCGGTTCGTCCCGATCGAGCTGCTCGAAGCGGCAGCCGGGGGGCAGCTCGTACCCGGCGCCGTCCAGTGGAGCGAGTTCGAGGATGCGCGGGTGCGTGCGTTCTACGAGTTCGCGGGTGGCTTCTGGTGCGTGTGGAGCGACGCGGCGACCGGCGCAGTTCGCGCGACCGCTTCGATGGTGCCCGCCGGGGGTGCCGCAGAACTGCAGATCAGCCGAGATCTCGCCGACGCCGGCGACAGTGACGCGCTGAGCGAGCCCACGGCGCTCGCCGCAGGGTGCCTGTACGACTACTGCCTGGTGCGCGGCTCGGTCGACGGCGACTACGCCTACGTCAGCGTGCACGGCCTCCCGTGGCACGGCGACGGAGCGCCACCGCCTACCGAGATGCTCGCGATCCAGGACGTGGTCGCCGACCGACTCGCAGCGCTGGAGCCGACTGCGATCCCGCCGCTCTCCGCGCGCTGGCAGGACGGGCCGCGCACGTGCGACGAGCTGCTGCCCGCCGACGAGTTCGCAGGGGCGCTCGGCGTCCCCGCCGTGGAGTACCGCCCCGGGTACTCCTACGAAGAGGCGACGGGCTGGGACATCGCGCTGCTCACGGCCGGGGGCTTCACCTGCCGCTTCTCCAGCAGGGAGGACTCGGGGGCGATGGGATCGATCACGGTGCTGCCCGACGCGGCATCCGCCCTCGATGACGCGACCGCAGTCGCCGAAGCGTCAGGCTGGGCGGTCGACGAGGCGACCGGCGTCGCCGCCAGGTGCGGCACCAACGGAGGCTCGACTCCGAACTGCTCGGCCCAGGTCGCTGCAGGCGGTGCATGGCTCTGGATCTCGGCGACCGGGTACCGGGGCGAGGACGTGCTCGCGCAGCGGCTCGATGATGCGGTGGCGGCGTTGGCGGGGGCGCTCGAGCGCAGCTGAGCGCACGCGATCGCACGCCGCCGGGTCCGCGTCCGTGCGCGCGGTACCCTCGTCCGACAGAAGTCGGTGACACGGACGGGGTGCTGCATGGGTGGATTTCGCGGGGTGCTGCAGGCGGGCGCGCAGGTCGGGAGCGGCGCGGCCTACCTCCCCGCCGAGGCCGACGCAGTCCACTGGGGCCGGCTTCCCGCGCGCGGCGACGCGCCCGTGCTCACGATCGATCCGGGCACCGAGGTGGTCATCGACACCGTGAGCCATGAGGGCATCCTCGAAGACCAGGGGCGCGACCCCGCGGCGTTCTTCGGGGCGAACGGCGTCGCCCGCGAGCACGTGCTCGACGAGGCCGTCGCGCTCGCGGCATCCGACCACCCCCGCGACCCCGCGACGGACGGCCCGCACGTCGTCACCGGGCCGATCCACGTGCGCGGGGCGCGCCCCGGCGACCTGCTGCGGCTCACGGTCGTCGACGTCACGCCGCGCGTGCCGTACGGCGTGATCTCGAACCGCCACGGGCGCGGAGCGCTGCCGGGCGAGTACCCGCGAGCCGCGGGCAACGTGAGCGTCTTCACCCCCATCGAGCAGCACGCCGGCGACTGGTTCGGCTCGCTGCCGCTCCGCGACGGCGGCGAGCGCACCGTGCGGTTCCCGCTCGCGCCGTTCCTCGGCATCATGGGCGTCGCGGTCGACGCCGACGAGCGGCCGCATTCGGTGCCGCCGGGTGCGCACGGCGGCAACATCGACCTCAACCTGCTCACCGAGGGGGCTTCGCTCTACCTGCCCGTGCAGGTGCCGGGCGCTCTCGCCTACGTCGGCGATCCGCACTTCGCGCAGGGCGGCGGCGAGGTGGCGCTCACGGCGCTCGAGGCGTCGTTGCGCGCGACCATCCGCTTCGAGGTCGTGCCGGCCGAGACCGCCCTGCATGACTTCGGCGAGCTCGCCGGCCCGCTCGCCGAGACGAGCGAGTACCTCGTTCCCACGGGCCTCGACGCCGACCTCGACCTCGCGATGCAGGACTGCGTGCGCCAGGCCATCGCCCTGCTCGGGGCGAGGTACGGCATGGAGCCGCACCTCGCCTACGCGTACCTCAGCGCGGCGACGGACTTCGACGTCTCGCAGGTCGTCGACCTCGTGAAGGGCGTGCACGCGCGCATCCGCACGAGCGACTTCCGTGCGGTGCGGCGGGGCGGCGCGGTCGCATGACCGAGCGGATGCCGCAGCGCGGCGGCGGCGCGAACGCCTCCGTGCCGGTGCACCTCCCCGAGGGCGTGGCCGCGCCGGCCGGTCTCGTCGAGGCCGCGCTCGCCTACGAGGCCGCGCTCATGGCCGACGACCTCGCGACGCTCGAGTCGGCCTTCGCCCCCGGACCCGACACGCTGCGCGGCGACGAGGGCGGACTGCTCGTCGGCCGCGACGTGATCTCGCGCTTCCGCGGGGCGCGCGGCGGGGCGCCGAAGCGCGCGATCGAGGCGCTCCACGTGCGCCCGATCGACGACGACCATGCGTGGCTCGCCGCCGTGACCGCGCCGGCCGCCGGCGGACGCGGTCTCGTGAGCCAGCTCTGGGAGCGGCAGCACGGCGCGTGGCGCATCACGGCCGCGCACGTCTCGGCGCCGCCGCGCGCGATCGACCCCCGCGTGTGGCGCGTCGTCGGCGACCCGCTGCTGCCGCCGACCGAGGCGGGCCCGCTCGACGGGCACACCGTCGCGGTGAAGGACGTGTTCGCCGTCGAGGGGTTCGCGCTCGGCGCGGGCGTGCCCGCCTACCTCGACGAGGGCGCACCGCACGCGCGGTCGGCGGCGAGCCTGCGCGCGCTGCAGGCCGCCGGGGCATCCGTTCGGGGCATCGCCCGCACCGACCAGTTCGCGTACAGCATCGCGGGTCGCAACGCGGCCTACGGCACCCCGCCGAACCCGGCGGTGCCGGGCGCGATCTCGGGCGGGTCCTCGAGCGGCCCGGCGTCGGCGGTGGCGATGGGCCATGCCTCGATCGGGCTCGGCACCGACACGGCCGGGTCGATCCGCATCCCCGCTTCGTACCAGGGGCTCTGGGGGCTGCGGACGACGCACGGGGCGGTGAGCACCGACGGTGTGCTGCCCCTCGCCCCGAGCTTCGACACGGTGGGCTGGCTCACGCGAGATCGCGCGACCCTCGAGGCGACCGCGGTCGCGAGCCTCGACGAAGCCGCCCAGGTGGGGCTCGGCGATCGCTTCGTGACGGCGCGTGCCCTCATCTCATCGGCCTCGCCGGGCGTCGCCGCTGCGTTCGTCGCCTACCTCGAGGCGTGGGATCGCGAGGTGACGGCGATCGACGACGACTCGCTGTCCGACGTCGCGCTCGACGGGGTGCAGACCGCGTTCCGCACGATGCAGGCGTTCGAGGCGTGGGCGGCGCACGGCGCCTGGGTCGCGGCGCATCCGGGCGCGCTCGGCGCGGATGTCGCGTCCCGGTTCGAGTGGGCGTCCACGATCACGCCCGCCGCCGCCGCCGCGGCGCGTGCGGCCCTGGAGCGGGCGCGGTGCGCGCTCGACGCCGCGCTCGGCGATGCGGTGCTCGTGCTGCCGTCCGCGGCATCCGTCGCACCGGCGCTCGATGCAGCGGGCGACGAGATCGAGGCCGTGCGCGCCGCGACGCTGCGCATGACCGCGGTGGCGGGTGCGACGGGGCGACCGGCGCTCTCGGTTCCCGGGCTCACGGTCGACGGTGCGCCCGTCGGGGTGTGCTTCGTGGGTCCGCGGGGCGGCGACCTCGCCCTCGTTCGCGCGGCCGACGAGTGGATGCCGCGGGCGAAACGCCACTGAAACACCCGTTGCGTAGCGTGACTCGCTGAAACCCTCGATTCAGGGAGTCCTCATCGTCGCCGCACCGGTCAACCCGCCCACCCGCCTGCTCATGGGGCCGGGACCCGTCAACGCCGACCCGCGCGTGCTGCGCGCGATGTCGGCTCAGCTCGTCGGCCAGTACGACCCGGCGATGACGGCGTACATGAACGAGACCATGGAGCTCTACCGCGGCGTGTTCCGCACGTGCAACGAGGCGACCCTGCTCGTCGACGGCACCTCCCGGGCGGGCATCGAGGCGGCGCTCGTGTCGCTCCTGGCGCCCGGCGACCGCGTGCTCGTGCCGATCTTCGGGCGGTTCGGGCACCTGCTCGCCGAGATCGCGCGCCGGGCTGGCGCCGAGGTGCACACCCGCGAGATCGAGTGGGGCGGCGTGTTCACCGCGGCGGCGATCGAGCGGGCGATCGTCGAGGTGCGGCCCGCGTTGCTCGCGGTCGTGCACGGCGACACCTCGACCACCGTCGCGCAGCCGCTCGACGAGCTCGGTGCGATCTGCGAGCGGCACGGCGTGCTCTTCTACACGGATGTCACCGCCTCGCTCGGCGGCAACCCCTTCGAGATGGACGCCTGGGGCCTCGACGCCGCGACGGCGGGCCTGCAGAAGTGCCTCGGCGGCCCCTCGGGAAGCGCGCCCCTCAGCCTCTCGCCGAGGGCCGTGGAGCGCGTCCAAGCGCGCTCCAGCGTCGAGGCGGGCATCCGCAGCGCGGGCGACGTGGTGCGCGAGCACCCGATCCGTTCGAACTACTTCGACCTCGGCATGATCCTCGACTACTGGGGCGAGAAGCGCCTCAACCACCACACCGAGGCCACGTCGATGCTGTACGGCGCGCGCGAGTGCGCTCGCCTGCTGCTCGAGGAGGGCATGGACACGGCCATCGACCGGCACCGGCTGCACGGCGCGGCCATGCTCGCGGGCGTCGAGGGGCTCGGCCTCGAGGTCTTCGGCGACCGTGCCCACCGCATGCACAACGTCGTCGGCGTGTCCATCCCCGACGGCGTGAACGGCGACCGGGTCCGCGGCGCGCTGCTCGAGGACTTCGCGATCGAGATCGGCACCTCGTTCGGTCCGCTGCACGGACGGATCTGGCGCATCGGCACCATGGGCTACAACGCCCGGCGCGACACCGTGCTCACGACGCTCGCCGCGCTCGAGCAGGTACTGCGCGCCGAGGGGCATCGGCTCACCGCGGGCGGGGGCGTCGCGGCGGCGCGCGACGTCTACGCGTCGGAGGCGGCATGACGCCGCGGCTCGCTTCGGGCTCGCTCGCGGTCGCCGAGCGGGTGCTCGACCGGTGCGACGAGCTCGCGGCGATCTCGTCGAGCCCCGAGCTGCTCGAACGCGTGCACCTGTCGCCGGAGCACCGGCGGGCCAACGACCGCGTCGCCGCCTGGATGGCCGAGGCCGGCCTCACGCCGTGGCAGGACGCCGCCGGCAACCAGTGCGCACGCCTCGAGGGTGCCCGTGCCGGGCTGCCGGCCCTGCTGCTCGGTTCGCACCTCGACACCGTGCGTGACGCGGGCCGCTACGACGGCATGCTGGGCGTGCTGCTCGCCATCGAGGTGGCGACCCGCGTCGCCCGCCGCGGCGAGGAGCTGCCCTTCGCGCTCGAGGTCATCGGGTTCACCGACGAGGAGGGCGCCCGCTTCGGCAACGCACTGCTCGGCAGTCGCGCCCTCGCCGGCGGCTTCGACCCCGAGTGGTGGGAGGACCGCGACCGCGACGGCCTCACCCTGCGCGAGGCGTTCGTCGACTTCGGCCTCGACCCCGCGCGCCTGCCGAGCGCGGCGCGGCGCCCGGAGACGCTCGTCGGGTACCTCGAGACCCACATCGAGCAGGGCCCGTACCTCGAGGACGCCGACCGGGCGCTCGCGGTCGTCTCGTCCATCGCGGGCGCCCGCCGGTTCGAGTTCACCCTCACCGGCGTCGCCGGGCACGCGGGCGGCACGCCGTATGCTCGCCGCCGCGACGCGCTCGTCGGTGCGAGCGAACTCGTCGTCGCCGTCGAGCAGATCGGTCGCGCTGCCGGCGTGATCGCGACCGTCGGCCGACTGCAGGCGTTCCCCGGCGGCATCAACGTCATCCCGGGCCGGGTGGAGTTCACCCTCGACCTGCGCGCCGAGCACGACCGCGACCGCGATGCGGCCCTCGCCGACATCCGGCTCCGCGCCCGCGAGATCGCCGATCGGCGGGGGCTCCGCTTCGAGTCCCGCGAGATCTACCGGGCGGATGCCACGCCCTGTGCGCCCTGGTTGCAGGAGGCGGTGGCGAGCGGCATCCGTCGCACGGGCGACGACGACCCCATGACGCTCTGGAGCCGCGCCGGCCACGACGGCATGGCAGTGAGTGGCGTGACCGACGTCGCCATGCTCTTCGTGCGCTGCGGCAACGGCGGCATCAGCCACCACCCCGACGAGACGGTGACCGTGCACGATGTCGCGCTCGCGCTCGACGCGTTCGAGGCGGCCGTGCTCGCCGTCGCCGAGCGGGTGCGGGCGGAGGCGCAGCGCCTCGGCGCGTCGAGATGAGGCCGAAGCCTGCGCCGCAGTCGTCGCGCGACGGTCAGTGCTCGTGCTCCTGGTCGCGATCGAGCCCGTCGGCGAGGTCGCCGCACTCCACCTCGATGGCGCCGTGCTGCGCGAGGTACGCGCCCGCGCCGGTGTCGCCCGCGACGGACGCGGCGACGGGTGCCCAGTGGTCGCGTCCGAGCAGCACGGGATGCCCCGGCCTGCCGGCGAACACCGCGCGCGCCGCCGCCGTGCGCAGATCGCCCGCCTCCTCGAGCACCCGGCGTCCCACCGACGACGGAAGCCCCCGCAGGTCGACGAGGCTCACGAGGGCGGCGTCGGCGTCGGAGGCCGCGGCGTACGCGAGCCCGGCGCGCAGCGACGCCGAGAGTCCCTCGGCCCAGTCCTCGGCCACGACCACCGCGTCGCCCGGCGGCACGAGCGCGCGGGCTGCCTCGGCCTCGGCGCCGAGCACCACGACCACGTCGTCGCAGCCCGCGGCGCGCAGCATGCGGCATCCGCTCGCCACCCATGGCACCCCGAGCTGGTCGCGCACGAGCGCCTTGGGCCGGCCCATGCGGGTGCCCGCACCGGCGGCGAGCAGCACTCCGAGCACCCGATCCGCCATGGCTACAGTTAACCGGAGCCGCGGGCGCGGCGGGGAGGAGGCGCCGGGTGAACCTGCGCAGTGAGACGGCGGAGCAGTTCCGGGAGGGCCTGCGGGCGTGCCTGCACGTCGAGCGCTGGGTCGACGACGTGGCGGATGCCGCGCCCTACGACTCGCTCGAACAGCTCCTCGCCGTGGCATCCGACGCCGCATCGCCCCTCCCGCCCGCCGAGATCGACGAGGCGCTCGCCGCGCACCCGCGCATCGGCGAACGGCCGGCCGGCGAGGGACGCGCGCAGCAGTTCTCGCGCGCCGAGCAGTCCTCGGCCGACGCCGGCGACGCCGAACTCGCCGCGGCGATCGCCGCCGGCAACCGCGCCTACGAGGAGCGCTTCGGCCGCGTGTTCCTCATCCGAGCGGCCGGACGCTCGCGGGCCGAGATCCTCGCCGAGCTCGAGCGGCGCCTGCGGCTCGATGACGAGGCCGAACTCGTCGTCGTGGGGGAGCAGCTCCGCGAGATCACGCTGCTGCGGCTGCGGGCCATGTTCGCGGATGCCGCGGCGCCGATCGGAGCGGCGGCATGAGCGCCGGCGCGGCGATGCCGGGCGGGCCGGCCGGGCCGGACGGGCGGGCCGGGCGGGCCGACCCCGCCGGAGCACGCAGCCACGTCACGACCCACGTGCTCGATGCCGTCACCGGACGTCCGGCCGCGGGGGTCGCCGTGCGGCTCGAGGCGCGGGGCGCCGACGGCTGGACGACGATCGCCGAGTCCGTCACCGACGACGACGGCCGCGTCTCGCGGTTCGGACCGGAGACGCTCGCCGAGGGCGTCTACCGCGTCGTCTTCGACACCGCCCGCTGGTTCGGCGACCGGCCCACGTTCTACCCGGAGGTCGTCATCGTCTTCGAGCTCGCTGCGGCATCCGAGCACTACCACGTGCCGTTGCTCCTGAGCCCGTTCGCGTACTCGACCTACCGTGGGAGCTGATCGGCGCCGTCGCGACTGGGGCGGCGCGGTCGAGCGTCGAGCGGCGGGGTGGCGGCGCGGTCAGTAGTCGACCCGGTCGCGCTTCGTGAGCCACGCGTCGAACGGCGCCCCCGCGTCGGCGGGGCGCAACTCCTGGATCGCCGTCGCCCACGTGCTGCGGTCGCGGGCGAAGAGCTCGTAGAAGTCGCGGTCGTCGAAGCCGCCGAGGGCCGCGTCGTGGCGATCGGCCGCGTAGACCACCCGATCGAGGCGGGCCCAGAGTGACGCAGACAGGCACAGCGGGCACGGCTCGCACGAGGTGTAGAGCGTCGCGCCGGCGAGCGAGAAGTCGCCCACCGCCGCGCAGGCGGCGCGGATCGCGCAGACCTCGGCGTGCGCCGTGGGGTCGAGGTCGCGGGTGACCCGGTTCTGGCCGGCCGCGAGGAGCTCCCCGTCGCGCACGATGACGGCGCCGAACGGGCCGCCGCCCGCGGCGACGTTCTCGACGGCGAGGTCGATCGCCCGCCCGATCCACGTGAGGTCGGCCACGGGATCGGCCGTGCGGTCGGTGATGCGGTCGGTCATGCCGTCGGTCATGCGGTGCTCCGATCTTCGGCCCGCTCGAGGAGCCGGCCTCTCGCCTCGTCGCCGACGGGGATGCCGCGCAGCCAGGTGGTGCGGACGACGCCCGTGAGCGCTGCCCCGGCGTACGCCGAGACGGGGTTCTTGTGTGCGAGCGCCGCGGGCTCGACGGTGAACGCGGCGTCGGGCGCGAAGGCGACGAGGTCGGCGTCGGCGCCGACGACGATGCGGCCCTTGCTCGCCAGCCCGGCGAAGCCGGCGGGCCCCGACGACATCCAGCCGAGCACGCGCTCGAGCCCGATCCCGCGGCGGGCGGCATCCGTCCAGACGTTCGCGAGCCCGAGCTGCAGGCCGGAGATGCCGCCCCAGGCTCGGCCGAAGTCGCCGTCGAAGCCCAGCTTGAGCTCCGCGGTCGCGGGCGAGTGGTCGGACACGACGAGGTCGAGGGTGCCGTCGAGCAGGCCCTGCCACAGCAGGTCGCGGTTGTGCTCGTCGCGGATGGGCGGGCAGCACTTGAACTCCGTCGCGCCATCGGGGATGTGCTCCGCGTCGAGGGTGAGGTAGTGCGGGCAGGTCTCGGCCGTGAGCCGCAGTCCCTCCGCCTTCGCGGCGGCGATGAGCGGCAGCGCGGCGGCCGACGACAGGTGCAGGATGTGGGCGCGCCCGCCGGTCTCGCGGATGCCGTCGATCACGCGGCCGATGGCCGTGAGCTCGGCCTCCGGTGGCCGGGAGTCGACGAACCGGGCGTAGCTCGTGCCCCCGTCGTTCTCGTGCGCGTCGAGCACGGCCGGGTCCTCGGCGTGCACGATGAGGAGCCCGTCGAACTCGGCGAGCTCGCGCAGCGCGGCCAGCAGCTGGGCGGGGTCGAGGTGCGGGAACTCGTCGACGCCCGACGGCGACAGGAAGCACTTGAAGCCGAAGACGCCGGCATCGTGCAGCGCCCGCAGCGAGCCCAGGTTGCCCGGCACCGCGCCGCCCCAGAACCCCACGTCGACGAAGGCCTGCGGCGCGGCCGCGACGCGCTTCCTCGCGAGCGCCGCCGGGTCGACCGTGGGCGGGATGCTGTTGAGCGGCATGTCGATGATCGTCGTGACCCCGCCCGCGGCCGCCGCCCGGGTGGCGGAGGCGAAGCCCTCCCATTCGGTGCGGCCGGGCTCGTTGACGTGCACGTGGGTGTCGACGAGACCGGGGATGAGGACCTCGCCGGGAGCGAGCCTCACGATCTCGCGGCCCTCGAGCGGGGACCCGAGCGGCTCGATCGCAGCGATCGCGCCGGCGCGCACGGCGATCGTGGCCGGCCGGAACGCGCCGTCGATCAACGCCGCATCCGCGTGCACCACGAGGTCGACCGGGTCGTGCGTTGCCGTCATGTTTCCTCCGCGGCGAACATAACAGCGCCCGGTTTCGGGCGCGTTGCGGGCGCGCCCCTGCGCGTCGGCGTCGACATAGGATCGACGGACCTGATCGCGGGAGGCATCGTGCTCGAACTGTCGGCCGAGATCGCCGCACGTCTCGCGCGCGGCGAGCGCTTCGCCGTCGCGACGGTGACCGCCGTCGACGGCTCGGCGCCGCGCGACCCCGGCGCCTCGATGCTCGTCGACGCCGACGGGCGCGTCACCGGCAGCGTGTCGGGCGGATGCGTCGAGGGGGCCGTGTACGAGCTCTGCGAGCGCGTGCTCTCCGGTGCCGCCGCCGTCGAACGGGGGCGCTTCGGCATCGACGACGAGAGCGCGTTCGCCGTCGGGCTCAGCTGCGGCGGCGAGATCGAGGTCTTCGTGCAGCCCGCCGAGCCGGGGGTGCTCGCTCCCGAGCCCTTCGAGCGGGTGCTCGCCGGCGCGTCGAGCGGCGTCGCCACGATCGTATCGGGGCCGGAGCCGCTGCTCGGCCGGGTCGTCGCGCCGGGCGCGGGGCCCGCGCCGCTCGACGACGAGGAGCTCGCCGCCGCGGGCGTGCGCGGCGTCTCGGCGCAGCGCATCGCGGCCGAGCTCGACCGCCGCATCCGTTCGGGTCGGTCGGGCCTCGTGCGCTTCGACTGCGACGGCGACGAGCTGGTCCTCTTCTGCGAGAGCCGCCTGGCGCCGCCGCGCCTGGTGATCTTCGGCGCGGTGGCGTTCGCCGAGGCGCTCGCGTCGGCCGCGGCCCTGCTCGGCTATCGCGTGAGCGTGTGCGATCCCCGGCCGGCGTTCACGACCCCCGACCGGTTCCCTGCCGTGCACGAGGTCGTGGTGCGGTGGCCGAGCGACTACCTCGCCGAGCTCGACGTCGACGAGCGAACGGTCGTGTGCGTGCTCGGCCACGATGCGAAGACCGACATCCCGCTGCTCGCGCTCGCCCTGTCGCTGCCCGTCGCCTACGTCGGCGCGCTCGGCTCGCGTCGCACCCACGACGAGCGCGTGCGGATGCTGCGCGACGCGGGAGTCGACGACGACGCCCTCACCCGGCTGCGCTCGCCCATCGGGCTCGACCTCGGCGCCGCGACGCCCGCGGAGACCGCCGTGTCGATCCTCGCCGAGGTGATCGCCGTGCGGGCCGGGCGGGACGCGCGGCCGCTGAGCGAGACCGACGGACCCATCCACGGACCCGTGGGGGCCGCCGCGCACGAGGTGGCGCCGGCGGCGGCGGCGCCCGTCTCCGCGATGCGGGCGATGGCCGCCGGATAGCCCGTCGTCGGGTCGGCGTGCGGTGGAAACATCCCCGTCATGTCGGTTCGATTCACTGGTGCTCGGAAGGAGGGGATCGCATGGACCTCGACACCGTCACCGAGTACCGCCACGCGCGCTCGCGCGGCGACCTCCTGCTCGGCCCCTCGGAGCGGTTCGTCGCCGGCGGCACCTGGCTGTTCTCCGAGCCGCAGCCGGGCACGACCGGCCTCGTCGACCTCACGGCCATGGACTGGCCCGCCCTCGAGTTCGACGACGAGGGCGGCCTGCGCATCGGCGCGACGTGCACGATCGCGCAGCTCGCGGCGATCCCGCAGCTCGACGGATTCACGGCGCACCCCCTGTTCTTCCAGTGCGCGACCGCGCTGCTCGCCTCGTTCAAGGTCTGGAACGCCGCCACCGTCGGCGGCAACATCTGCCGGTCGTTCGCGGCCGGCGCGATGGTGTCGCTCGCCGTCGCCCTCGACGGCGTCGCCGTCGTGTGGAGGCCCGAGGGTGACGAGGTGCGGCTCCCGGTCGCCGAGCTCGTCACGGGCGACGGCGCCAACTCGCTCGCGCACGGCGAGGTGCTGCGCGCCGTCGATATCCCGGCGCACGCCCTGCGCGCCCGCACCGCATTCCGCAAGATCGCCCTCGCGGAGCTCGGTCGCTCCGCCGCCGTCGTCACCGGTCGGCTCGACGGCGACGGCTCGACGGTGTTCGGCATCACCGCGGCCACGTCGCGGCCCACGGTGCTGCGGTACGACGGGCTCCCGGATGCAGCGGCACTGCGCTCCGACGCGGCATCCGCCCACGGCTACCACACCGACCCCCTGGGCTCCGCCGACTGGCGGCGCCAGGTGAGTTGCGTGCTCCTCGAGGAGATCCGGCAGGAGCTCGCCGCATGAGGTTCACCGTGAACGGACTCGAGCGCATCGGCGAGCCGCGCCCCGGCCAGTGCCTGCGCACGTTCCTGCGCGACCACGAGCACCTCGAGGTCAAGAAGGGCTGCGATGCGGGCGACTGCGGCGCGTGCTCGGTGCTCGTCGACGGCACGCCCGTGCACTCGTGCATCACGCCGGCCGGGCGGATCGAGGGCCGAGCGGTGACGACCGCCGAGGGCCTCGGCACGCCCGACGATCCGCACCCCGTGCAGGAGGCGTTCGTCGAGCACTTCGGCTTCCAATGCGGGTTCTGCACGCCGGGCATGATCGTGACCGCGTCGACGCTCGACGAGCACGACCTCGACGACCTTCCGCGGCTCATGAAGGGCAACCTCTGTCGCTGCACGGGCTACCGCAGCATCCGCGAGTCGATCACCGCCGGGGTGCATGCGGCGCACGCCCACGCCGGGGCCGCGCCCCTGGCGGAGTTCGCGGACGGGGACGCAGACGGCCGGACCGAGCCGGCACCGGTCGAGCCGGTGTCGGTCGACACCCAGCCCACCGAGATCGTCGCTCCCGAGGCGGCGGCCGGCGGCCGACGCTCGGGCGCCCGCAACCTGGGCTCCATCGGGGCCGACGACCGGCCGCCCTCGCTCGTCGGCCGCTCCGTGCACCCGCTCGCCGCGCACCGCGTCGTGCGGGGTGCCGAGCCCTTCACATTCGACACGGTGCTGCCCGGCGCCCTGCACCTGCGCGTGCTCGGGTCGCCCCACGCGCACGCGCGCATCCGCTCGATCGACACGACCGCGGCGCTCGCCGTGGAGGGAGTCGAGCTCGTCCTCACCCACGAGGACGCGCCCGCTGCCCGTTTCTCCTCGGGGCGCCACGAGCACCGCACCGACGACCCCGACGACACGCGCGTGCTCGACGACGTCGTGCGCTTCATCGGCCAGCGCGTGGCCGCGGTCGCGGCGACGAGTGCCGCCGCCGCCGAGGAGGCGTGCCGGCGCATCGCCGTCGACTACGAGGTGCTGCCCGCGGTCTTCGACCCCGAGGAGGCCAGGGCGCCGGGCGCGCCGCTCCTCCACCCCGCGCGCACGCCCGAGGATCGCGTCGACGAGGCCGGGCGCAACGTGGTCGCGACGCTGCACGCCGGCTTCGGCGGCGACGTCGACGCGGCGCTCGCGGCATCCGAGGTCACCGTTTCGGGAACGTGGCGCACCCAGCGCATCAGCCATGCGCAGCTCGAGACCCACGGATCGCTCGGCTGGCTCGACGCCGACGGGCGCCTCGTCGTGCGCACGAGTTCGCAGGTGCCGTTCCTCACACGCGACGAGCTGTGCCGCCTGTTCGACCTCCCGCAGGAGCGGGTGCGCGTGTTCACCGCGCGCGTCGGCGGCGGCTTCGGCGGCAAGCAGGAGCTGCTCACCGAGGACCTCGTCGCGCTCACCGTGCTGCGCACCGGCAGGCCCGCCGTCTACGAGCTCAGCCGAAACGACGAGTTCGTGCGCACCACCGTGCGGCACCCGATGCGCGTCTCGGTCGAGCTCGGCGCATCGCGCGACGGACTCCTCACGGCGATGAAGGTCGGCGTGCTGAGCGACACCGGCGCCTACGGCAACCACTCGCGGGGCGTCCTGTTCCACAGCTGCAGCGAGTCGGTCAGCCTCTACCGGAGCCCCGTCACGCGCGTCGACGCCGAGGCGGTCTACACGAACAACACGCCCTCGGGAGCGTTCCGCGGCTACGGCCTCGGCCAGGTCGTGCTCGCGGTCGAGTCGGCGATGGACGAGCTCGCCCTCGAGCTCGGCATCGACCCGTTCGAACTGCGCAGGATCAACGTCATCGGCCGCGACGAGGTGCCGCTCGACCTCGCCGGCGCGCCCGAGCACGACATCGTGCCCGGCAGCTACGGCCTGGACCAGTGCCTCGACCTCGCCGAGCAGGCGCTCCGGCGGGGCAACGGCGCCCACGCGCCCGCGGGCGACCACTGGCGCGTCGGCGAGGGCATGGCCGCGTCGATGATCGCCACGATGGCGCCCCGTGGGCATGTCGCCAACACCACCGTCACGCTGCACGCCGACGGCACCCTCGTGCTCGGGGTCGGCACGAGCGAGTTCGGCAACGGCACCACGACCGTGCACGCCCAGATCGTCGCAACCGACCTCGGCACCACGATCGATCGCGTGCGGCTCACCAACTCCGACACCGACGGGGCCACGTACGACTCCGGGGCGTTCGCGTCGGCGGGCACGACGGTCGCCGGCAAGGCACTGCACGCCGCCGCCCTCGCGCTCCGCGGCATCCTCCTCGACACCGCCGCGGCGATCACGGGCACGGATGCCGCGGACTGCGCGCTCGGCCCCGACGGGGTTACCGCGGGCGACCGCACGGTGGGCTTCCCCGAGCTCATCTCCCGGGCGCCGGCGGAGTACCGCATCGGCGACACGCTCGTGACGACGGGCGCGGAGTACGGCGACCGCCGGTCCCTCGCGTTCAACGTGCACGCGTTCCGCGTGGCGGTGGACGTGCGCACCGGGGTCGTGCGGATCCTGCAGTCCGTGCAGGCCGCCGACGCCGGCACCGTGATGAATCCGGAGCAGTGCCGCGGCCAGGTGGAGGGCGGTGCGGCGCAGGCGATCGGCGGTGCGCTGTACGAGGAGGTGCTCATCGAGGATGGTCGCGTACAGAACCCCGCATTCCGCTTGTACCGTGTACCGCAGATGGCCGACATTCCCGACACCGAGGTGAGCTTCGCCGAGACGAGCGACGAGCTCGGCCCCTTCGGCGCGAAGTCGATGAGCGAGAGTCCGTACAACCCCGTCGCGGCGGCCCTCGGCAACGCGATCCGCCGGGCGGTCGGTGCGCGCCCGTACGAGACGCCGTTCTCGCGGGATCGCGTGTGGCGGCTCGCGCGCGACGCGGAGGCGACCGGCGCCGCCGCCGGCGCCGCATCCGTCGAGCCGGTCGCAACGGGCTGAATCGCCCGCCCGACGAACCCGCGGCGCCTGCATACCCGGCACCGGCATCGCGAACCCCGACCGATCACAAGGAGCAGCAGATGGGCATCATCCTCGGCGACAACCAGTACGGGAAGGCGGAGAACCGCCTCGTGCGGATCTATCGCGACTCGCCGCGCCACGAGATCCACGACGTCAACGTCTCGACCGCGCTGCGGGGCGACTTCGCCGCGGCGCACCTGCGCGGCGACCAGGGCAACGTGCTGCCGACCGACACGCAGAAGCAGACCGCGTACTCGTTCGCCAAGGAACGGGGCCTCACGTCGATCGAGTCGTACGGGCTCGAGCTCGCGCGTCACTTCGTCGACACGGTCGCGCCCGTCGACGCGGCTCGCGTCGAGATCGAGGAGTTCGCGTGGCAGCGCGTGCTCGTCGACGGAGCCGAGCACGACCACACGTGGGTCCGCAAGGGCCAGGAGGTGCGCACGGCGTCGGTCACGGTCGAGGGCAGGGGTGACGAGCAGCGCACCTGGATCACCGGCGGCCTCAAGGACCTCGTGATCCTGAAGTCCACGGGGTCGGAGTTCCACGGATTCCACGAGGACTCGTACACCTTGCTGCGGCCCACGACCGACCGGGTCATGGCCACCTCGCTCGTCGCGAAGTGGCGGTTCACGACCACCGAGGCCGACTGGAACGAGGTGTACGAGGGCGTCAAGGCGATCCTCGTGAAGCAGTTCGCCGTCGTGCACTCGCTCGCACTGCAGCAGACCCTGTACGAGATGGGCAAGGCCGTGCTCGAGGCGTACGACTTCATCGCCGAGGTGCGCCTCTCGGCGCCGAACAAGCACCACTTCCTCTACGACCTGTCGCCGTTCGGGGTGGCGAACGACAACGAGGTCTTCCACGCCGACGACCGCCCCTACGGCCTCATCCAGGCGAGCGTGACCCGCGACGACGCGCCCGACCCCGGACCCGCCTGGCGCCAGTACACCGGCCTCGTCTGAGGGCTCGGGCGCGCACCCGGAACGAGGTGCGGCGCCCGCCCCGTGGCGGGCGCGCGCCTCACGCGCCGGGCAGGCGCCGGGCACGCCCCCCAGGCGCGGGGCACGCCCCGCAG
>NZ_RHHB01000018.1 GCF_003710805.1 Agromyces tardus | reverse complement strand
GGCACCGCCCGGCGCCCTCCGACGGCGCCGGGGCGGGACGCGACGGGCGCGGCGGACGCGGCGAGCGCGCCCAGGCCGCGCAGGCCGATCGCGACGAGCAGCGCCACCGCGGGGGCGCAGAAGGAGAGGTACCGCAGGTTGTATGTCGGCGTGAGCCACGCGTTGGCGGCGAGCACCACGGCGGTCGGCACGACGAGCCACACGCCGCCGACGAGCGCCGCGCGCCGCGCGGGCCGCATCCGTCGCAGGAACAAAGCAGCGACGATCGCGACGACGATGAGCGACCATGCCGCCACCGCGACCCACGGCGAGGAGCCGAACCACTGCCGCACCACCACCGAGTCGACGGTGGCGTAGTCCCGCCGGGCGAGGAACGCGATCTGCTCGCGCTGGGCGGCTCCGATCACGATGATCGGCGCCGCCAGCACGGCCGTGGCGACGGATGCCGCGAGCCAGCGCAGCACGGTCGCACGCGGCGCCCGGTGCGCGGCGAGCACGGCGAGCTGCACCACGGCGAGGAGCGCGAGGTAGAGGAAGAGGTAGAGGCTCACGGCCGACGCCGCGGCGAACGCCGCCCACGCCCACCAGCGCGCCTCACGGCGGCGCACGAGCGTCACGAACCAGACGACGAGCCACACCGCTGCCGCCATCGTGAAGGCGTACGAGCGCGCCTCGATGCCCAGGCGGGTGACGATGGGCAGCACGGCGAGCACGCAGCCGGCGAGCACGCCGGTCGCACGGCCGGCGAGCCGGGTGCCGAGCACGACCGTGCCGGCCGCGGCGAGCGCGACCGCGACGGCACTCGGGAACCGCACCGCGGCCTCCGAGGTTCCGACGAGCCCGATCCAGCCGTGCAGGAACAGGTAGTACAGCCCGTGCACGGCATCGATGTGGCCGAGGAGGGCGAGCAGGCTCGGCACCGAACGCTCCGCCGACAGCACGCTCGCGGCCTCGTCGCCCCAGAAGGACGGGATGCCCGAGCCGGCGAACGCGATGACGCCGGCGATGAAGCCGACCAGTGGAGCCGCGGATCGCGTCACCCATGCCCCGGCGGACCCCATGCGCACCGGAAGCCGCGACGGTCGCTCCACCGGTCGGCTCGTCATCACCCGCTCCCCTCTTCGTCCCACCATCGTGGTGGGGCAGTCTGAGGCGGTCATGGGCTGCATGGCCGGGCATTCTGAGAGTTCGTACAGGAAGGCCGCTCGGGCCGGAATGCGCGGGCCTCGAGCGGCCGCGGGCGCCGCGGCGGTGCCTAGGATGTGTGCAGACGCATCCCGCGGAGGGAGGCTCGACGATGCGGATCCTCGTCGTCGACGATGAGCCCGAACTCACCGCCCTGCTCGCCCGCGGACTCGGCGCCGACGGTCATGCGGTGGTGCAGGCCCACGACGGCATCACCGCGATCGGCGAGGCGACGCGCGCACCGTTCGAGGTCGCCGTCGTCGACGTCATGCTGCCCGGCATGTCGGGCTTCGAACTCAGCCGGCGCCTGAAGGAGGTCGACCCGTCCATGGCGGTGATCCTGCTCACCGCGCGGCGCGAGGTCGACGACCGGGTGCGCGGCCTCGACTCGGGCGCCGACGACTACATGGTCAAGCCGTTCGACCTCGCCGAACTCGCCGCCCGCATCCGCGCGGTCCGGCGCCGCGACGCCCTGCAGACGCCCGCGCGGGTCGACATCGGCGCGCTCACCGTCGACCTGCACCGTCACCGGGCCCGCGTCGGGGACCGCGACCTCGCACTCAGCCGCACGGAGTTCGACGTGCTGCGCACCCTCGCACTGCACCGCGACGAGACCGTCACCCGAGGCGCACTGCTCGACGAGGTCTGGGAGGGCAGCGCCCACGTCGACCCGAACATCGTCGACCAGTACGTGAGCTACCTGCGGCGCAAGCTCGACAGCGTCGACGCGGGCGCGCGCATCGTCACGACCCGCGGGGTGGGCTTCCGGCTGATCGCGGCAGCCGACGCATGAACCGGCTCTCGATCCGCGCCCGCATCACGGGCGGCAGCCTGCTCATCGCGCTCGTCGTCGCCGTCGTCGCGGGCATCATCATCGACTCGCAAGTGGAGCGGATCGTGCACGAGGGCACCGTCGCCGTGCTCGAGAGCGACAGCGAGCCCTACGTCGTCGCCCTCGGGGAGCAGCCGGGTTCGGACTTCGACCCCCCGGGTCCCTCGCAGCACGTCGCGGTGGTCGCCCCCGACGGCACCACGCCCGTCGACACGTTGCCGCGGGGACTGTGGCGGCAGCGATCCGACCTCGCCACCGACCACACCGCGGAGGCCGTGACCGTCGGCGAGACCACGTACGTCGTGCTCGCGAGGACCGTCCGGGTCGACGGCGAGGACTGGCACGTCATCGCCGCCCGCAACGCGTCGGAGGAGTCCACCGTGCTCGGCCAGATGCGCCTCCTCGTCATCGGCGGACTCGCCCTCGTGCTCATCGGGGTCGGCGTGGCGGCGTGGTCGCTCACGACCGGGTCGCTCGCGCCGGTCGAGCGGATGCGGCGGAGCGCCGAGCGGCTCAGCGCCGCGCCGTCGGGCGACCTCCTGCCGGTCGGGCCCGCCGACGACGAGATCGCGCAGCTCGCGCGGACGCTCAACGCGCTCATCGCGCGCCTCCGCGCCGCCTCGCAGCGGGAGCGCCAACTCGTCTCCGACGCGAGCCACGAGCTTCGCACGCCGCTGGCGATCCTGAGCGCGCGCCTGCAATTGGCGGCGGCGGAGGGCACGAGCTCCGACGACGTGCGGGCCGACCTCGAGGGGGCGCGGCGCGACGTCGCCCGGCTCTCCTCGCTCGTGGCGTCGCTCCTGGACCTGTCGGCGATCGAGGCGGCGGACCGGCCGCCCGCCACCGCCACGGCGCGCGATCTCGAGCGCGAAGGCGTCGAGGCATCCGATCGCGCCCGCTTCCGACTCACGGGAACGGAGGTGGAGGTGCGCTACGACGGCCTCGGCGAGGCGGCCGGGGCGGGCACGTTCGCGATCGACGCGGAGGACTTCGGCCGGCTCATCGACAACCTCACCGGCAACGCCATGCGGGCCATGGGCTCGTCGGGCACCCTCGGCATCGGGCTCGAACGCACGCCGGGCGGCGTGCGCCTCACCGTCTCCGACACGGGCGGCGGCCTCGACGCCGAGTTCGCCCCGCACGCCTTCGAGCGGTTCAGCCGATCGGATGCCTCGCGCAGCACCGGGTCGGGCGTGGGGCTCGGCCTCGCCATCACCGACGCGATCGTGCGCCACGCGGGCGGCACGGTGCGCCTCGACAACGCACCGGGGATCGGACTCACCGTGATCGTCGAGCTGCCCGCGGTCGACGGGCGCTGACGGCGCCCGAACGGAAACGAACCCCCCGCGGGGGGCGGGGGGTTCGTTCGCGAGCGAGGGGGGCGCTCGTCTTTTCCTTGGGGGGATCTGCTCCCGGCGGGGACCGGGATCATGCGCTCCGCCGCAGCGGGCGCTCGGGTCCTAGTGGTGCCCGCCGGCCTGCTCTGCGGCCTCGGTGGGCGGGGCGGTCGGCACGGCGGCCTCGTCGGCCGCGTTCTCGGCGCCGTTGGCGGCGCCCTCCTCGGCCGTCTCGAGTCCGGCGTCGCTCGCGCCGTCGGAGTTCTCGGCGCCGGTCTCGCTCGCGTCCTCGGCGGTGTCGAGCCCGGCCTGGCGCTTCTCGGCGGCCTTGTCGAGCGCCGCCTCCCGCTTCTCCTCGCCGTTCTGGCGTGCCTCCTCGGCCGTCTCGAGTCCGAACTGGCTGTTCTCGAGGCCCTGTTCGCTCACGTGGTCACCGCCGGGGTGCCCGGTGACCTGGTCGAAGACCTCCTGCGCCTGGGTCGGCAGCACGCCGACGGCTCCGGCTGCGCCCGCTCCGGCGACGCCGACGGCCGACGCGGCCACCGCTCCGATGGCGATCTTCGCTGCGAGGCCGAGGCCCGCGAAACCACTCAATGCCACTCTTCTTCTCCGAGTTCCCGGCGTCGGCGCCTCGTTGACAGGCGACCACGCCGCGGTCGATGCATGCAGTCCATCCGCCGTGCCCGAGAGCATCGCCGCGCGCTCGAGGTCGAGGCGACGTGCGAGTTCGGCGGATGGTCGGGGGGAATCGAGCGACGTCTGCCGGAACATCGCGACGGCGCGCGCCACGGACTCGAGGTCGGGGCGTGCCTCGGGGACCTGCCCCCGCAGCACGGCCGCAGCCTCGTCGTCGGAAATCCGGTGATTCGTCATCTCACTCCCTGCTATCGTCCGACGGCCCCGGAGGGGTACGGCCTGCGGCCAATCTCCTTCGAAGGGATTCGAGCGCGCGTCGCTGGAGTGCCTTCACGGCGCCAGGGCGCTTGCCGAGCACCGCGGCGACCTGCTCGACGGTGAGGTCGGCGATGATGCGCAGCACCATGACGTTGCGCTGGTCGGGCGGGAGCCCGTCGAGCAGGGCGCGGGTCGCGGCATCCGCCAGCTGCGTCGTCGCCTCGTGCTCGGCGCTGGGGCTGCGGCGGGTGTCGAGCTCCTCGCTCCACTCCTCATGGATGCCGCGTGCGGACCGCCGCCGGAGCTCGTCGACGAGCCGGCGGTACGCGATCGTGAACACGAACGTGCGGAACTCGGGCTCGCCGCCCCGGAAGCGGTCGAGCTGGTCGAAGACGGCCAGGAACACCTCGCTCGTGAGGTCCTCGGGCTCGTGCGAGCCCCGGGCGCGGAGGAACGCCATGACCGCGGGCGCGTAGTCGACCCAGAGGTTCGTGCACGCCCACTGCGCCCCCGACTGCGCCGCGAGCAGCACGCCGGGGAAGGCCTCGGCGCGGGCCGCGCCGCCCGAGGCGGCACGCGACGACGACGCTCCGCGGAGCTTCGATCGGGAGAGCGCGCCGTCGTAATCAGCCATGTCGGGGTCGAGTGTAGGGGAACTCGGCCCTCGTTCGGGGGTCGAAATCGGCCGCGCGCAGACGGCGACGGCCCGTGGGCCGCCGCCGTCACCGCGTCAGCGGCTGAACAGGCGCGCGAAGAAGCCGGTCGACGGCTCGTTCGCGTGGCCCTCGCAACGCTGGTTGCGGGGCACGCCGCGCATGACCTGGTCGACGTGCTGGCCGCAACCGGCCCACGTCGTCTTTCCGCACTTCCGGCAGGTGACTGCACTGCACATCTGGGGTTCTCCTCGGGTCGGGGTGGTGGGGTTCGGGGTGGATGGGCATCGCCCGCGGTGCCGCGCCGGGGAGGGGGGCACCCGCCACGGCACCGGTCTAGTTGACGAGTTCGGGCACCGCAGTGCGAGCGGTGGCGCCGGCCCGCCAGGTCAGGTAGCCGCCGTCGAGGTTGACGGCCTCGCGACCGAGCTGGGCGAGCAGGCGCACGGCGGTGTGGCCGCGCTGACCGACCTTGCAGTGCACGATCAGGCGCCCCTCGGGCAGCTCGTCGCGGCGGGCCCGGAGCTCGTCGAGCGGGATGTTGATCGAGCCGAGGATGGCGCCGTCGGCGACCTCGCCGGGCGTGCGCACGTCGACGAGGGTCGCACCCGCGTCGAGTTCCGCCTCGAGCTCGTGCCACTGGATCGCGGGGGTGAGCCCCTCGGCGGCGTTGAGCGCGACGTAGCCGAGCATGTTGACCGGGTCCTTCGCCGATGAATACTGCGGCGCGTAGGCGAGCTCCAGGTCGGCGAGCTCCGAGGCGGTGATGCCGCCCGTCATGGCCGTGGCGATCACGTCGATGCGCTTGTCGACACCGTCACCGCCGACGCCCTGGGCACCGAGGATCTCGTCGGTGTTCGCGTCGACGACGAGCTTGAGCGCCATCGACTCGGCGCCGGGGTAGTACCCCGTGTGCGATGCCGGGTGGGTGTGGAAGACGCGGATGTCGCGGCCGATGCGGCGCAGCAGCTTCTCGTTCCAGCCGGTGGCCGCGATGGTGAGGCCCATGACACCGACGACCGCGGTGCCGAGCGCGTCGCGCACGCGGATCGTCTTGCCCGAGATCGCGTCGGCCACGAGCCGCCCGTGGCGGTTCGCGAGCCCGGCGAGGGCGACGAGTCGCTGTTCACCCGAGATCGCGTCGGTCTTCTCGACCGCGTCGCCGATCGCGTAGATGTGCGGGTCGCTCGTGCGCAGTTGGTCGTCGACACGGATGCCGCCCCGCTCGCCGATCGCGAGACCGGCGGCTGTGGCGAGGGAGGTGTCGGGACGCACGCCGATGGAGGCGAGCACGAACTCGGCCGCGACGACCGTGCCGTCGGAGAGCACCGCCGTGTCGGCGCCGAGCTCCGTGACCTGCGTGCCCAGGCGCACGTCGACGCCCGCTTCGCGGAGACGCTCTGCGACGGGGCCGGCCATCTCGGGGTCGAGGGGCGGCAGCACCTGATCGCCGAGCTCGACGAGCGTCACGGCGAGGCCGCGGTGCACGAGGTTCTCGACCATCTCGAGGCCGATGAAGCCCGCGCCGATGACGAGTGCGGTACGCGGCGCGACCGTGAGTTCGGCCATCGCGGCGTCGACGTCGTCGATGTCGCGGAGCGTGAGCATCCGCTCGCCGCCGGGGATCGGGGGACGAACGGGCGTCGCGCCCGGGGAGAGCACGAGCGCGTCGTAGCGCTCCGTCGTCTCCTCGCCGGTGACGAGGTCGCGCACCAGCACGGTCTGCGCGTCGCGGTCGATCGAGATGGCCTCGGTGCGCACGCGCACGTCGAGGTTGAAGCGGCTGCCGAGCGAGGCGGGGGTCTGCAGGAGCAGGCTCTCCCGCTCCTCGATGACACCGCCGAGGTAGTAGGGCAGGCCGCAGTTGGCGAACGAGACGTGGCCGCCTCGCTCGAGCACGGTGATGCGGGCATCCTCGTCGAGCCGGCGAAGGCGAGTGGCGGCGGACATGCCGCCTGCGACGCCGCCGATGATGATGAAGTGCTTGTGGGTCATGAGACCATCGTACGGATACCCCGGGGGTATTGTCAAAATACCCTGGGGGTATCGCACAGGCTCTTCCCAGCCAGCGGATGCAGCGGCCGTGCGCCGCGTCCCGCGTGGCGCCTCGCGACGGGACCAGAGGCCCACCGCCGGCCGCGGCGGCCGCGCAGACTGGACACCTCCCCGAGGAGGTGCGTCATGACCGTCTCACCCGCCCCCGCCCAGCGGTCCGCCCAGGACGCGGCGGCCCGTCGATCGCTCCGCAACGCGTGGATCTCCGTCGCGGCGATCCCCGTGGCGTTCATCGTCGCCATGGTGGCCGGCGACTGGCTTGCGAGCCTCATGGGCTACGACCCGGGCAGCGGCGAGCTCGCGCCGATCGGGGTCATGCTCACCGCCGGCCTCGCGGGCGTGCTCATCCTCGTGGCCCCGGCCGCCTGCGCGGCGTGGTTCGGGTTCCGCGCACGCCGGCAGGGCGTCGCGTCGGGTCTCGTCCCGGCGGTCATCGGCAGCGTCGTCGGCGCGGCCGAGATCCTGTTGAACATCCTGCCGCTGCTGCTCAGCCTGCGGTGATCGTCCCCGGTCGACCGCGGTCGGCGAGGGGTCGAGCCGAGCGCATGAAGGGCGTCATCCCGTGCGGATGACGCCCATCATCCCGTTGTCCTCGTGGTCGAGGATGTGGCAGTGGTAGACGGTCGTGCCCGTGAGGCCCTCGAACGCGATGCGCACCACGGTGCTGCCGCGAGCCGGGACCTCGACCACGTCCCGACGATCGACGGCGTCGACCGTGGCGCCGTCGACCTCGATGAGCTGCATCGGCCAGACATGCAGGTGGAACGGGTGGCTCATCGTGCTCGTGTTCACGATCGTCCATTCCTCGACGGCGCCGAGGGCGACCTCGGTGTCGATGCGCGCCTCGTCGAAGCTCCGCCCGTCGATCGTGAAGCTCCCGCCGCCGCCCATTCCCATGCCGCCCATCGCGAGCGTCAGTGTGCGCCATCCGGCGACCTCCTCGAGCCGCAGGTCGCGCCGGGCGGACTGCGTCGGCACCTCGTCGACCGCCTCCGCCCGGGCACCGCCGACCGAGAACGCGAGCAGGTCGGCGCCGCTCGTCGCGCTCGGCGGCGCGCCCATCATCGTGCTCCCCCGGTCGAAGGGGAGCGTGCGCAGCACGGACTCGCCGGCGGCCGCGGTCACGAGCACGTCGGCGCGGTTGCCGGGCGTGAGCACGAACTCCTCGACGTCGGCCGGCTCGTCGTACCGCCCCGAGTCGACGCCGAGCAGCTGCATCCGCTGGCCGTCGAGCCGCAGGCGCAGGTAGCGAGAGCTGCACGCGTTCACGATGCGCCAGCGCTCCCGGTCGCCGGGGTTCGCCGCGACCGCCGCCCCCACCTGCCCGTTCACCATGACGAGGTCGCCCTCGCGGCCTGTCATGCGGTCGAACTGGGATGCCACGCGCACGTCGCCGTTCGCATCGAACGCGATGTCGGAGATCACGAGCAGTCGCTCGCGGGTGACCGGGATCGGCGTCTCGTCCTCGACGATGATCGCGCCGTACAGCCCGCCGAAGAGTTGCTCCGCGGAGTTGCCGTGGTGGTGCGGGTGGTACCAGAACACGCCGGGCGGATGATCCGCCCCGAGCACGTACTCGTAGTCGTGCGAGCCGCCCGGGTCGATCATGACGAACACGTTGTCGCTGTTCCCCTCGGGCGAGACGACGAGCCCGTGGGCGTGCAGGTTCGTGGGCGCGCCGAGCTCGTTGCGGAACGCGAGCGTGATGCGATCGCCCGCGCGCACGCGCAGCGTCGGCCCGGGCAGGCCGCCGTTGTAGGTGAGCGCCCGCACCGGCGAGCCCGCGACCACGACCTCGGCGAGCGCGGCGGTGAGCGTGAGCTCGAGTCGTCCGTCCGCGCTCATGAGCACCTCCGGCTCTCGGAGCGTGGCGGCCGATGCCGAGCCCGAGGGCGCAGCGGGGGAGGCCGAGCCCGACGTCCCGCCCGCCGGCGAGGGCGCCCCGCCCTGGGTGGTGCTCCACACGACGAGACCGGCGCCGACGACCGCGGCAGCGCCCGCGCCGGCGGCGATCAGCACGTCCCGTCGGGTCCAGCGTCGCTCGGAATCGGGTGCATGGCTCATGCTCGAACGGTAACCCCGCCGCCGCCGCGCGAGCAGGACCTCGTACCCGCGCCCGGCACCGCCCGCCCGCGCCCGGTGGTGGCCCGCGCCCGGTCGCCCCCGCCCGGGACGGCCCGCGACTCAGCTGCCGAGTGCGTGGAACAGGTCGTAGACCATGAAGGCCGGCCAGACGAAGCCCTGCAGGATCGCCCCGACGTACTCCCAGAAGCCGTCGGCCTGCTGCCAGAACCACACCCACGCGCCGAAGATCCCGAGGCCGTAGAGCGCACTGCCCCCCGCGACGACGCCCGTGTTCGAGTTGCTCATGTCATCCCCCCTGCCCGGAGGCTACGCGCGCGCCGCCGGATGTCTCGGGACCTTGTCCCCGTCCGCAGGCGAGCCCGCGACGCAGTGTGGAACGTGGGGCGGCCCGGCGTGGGAGCCCGGATCATCGCATGGAGGTCGGATCGGATGTCCCGAACGTATGTCGTCACCGGAGCAGCGAGCGGTATCGGGAAGGCGACGGCGGAGCTGCTCGTCGAGCGCGGGCATCGCGTGATCGGCGTCGACCTGCGCGGCTCGGACGTGAACGTCGACCTGGCGACCGAGCAGGGCCGGTCCGGCCTCGTCACGCAGGTCGCAGAGCGGAGCGGGGGCACGATCGACGCGATCATCGCCAACGCGGGAATCGCGACCCCCACGGCCGCGACCGTCGCCGTGAACTACTTCGGCACGGTCGCGACGCTCACCGGACTGCGCCCGCTGCTCGCCGGATCAGCGGCGCCTCGCGCGGTCGCGACGGCGTCGATGGCCTCGCTGTACCCGCCGGACGACGCCCTGCTCGAGGCGCTGCTCGCCGGAGACGAGGCCGCGGCGATGGCGCGCGGCGCCGAGCTCGAGGCCGCGGGCGGCGACCTCGCCAACCTGATCTACGGCACGACCAAGCGCGCCCTCGCGCTCTGGATCCGCCGCAACGCAGCCACCCCCGACTGGGCCGGTGCCGGCATCCCGCTCAACGCCATCGCACCCGGCGTCGTCGCCACCCCCATGACGTCGGCGTACACCGACACCGAGCAGGCACGCGAGGCGATCCTGCAGATGGTGCCGATGCCGCTCAACGGCATCTTCCAGCCGCGCGACGTGGCCTACCTGCTCGCTTGGCTCACGAGCGAGGAGAACGCCCACCTCTGCGGACAGGTCGTGTTCATCGACGGGGGGTCCGACGCGGTCATCCGCGGCGACTCGACCTGGTGATGGGGTACCGGCCCACCTCACTCCCCCTGGTCGCTCCGGCGCGGCGCGCCCGGGTCCTGCCGGTCCGAGCCCCCTGCGCCGTTCGCGCCGCCGGGGCCCTCCTCCCACTTCGTGCCCTCGAGGTCGCCGCGCAGGGTCCCCGTGACGTCGTCGACGGCGGCGCCGACGGTGGGTGCGAACCGATCGGGAGTGAACCGGTCGAGCAGGCCGTAGTCGCGCAGGACGTCGATGACGGGGTCCTTCATCTCGGCGATCACGAGTCGGATGCCGCGTGACGCGAGCCAGTCGTCGAGCTCCACGAGCTCGTCGATGGCGGTCGTGTCGATGTCGGTGATCGGCTCGGCCGCAAGGATGACGGTGCGGATGCCGGGTCCGGCCGCCCGCACACGCGCGCGCACGAAGTCCTCGAAGATGCCGCCGTTCGCGAAGAAGAGCGGCGCGTCGAAGCGCAGGATCACGACCCCGGGGATGCGCTCGGCCTCGGGATTGCGGGAGAGGTCGTGGTAACCGCGCAGTCCGGTCACCAGTCCGAGCTCCGCGCGATAGGGCCGCCACGACTGGTTCACGAAGGCGAGCAGCGACAGTGCGATCGTCACCGCGATGCCCTGCAGCACTCCGAACACGAGCACGCCGAGGAACGCCGCGACCGAGAGCGCCGCGTCGACCCGGTCCATGCGCACGAGCCGGCGGAAGCCGCGCACGTCGATCAGCCGGCTCGCGGCCGCGATCACGACGGCGGCGAGCGTCGCCGACGGCAGGTACTCGGTGAGCCCCGGAACGAGGAGCATGAACGCGACGATGAGCACGGCGCCGACCACGCCCGTGAGCTGCGTGCGGGCGCCGGCCTGCTCGGCGACGGGGGTGCGCGACGCCGACGCCGAGATCGGGAATCCGCCGAGCAGGCCGCCCGCGATGTTCGCGGCGCCGATCGACGCCATCTCGCTGCTGCCGCTCACCGACTCGCCGCGGCGGGCGGCGAACGTGCGCGAGAGCACCGCGGTGTCGGCGAAGGCCACGAGCGCGATGCCCGCCGCAGGCAGCGCGAGCGCCGCGACATCCGCCCACTCGAGGCCGCCGAGGGCGGGCGCCGGCAGGCCCTGGGGGAGCGCCCCGACCACGGGAAGGTCGCCCGACAGGCCGAGGATCGCGGTGAGCGCCATCGCGACCACGACGACGACGAGCACCCCCGGCACCGGCGACCGGAGCCACGTGAGCACGAGCACCACCACGAGCGAGGCCACCCCGAACAGGACGGCGAGCGGCTGCACCTCGCCGGCGGCGATCCCGTCGACGATGCCCACGACCTCGGCGAACGGCGACCCGGCGTCGGTCGAGAACCCGAGCAGCTTCGGCACCTGCGAGATGATCACGAGCAGCGCGACCGCGTTGAGGTAGCCCACGCGGATCGGCTTCGACAGCAGGTCGGTCACGAACCCCAGCCGCAGGATGCCGCCGAGCAGCAGGATCACGCCCACCATGATGCCGAGGAGCCCGGCGAGCGCGACCGCGAGCGACTCGTCGCCGACGGCGAGCGGCAGGATCGCGGCGGCGATGATGGGCGCGAGCGCGGAGTCGGGCCCGAGCACGAGGATGCGCGACGGGCCGAGCAGCGCGTACGCGAGCAGCGGCACGATCGTGGCGTAGAGGCCGGTCTCCGGCGGCAGGCCGGCCACCTCCGCGTAGCCCATGCCGGCGGGGATGAGCAGGGCCGTCACGACCACGCCCGCGCGCACGTCGGGCCACAGCCACGCCCGCTGGTAGTGCATCGCCGTGCGCACGCCCGGCGGCAGCCACCGCCCCATGCCCTTCGCGGCCATCTCGACCCCCTCCGTTCATCATGGCGGATCGGTGCGGCACCCGCGTGGGGCATCATGATCACGAGGGCCGGCCCACGGCGAGGCCGCCCGATCGCCCAGGAGGGAGCCCGATGACATCTGCTGCCGGAGGACCGGATGCCGAGGCCTGGGACTCGAGGTACCGCGCCGCGGCCGACGCGGGCGGTCGCACGTGGTCGGTCGAGCCGCATCGCGAGCTGCAGCGGGTCGCCGGCGGCCTGGCGACAGGGCGAGCGCTCGACCTCGCGTGCGGAGACGGGCGCAACGCTACCTGGCTCGCCCGGCACGGCTGGTCGGTGACCGCCGTCGACTTCTCGGCCGAAGCACTCGACCTCGCCCGGTCGCACGCCCCCGAGGGCGTCGACTGGGTGCTCGCGGATGTCGCGGCGTGGGAGCCCGCGCAGCGATTCGACCTCATCGTGGTCACCTACCTGCAACTGCCCGCGGAACCGATGACGGCGGTGCTCGCCCGCGCCGCCGGATGGCTCGAGCCCGGAGGAACGCTGCTCGTGATCAGCCACGACGTCGAGAACCTCGCCGCCGGCGCCCCGGGACCACGGAATCCCGTCGTGCTGCACACGCCCGAGCTGCTTCGCTCCGCGGTGGCCGGCCTGCGGGTGCTCACCGCCGAGCGGTACCACCGCGACGGCCGCGCCGATCCCGAGGGACCGGGCGACGACCCGGCGATCGCCGTCGACACCCTCCTCGTGGCGGTGCGGCCGCCGACGGAGCCGGCGCACCCGTAGCACGACGACGGGATGCGGCGCCGCGCGGTGCGGGCCCCGCGCCCGTCAGTCCGACGGCAGGGGAACGCTGCGGCCGGCGATCGCCTCGAGGCCGCCGCTCGCGGCGAGCAGCGCGACGAGCACGCGGCGTGCGGCAGCGGCATCCGCGGGGTCGACGGTCGCGAGCAGCGTCTGCTCCAGCTCGGCGCGCAGGCGGCGGCCCAGCTGGACGACCTCGCGGCCGCGATCGGTGAGCGCGATGCGGCGGATGCGGCTGTCCGCGGCATCCGCGGAACGCTCGACGTAACCGAGCTGCTCGAGCTCGATGACGGCCTTGGAGGCGGCCTGCTGCGTGACGCCGAGGGCCGCGCCGAGCTCGGTGACGGTGGGGGCGCCCGCTATGAGCCGCTGGAAGACGTAGCCGTGGGAGCGGCGGATGTGCTCGTGCCCGTCCGCCCGCAGGCGGGCGAGCAGGAACTCGTCGGCCGCCGAGCCCGCGAGCGACGCGAGCACCGGCAGGTCGAGGGCGAGGGGGTCGACTTCCGTCATATTCACAACTATAGTTGTGTTTCATGTCCGATGTCGCCGATCCCGTCGCCGCCGCCCGCGCCCTGCACGCCGCCCTCGAGGCGGGCCTGCACGGCGACCGGCTCGCCGAGCTCTTCACGGCGGATGCCACGACCACCGAGCGCCCGAACGCGATCAACCCGCGCGGCGGCACGATCGGGCTCGCCGAGATCCTGCGCGGCTCCACTGCCGGCGCGGGGCTCCTCGCGCGCCAGCGCTACGACGTGCACGATGCGTTCGCCCACGGCGACCTCGCCGTCATCCGGCTCACCTGGACGGGGGAGATCGCCGCCGACCGCGGCCCGTTCCGAGCCGGCCAGGTGCTCACCGCCCACATCGCCCAGTTCGTGCGCGTGCGCGACGGGCGCATCGCGTCGATCGAGACGTACGACTGCTACGAGCCGTTCGACGCCGCAGGCTGAGTCGTCCGCCGGCAGGTCGCACGCCCGGTCGCGTCACGCCGATCCGCTCCGACGCCCGGCGGGTCCCCGCCGCTCAGCGCGCCGCGAACGCCGCATGGAAGAGCGACCACGCCCGCTTCGCGACGGCCGGGCGCTCCGCGGCATCCGTTCGCGACAGCAGCCCCGAGAGCATCGAGATCGCGAGCAGCACGTCATCGGTCGCGACGTCGGGGCCGATGCGGCCCGCCGCGCGCTCGCGCTCGACGACGACCTCGGCGACGCGCCGGATGCGATCGCCGAGAGGCAGCACGCGCTCGTCGAGCGGGTCGGCCCAGAGCGTGTCGACGAGCGCGGTCGAGACGAGCGCCTGGTCGATGACACGGGCGAGGAGGTCGTCGAGGGTCGTCTCGGGGCGATCCGCTGCGGCCTCGAGCTCGGTCAGGTTCTCGTCGAAGACGGCCACGGCGAGCGCGATGCGGTCGGGGAAGTGCCGGTAGAGGCTCCCCTGCCCGACCCCGGCGCGCTTGGCCACCGCGCTGAGCGGCGCGGCGAGGCCCTCGGCGGCGAAGACCTCGCGGGCGGCGGCGATGAGGGCGCGCCGATTCCCGGGTCCGGCGCTCGGGCCGCGGTTGGCCTTGCGCTCGCCCGCAACTCCCTTCCGACGCTCAGGCACGGGTGTTACCTTACTACCGGACACGGTTGTCCGGTATGCGCGCCCCAGCGCCACGCCACCCGAGACAGAAGGAAGCACGCGATGAGCACCCCCAAGCCACTCACCGGCGACGACTCGATCAAGACCTGGCTGGCCGACCCGGTCGGCGGTCCGATCCTCCGCGACCTGCTCGCGCAGTCCGGGCAGGACGCCGACGTGCTGCGTCCCGTGCAGCGCCTGGCCCTCAAGCGCCTGATCAAGCTCAGCAAGGGGCAGTTCAGCCAGGAGCTGGTCGACGAGCTCGTCGTCCGGGTCGCAGCCGGCGAGGTGCCCCCGGCGACCGCCGGCGCTCCCGTCGCGGCGGCGGCCGAGGCCTCCGGCGCAGACCCGGATGCCGCGGATGCCGCGGAGGCCGCGCCCGAGGTCGAGCGCCCCGAGTGGGTCGAGCGCATCGACCAGGGCCGGTTCTCGGGCAAGACCGTGATCGTGACCGGCGCCGGATCGGGCATCGGCCGCGCCACGGCATCTCGCGTCGCCCGCGAGGGCGGACGGGTCATCGCCGTCGACGTGTCGCAGGAGCGCCTCGACGACTTCGCGGGCGAGCACGCGGGCGCCGATGTCGTGACGCTCGTCGCCGACATCACCGACGACGCGAAGGTCGCCGAGATCGTCGCCGCCGCGGGCGACCGCATCGACGGCCTCGCGAACATCGCCGGGATCATGGACGACATGACGCCCATCGGCGACCTCACCGACGCCGTCTGGAAGCGCGTCTTCTCGGTCAACGTCGACGGCACCATGAAGCTCATGCGCGCCGTCGTGCCCGCCATGCTCGCGCAGGGCGACGGCTCGATCGTCAACACGGCGTCGGAGGCCGCCCTCCGCGGCTCGGCCGCCGGCGTCGCGTACACGGCGTCGAAGCACGCCGTCGTGGGCCTCACCAAGTCGACCGCGTTCATGTACGGACCGAACGGCCTGCGCGTGAACGCCGTGGCCCCCGGCCCCACGATCACGAACATCGAGGCCACCTTCGCGTCGCCGCTCGGCGCGCAGCGCGTGCGCCAGGCGATGGCGCTCCTCCCGGATGCCGCCGAAGCCGAGGCCCTCGCGGCATCCATCACGTTCCTGCTCAGCGACGACGGCGTGAACGTCAACGGCGTCGTGCTCGCGAGCGACGGCGGCTGGTCGGCCGCGTGACCGCCGCGTGATGCCGAACGGCCCGCCCTGCCGACACGCCGGGCGGGCCGTTCCTTTCGCGGCGCATTCCCGGCTCGGTTCGGGCGCGCGGTTGACACCGTCAAGAGAGTGAGTGTACAGTCACTCACATGGCACGAACGACCCTCTCCACCTCCGACGAACGCCGCACGGCCACCGTCGACGCCGCGATCGCTGCATTCGCCGATGCGGGCTACCACGGCACCACGGTGGCGGATGTCGCGAAGCGCGCCGGCATCTCCCCCGCCTACGTGTTCAAGCTCTACTCGAGCAAGGGGGCGGTGTTCGTCGCCGCACTCGACCGCTGCTTCGACCTCGTCGTGGCCGCGCTCGAGCACGGCGTGGAGTCGACCGTCGACCACTCCCCCGAGGGCGTGCTCGACGCGATGGGCCTCGCGTACGCCGAGCTCATCGCCGACCGCGACCTGCTCATGCTGCAGGTGCACGCGCAGTCGGCGACCGACGTGGCCGAGATCCGCGCCGCGCTCCGCCGCGGCTACGAGCGGGTCACCGAGTTCGCGGGCTCGCGCTCCGGCGCGACGCCCGAGCAGGTGCAGCGCTTCCTCTCGTTCGGGCAGCTCTGCCACCTGGTGGCGACGCTCGGCATCGACGAGTCGCACGGCGGCTGGGAGCGGGTCGTCGCGGCGGGCATCCGCCACCCGGCCGCATCCGATCGGCCGTAGCCGCGCCACCGCACCACCTTCGCGAACACACCGCAGTCACCCCGCCCTCACCAACCGCACCACGCACGACCGACCATCCGCCCCACCACCGGCCGGCGCGACCGGCTCTCCGCACCCAATTGAGTGAGTGATGAATCACTCACGAACGAAAGGATCGAATCATGACCGCCACCACGATCGAACTCCGGCAACCGACCGGTACCGCTGCCACCCCGCCGCCCGACCGCCGGCGCTGGTGGGCACTCGCCGTACTCGCGCTCGCGCAGTTCCTCGTCGTGCTCGACGCCTCCATCGTGAACATCGCGATCCCGAGCATCGGCACCGACCTCGGCCTCTCCCCCGCCGCGCTCACATGGGTCATCACCGCGTACGTCCTGCCGTTCGGCAGCCTCCTGCTGCTCGGCGGCCGCCTCGCCGATCGCCACGGCCACCGCCGGCTCTTCCTCGCGGGCATCGCCGGCTTCACCGCGGCCTCCGTCATCGCGGGACTCGCACCCACGGGCGAGGTGCTGCTCGTGGCCCGGGCCCTGCAGGGCGCGTCGGCGGCACTGCTCGCACCCGCCTCGCTCGCCCTCGTGACGCGCCTGTTCACGACCGAGTCCGACCGCGCCAAGGCGCTCGGCATCTGGGGCGCCGTCGCGGGCATCGGCAGCGCCGCGGGCGTGCTGCTCGGTGGCGTGCTCACCGCGGCGTTCGGCTGGCAGGCCGTGTTCTTCGTCAACGTGCCCGTCGGCATCCTCGTCCTCGCGACGATCCCCGTCCTGGTGCGAGCGGATGCCGCGACCGCACGCGGCCGGCTCGACCTCCCCGGCGCGGCCCTCGTGACCTCCGCGCTCGTCGCCCTCGTGTCGGCGCTCTCGGCGGCGGAGCCGTTCGGATTCGGCCACCCGCTCGTGCTCGGGCTGCTCGCGGCATCCGCGGTGCTGTTCGCCGCGCTCGTCGTCGTCGAGCGCCGCAGCGACGACCCGCTCGTACCCGTCGCGCTCTTCGCCAACCGCGGGGTGCTCGCCGGCAACCTCGTCATGCTGCTCGTGGGTGCCGCGATGGTGGCGCTCTTCTTCGCCCTCTCCGTCTACCTGCAGGACGCGATGGGCTTCGACGCGCTCACCGCGGGCCTCTCGCAGCTGCCGCTCGCCGGAGCCCTCGTCGTCGCGGCCGGAGCCGTCGCCCCCGCCATCACGCGCTTCGGCCTGCGGCCGGTGCTCGCCGCCTCACTCGTGGTCGTCGCCGGAGGGCTCGGCTGGCTCGCGGCCGCCCCGGTCGACGCGGACTTCGCCCTGCACCTGCTCGCACCGACCGTGCTCATCGGCCTCGGCCTCGGCGGCGCGTTCGTCAGCACGACGCAGCTCGCCGTACAGGGTGTCGCCGGGGGCGAAGCCGGCGCCGCGGGCGGGCTCGTGAACACGAGCCTGCAGATCGGCGGTGCGGTCGGCATGGCCACGCTGCCCGCCATCGGCGCCGCGATCACCACGGCGCTCCTCGACGGTGGCGCGGATGCCGCGGCGGCATCCGTCACCGGGTTCTCGGCGGTCTTCGCCGGGGCCGGCGCCCTCGCCCTCGCCGCCGCGGCGATCACCCTGCTGCTGCGCGACCGGCGCTGACGCCCGGCACCGCACGACGGCCGACGCCCACCGGGGTCGGCCGTCGTTCGCGTCGAGCGGATGCCGCGGCCGCTCGATGCTCGCGTCAGGGCACGCGCGGCGTGGCTGCGCGCCGTGCCTGCACGACGCCCTCGAGGGCGAGCGACGCGGCGACCACCACGACCGCTACGGCGAGTGCACCCATCGGCGCGAACACGGCGAGCAGCGGGATCGACGCGGCGAGCGCCACGGCCGTGCCGACGCGGACCCGCGACCACGGCAGGTCGACGATGCGCCCGAACGCCGCCGTCGCGAGCAGGTACAGCGCGAGCCCGCTCGCGAGGGCCGCCGCTCCGAAGCCGCCGAAGGGCTCGGTCTCGCCGACGTGGGCCATCGCGTCCTCGACGCCGAGCGCCGCGAGGATCACGCCCGCGACGATCGCGAAGTGGAGGTAGGTGTACGCGTCGCGTGCGAGCACCACCCGCGAGGCATCCGCTCGCCGTTGCAGCGCGTGCTCGCCGGCCTCGGCGATGCGGGCGAAGTACGCCCACCACAGCAGGATCGACAGCACGACGGCGAACACGGTGCCGAGCGCGATGGCCGCGTCGATGGGCTCCCGGGCCACGCCCACGCCGATCGCCACGATCGACTCGCCGAGCGCGAGGATGACGACGAGCCCGTAGCGCTCCGCCCAGTGCGCGGGCGAGTGCAGGCGCCAGCCGCCCCCGCCGCGCGAGCTGGCGTAGGTGAAGACGACGTCCCAGGCGAACGCCGCCAGCCAGATCCAGGTCTGCGCGGCACCGCCCATGATCGCGCCGACGATGAGCGCGACCGCCGCGGGGACCATCGCGACCGCCTGGGTCCGAAGCACCTGCACGCGCAGGGCCCGGTCGTCGCCCGCGGCGACGAGGTAGAGGCCCGTGTGCACGAGGCGCACGAGGGTGTACGCGAGGGCCAGCACGAGCGGTCCGGACCAGCCGCCGGGCAGGTCCTCGTACGCCTCGGGAATGACCAGTGCGACGAGGAAGATCGCGATCATCGCGACGCCCATGCCGACCTGCAGCACCCCCTGGTCGGCGGGCGCCTGGTTCGCCAGCCAGCTGTAGGCGCACCACGTCCACCAGAGCAGCCCGAGCACGATGAGCGCCTGCAGCACCCCGAAGGCCGTGTGCGTGTCGGCCATCAGCATGCTGATCTGCGTGAACGCGAAGACGTAGACGAGGTCGAAGAACAGCTCGAACGTGGTCACGCGCGCCGAGGCGTCGGCGACGCGCACCCGGCCGAGGATGCCGCGGCCTCCCGGATCTGCGGTGCTCTCCTGCATGCGACCAAGCATGCAGGACGGGCGCGACGGGATCGAGGGCGGTGGCGGAGCGAACCGAGGCTGTTCGCTCAGGGCGTGCCCGTGGCCGTCAGGCCGCGGTCGTCAGGCTGGCGCCGTCAGACCGGCGCCGTCAGGCCGACGTCGCCCGCTCCCAGATCGGGCGATGCGGCAGCCGATGCTCGCGATACAGCTGGTAGGCGAACGGCGCCCAGACGATGACGGCCACGCCCGCCCCCACGAGCGCCCCGCCGATCGTGTCCGAGATCCAGTGCGCGCCCAGGTAGGTTCGGCTCAGCATCATGAGCAGCGTGTACACCGCGCCGGCGATCCAGATCCAGGTACGCAGGAAGATGATGCCGAGCGCCGTCGCGAGCAGCGCGGCGTTCGCACTGTGACCCGAGGGGAACGACCCGAAGTCGGGCGTCACGAGGATGTCCTCGGGTCGTGGTCGCGCCACGATCACCTTGATCACGCGGGTGACGGTCGCGCTCGCGATCGCCGCGACGACGAAGTAGGCCGCCGCCCACGGCCGCCGCCAGAGCAGCAGGCCGACCACGATCACGGCGGGCACGACGAAGGTCGAGAGGATGCCGCCGCCGAGGGCGTTGAAGACGAGCGCCGGCACCGTGAGCACGTCGGCGCGGCTCGCCACGAGCACGCTCATGAACTCGACCTCGAAGCCGAACGGCTTGTCGGCCTCGCGGTACACGATCACGAGGGCGAGCAGCACGACGAGCACGATCGCCCCGGCGCCCATGAAGATCCAGCGCATCCGCGCGATCCGCACCGGCGCCGGTGCGTGATGCTCCGACGGCTGCCCCTGAGTCTGCTGCTCGTCCCCCACCGCGCTCATCCCGAGATGCTAGCCCGCTGCCGTCACGATCCGGCGGACGCGTCGCCGCGTTCGCCGAAGGTGTCTCCGCTCGCCTCCTGGTCGCTCATGCCCGGTGGACGCACGCGCACCGTGCGCCACACGTCGACGAGGATCACGAGTCCGAGCACGAAGAGCGAGAGCGAGATCGACGCGAGCGCGTCGGTGGCCCAGTGGTACCCGAGGTAGATGCGGCACGCGGCGGTGAGGAGCACGATCGCGGTGGCCACGATGTAGGCGAACACCGCGACGATCGTGTTGCGGTGCCTCGAGAACACGAGGTAGGTCGTGATGAAGAGGAAGTCGGCGACCCCCATGACGTGGCCCGATGGGAACGACGCCGTCTTGTCGACCTCGAGCAGCATCTCGCTGATGGGCGGGCGCTGGCGATCGATGATGGGCGCGAGTGCCTGCACCAGCACGAGGCCCAGGAGCATGCCGCCCGCGAGCAGGATCGGCCGCCACGCGTGCCTCGCGAGGATGCCCCACGCCACCGTCGTGACCAGGGCGATGATGGGCATCACGATCGGGCCGAAGACGAACGCGATCACCGCCATGACCGTCGTCAGCCAATCGGCGCGAGCACCCTCGAGCCACGCCTCGACGGGCTTGTCGATGGCGGAGACGTCGTCGGCCTCGAGCACCGAGTCGAGGATGAAGAGGAACGCGGACACCCCGACCACCATCAGCACGATGGCGATGATGATGAGGTTGCGCCTCGCGGCGGCCGAGACGAAGCGCTCCTCGACGATGAACTTCTCGTGGAACCGCTTCAGCCGACCCGGCTTCTCCGTCGTGTCCGTCACCGCTGCACCTTCCTGCCGCCGACCCGCGCACGCGCGGGTGCCATCCAGTATGGCGGTTCGCCCCCGTGCGGGGAGCATCCGTACCGATCTCGCCCACCCCCTTGACTCGCCGTGGGACGTTGGGCTCTGACCGCAGGGCCCGGTGGGAGGATGCTGCTGTTAGGGGCTCCCGACGTGGCGGGGTCCGCGAGGGGAAGGCGTGCGATGATCGACAACGCTTGGGACATGGTCGTCTGGTTCTTCTGGCTCTTCGTGTGGATCGCCTACCTGATGGTGGTGTTCTCCGTCATCGTCGACATCTTCCGCGACCACACCCTGGGCGGCTGGGGCAAGGCCGGGTGGATCGTGTTCATCGTCTTCGTGCCGTTCCTCGCGGTGATCGTCTACCTCATCGCGCGCGGTCGCGGCATGGGCAGCCGGCAGGCCGTGCAGGTCAGGGGCGCTTCCGACGACTACCTCGCCTCGGTCATCGGCACCGGCACGGAGTCGTCGGCGACCGCGATCGCCCGGGCGAAGCAGCTGCTCGACGACGGCGCGATCACGCAGGCCGAGTACGAGCAGCTGAAGTCCGCCGCCCTCGCCTGAATCCCTCGCCGGTCGAGTCGGCGCGCAGCGCCGTATCGAGATCCGTGGCGAGGCCTCGATACGCTTCGCTACTCGACCGGCGACTGGTCTCGATACGCGCTTCGCGCTACTCGACCGGCGACTGGTCTCGATACGCGCTTCGCGCTACTCGACCGGCGGAGAGCCCGATCAGACCAAGTCGGCGGCCTCGAGACGACCGGATGCCACGGCATCGCGGAACGCCGCGAAGTCCCGCTCGTTCTGGTCGGCGTAGTCCACGGCGAACTCCGCGATCGCCCGGTCGAACCGGTCGCTCGCTCCGAGGTAGGACGCGATCGCCACGCGGTCGCCGGCACGTGCGTGCGCGCGGGCGAGCGTCTCGCCGCACGCGCGAGCGTAGAGCTCGGCGCCCCGGGGCATGATCACCTCGATGTCGGCGGAGCCCTTCCAGTCGTTCAGCTGCCGCAGGTAGAAGTCGCGCTCCACGCCGTCGGGACCGAGCACGCGCTGCCAGCCGAGGAACAGGTCGCTGGCCGCCTGCATGAGCCGTTGCCCGCGCACGACGCGCTCACCGTGGTTGGCGTAGCGGCTCGACGACAGGAACCGTTCGAGCACCGACGCCTCGGCCTGCTTCACCTGCAGGATCAGCGGGTCGGCGTCGTCGCGACCGCGCAGCAGCACGATCCACGCGCGGGTGCCGACGCTGCCGACGCCGACCACCTTCCGGGCGAGGTGCACGTAGCGGAACTCCTCGATGGGATGCCGTTCGAGCGGCAGCGTCGACCGGTACTCGGTCAGCATCCGCCGCATCCAGTCCTCCATCTCCTCGCCGGTGCCGGGCGCGAGCCCCAGATCCTCGATGGCGACGACGAGCGGCGGCTCGGAACGGATGCGCATGCGGCCGTCGACGACCTCGACGAGCTTGGAGAACGCGCGCACGCTGTCGCGCGATCGCGCCTTCTGCAACGCCGCGCGGGTGCGCTTCACCTGCTTGTCCGCGACGCGGTTCGCCTCGCGCTCCTCGCGGATCCACTCCTCGATATGGTCGGCGTCGAGCCGGTCGTACCACGCCTCGAGCACCCCCGAGGCGGCCGAGCGGGCCATCCGCTCGCGGTATGCGGCGACGGACTCCAGCACGACGCGCCGGCGCTCCTCGGCCGTGAACCCACGGTGGCGCCCCGCGACCTCGAAGCTCGCGGCGAGGCGCTTGACGTCCCACTCCCACGGGCCGGGCAGCGTCTCGTCGAAGTCGTTGATGTCGAAGATCAGCGACCGCTCGGGCGAGGCGAACACGCCGAAGTTCGACAGGTGCGCGTCGCCGCAGATCTGCGTCGTGATGCCCGAGCGCGGGGTCGACGCGAGGTCGGCGGCCATGAGCAGTGCCGCCCCCCGGTAGAAGTTGAACGGCGAGACGAGCATGCGCGCGTACCGGATCGGCACGAGTTCCGGGACGCGGGTGATCGCCTGCTCCTCGAGCAGGGAGACGGGATCGCCCCGGTCCGCCGGGGGGGTCCAGCCGGCGTGCGACGACCGGGGCACGATCCGGCGGGCCTCGCGTCCGTACGCGGCGCGCGCCGGGAAGTCGTAGCGTGGAGCCGGATCGAACTCGTCGGTCGCGGGTGCCGGGGGCGCGGCATCCGTCACCACGCCCGCGGCCCCCATGTCGAACCCTGTGCTCATCTCGAACTCCCCTCGTCGCCGCCGGCGGCCGCGGCCGCAGTATCGGACGTCTCCTCCTCGGGCTTGCGCCCGAGCACCTCGGTGGGGATCCCGCGCGAGAACAGCAGCGCCAGCAGCGCGAGCGCCGTGAGCGCGACGAAGGCGACGCGCAACGATTCCACCTGCGACTCGCTGTAGACGCGCTGCAGCGTGGCGGCATCCTCGGCCGACAGCCCCGCCTCCGTGGCGAGTTCGTCGACGGATGCCGCGGGCACGATCTCCACTCCCCCGGCGGTCGCCTCGACGACCAGGCCCTGCACCTCCGCCGGCAGGTCGCTCGACGCGACCCCGGCTCCGAACGACGTCGCGAGCGCCGTGATGAGCACCGAGCCGATGAGGGCCGTGCCGAGCGAGGAGCCGAGGTTCTGGAACACGCCCTGCATGCCCCCGACCTCGCTCGACTTCTCCTCGCCGACGCTCGACATGTTGACGTTGCCGAGCTGCGAGGCGAGGAGGCCGAGTGCGGCGCCCGCCACGAACATGCCGGCCGCGAACAGGAAGCTCTTGAGCTCGAGGTCGACCGATCCCAGCAGCACGAACGATGCGAGCACGAGCACGAGCTGCCCGATCCGCACGATGCGCTTCGGCGACCAGACCGCTGCGAGCCGCGTGCCGACGATCGAGAAGAGGATGAGCGAGATCGACAGCGGGAAGATGCGGATGCCCGTCTCCAGCGCGTCGAGTCCGAGCGTCATCTGCAGGTAGACGGGCACCATGAAGAAGATGCCCGCGGTGATCGTGTACTGCAGCATGAGCGACCCGAGTCCGCTGCGCAGTCGCGTGATCGAGAAGAGCGTGACATCGAGCAGCGGGGGACGGCCCTGCTCCATGAGGTGCCGTTGCCGGCGGAAGAACAATCCGAGCAGCACGCAGCCGGCGAGGATGAACCACGCCGTCAGCGAGACGCCGAGCGGCGCGATCTCGACCCCGTTGACCTCGGGCGTCTGCAGGGGGATGACCCAGCCCCAGGTCTTGCTCTGCAGCATGCCGAACACCACCCCGATGAGGCCGGCGGCGGAGAGCAGCACGCTCAGGAGGTCGATGCGCAGGCGCTGCGCACCGTGCTTGTCCACGATCTTGCGGGCGAAGAACACGACGACCGCCATGATCACGACCTCGCCCACGAACACGTAGCGCCAGCTCGCGTACGTCGTGAGGTAGCCGCCGATGAGCGGGCCGGCGGCGACCGCCGCCCCGGACACCGCGCCGATGACCGCATAGGCGGAGATCCGCGCCCGGCCCTCGTAGTTGTCGGCGACGAGCGCGGCGATGGCCGGGATGACGAGCACCGCCCCCATTCCCTCCACGATGGACCAGCCGAGGAAGAGCACGGTGATGTTCGGTGCGAGTGCCGTCGTGAGCGACCCGATCGCGTAGACGACCGAGCCGATCACGAACGCCCGCAGGCGGCCCCACACGTCGCCGAGCTTCGCCCCGAGCAGCATGAGCGCCGCCATCGTGAGGGTGTAGAACGTGATCGCCGCCTGCATCGCGTTGACCGAGGTGTCGAGATCCGCGACGACCGTCGAGATCGAGACGTTCATGACCGTGCTGTCGAGCACCATCACGAACTGCGCGGCGCCCAGGATCGCGACGACCGTCCACTTGTTCATTCCGCCCCCGGTTCCGGTGCGATCGTCGCGCACGACCCGCGCGCCCCCCGCCCCACTGCGAATGCTGCCACCTGCGTCACTCGGAGCGGAAGGGCTCGTGGTGATACCCGGTGCGGTCGAGGATCGCCACGGTCGCCTCGGGCACCTCGTGGAAGACGCCGGGCAGGTCGTTGAGCGGCTCGGAGACCACGACGTGCGCGTGATCGCCGAACTGCGAGACGCGCTCCACGTCCGGGTACATCTCCCGGATCGTCGGGATGTCGACCGAGTGGAAGAGCGTGCGGCTCCGCCCCTGCGACGAGTAGCGGAACGCCCAGATCGTCGCGCCGTCGGACACGGCGATCGTGCCCTGCATCGGGAAGAGCACGCCGTGCTCGTGCCCCACCCGCTCCACCTCGTCGATCGCCGCGTTCATGCCCTTCACTGGGTCGTCGACGAGGCCGAGGGTGAGCGCGAGGTGGAACAGCACCTCGGAGTCGGTCGTCCCGAGCACGCTCGGGTACAGCGACGGGTCGATCGCGAACGTCAGGTCGCGCTTCATCTTCTTGAACTCGCCGAGGAAGCCGTTGTGCATGAACAGCCAGTTCTCGTACCGGAACGGGTGGCAGTTCGTGCGCTGGATCGGCGGGCCCGCCGCCGCCCGCACGTGGCTGAAGAACAGCGGGCTCTCGACGGCGCGCGTGAGCTCCCGCAGGTTCTCGTCGTTCCAGGCGGGCTCGGTGCTGTGGAAGGTCGCCGGGATGCTGCCTGCCACCGATCCGACGGGGTACCAGCCGACGCCGAAGCCGTCGCCGTTGACGGTCTCGGCGCCGAGCGGCGAGTCGAGCGACTGCGCGACGAGCGAGTGCTTCGCGTCGAGGATCACCGTCGATGGGCGAAGCGGTTCGCCCGAGTACGCAAGCCACCGGCACATGCGACACACCCCCTGCAGCGGCATCCGCCCGGGTGCCGCGATCCCGCCCAGTCTCGCGCCGGGTCCGACGGCTCGTAGGGCCCAAAGTCTCACCTCGTGAGATCGGCGGATGTTGCGGGGCCGGCCGCGCGGCATCCGCTCGCCTCGATACCCGTGGGTCGCCGGTGCGCGCTACGGTGCCTGCATGGGTGCGATGGACGACGCCGAGCTCGTGCACGTCGACACCGCTGCGGAGTGGCGCGACTGGCTCGCCGAGCACCACGCCACGAGCCGGGGGGCGTGGGTGGTGTTCTGGCGCTCGCACACCGGGCGGCCGCGCATGAGCTACGAGGACTCGATCCTCGAGGCGGTCGCCTACGGGTGGGTCGACGGGCAGACGCGCACGCTCGATGCCGAGCGCGGGGCGATCTGGTTCGCGCCCCGGCGCCCTGACAGCCCGTGGGCGGCCAGCAACAAGCGGCGGGTCGCGCAGCTGGAGCGCGAGGGGCGGATGCAGCCGGCTGGACGCGCCGCCATCGAGCGCGCGAAGGCCAACGGCCGCTGGAGCGTGCTCGACGGCCCCGAGCAGCTGATCGAGCCGCCCGAGCTCGCCGCCGCGCTGGACGCCGACCCCGTCGCCCGCGAGCACTGGAACGGCTTCACGCCGTCGAGCCGCACGGGCGCCCTCGGCTGGATCGCGCTGGCCCGGCGCGACGACACGCGTGCGCGCCGCATCGCCGAGGTCGTGCGGCTCGCCGCGGTCGGCAAGCGCGTCGGCGAGTAGCGGCGGCACGCGAGGCGTCGCTCAGCCCTCGGCCGCGGGCTCCTCGGGGGTCGGGCACACCGCGAGTTGCTCCATGTTGGCGGTGGCCTGCTCGAGCGACCACGGCAGCTCCACGAGCGGCAGTTCGCGATCCGACGCGGGCTGGGCCTTCGATCCGATCGATGCGAGCGCGAAGGCGACCTGCCGAACGAACTCCGCGCCCGAGCTCGAGTTGTTCAGCGCGATCACGACGGTGAGCCCCGTCTCGGGGTCGGTGATCGCGGCGGTCAGCGCCCCCGGAGCTTCCCCGGCGCTGCCGCGCATCGGGCCGAACTCCATGCCGCCGAGGCCCTGCGCGTACCACGACGGCGACGTGGCGCCGGGCGGCACCGTGTTCCACACGTCGCGGGCCGTCGCCTCGGTGAGCAGCTCCCCGGTGGCGAACGCTTCGCTCAGCCGCTTCGTGTCGTCGAGCGTCGAGACGGCGCCGGCGGCCGCGCCCCCCATCGAGCTGGACTGCCGCGAGACGTCGAGCACGACGGCGCAGTCGACCTTGCCGCCGCCCACGGGACTGGCGGAGTAGCCGCCCAGGGCGCCGGCGGGCTTCGCGGTGACGTCCGGCGACGGCAGCGTCGTGGACTCCATGCCGAGCGGGCCGAAGACGTACTGGTCCGCGAGGTCGGACATCGAGCGCCCCGTGCGCTGCTCGAGGGCGAGACCGAGCAGCAGGACGCCCGTGCGCGAGTACGACCACTGCGTGCCCGGCGCGCCCGCGCGCTTCTCGGCCATCCCGCTCGCGACGAGCTCCCGCACGGGCCAGACCCGCTCCGGGTTGGTGACGAACGCGTGGCGGAGTGCGGGGTAGTAATCGGCGAGACCCGACGTGTTCCGGCAGAGCTGGTCGAGTGTGATGCCCTCGACGCCCGGCAGGCTGCGCACGAGATCGGCGACCTGGTCCTCGTACTTCACCACGCCGGCGTCGACGAGCCGCGCGAGCACGGTGCACGTGACCTCGCTGGTGACGGTCGTGAGCCGGAACTCCGTGTCGGGCGTGACCTTCGCCGCACCCTCGTCGAAGCCCACGGTGCCCACGGCACCGGTCCAGCTCCCCGACCACGGCGACCAGACGCCGGCGACGCCGCCGCTCGATCCGCTCAGCCTGACGGCGCTCGCGAGCACGTCGTCGAGTTGCTGGGCGACGTCGTCGGGCAGCGGTGCGTCGACCTGGCGGTAGTCGACCGAGGAGCCGACCGGAGCCGTGCACGCGGACATCACGAGCGCACCGGAGAGCGCGACGATGATCGCCGCCACTCGCCCGCGAGCGTATCCCTGCCGTGCAGCCACCGTGCCCCCCTAGCCGTGTGTCCGCTGCGATTGTAACCCGGGCGGGTGTCGCGATGATGGCGCCGCGATGTCCCCCGTCGGATGGCGGACGGGGAAACCCGCGAATCCGCCCAATCCGCAGTCCCTCCCGCGCCGAACCTCCTTGTGCACGGCGCGAACGCCGCGTCCACAGAAGGAGGCACTCATGAAGAACTCACCGAACCGCATCGTCGCCACTGTCTTCGGCGCGGTCTACGTGCTCGTCGGCCTGCTGGGCTTCGCCGTCACGGGCGGCGTCGGCTTCATCGCGACCGAGGGCGGGTTGCTGCTCGGCATCTTCGCGGTGAACCCGCTGCACAACATCGCCCACCTCGCCATCGGCGCGGCCCTGCTCATCGCGGGCCTGTCGAACGCCGCCGCCGCGAAGACGGTGAACTCGGTCGTGGGTGCCGCCTACCTGCTGCTCGGCGTGGTCGGGTTCTTCCTGGCCGGCACCGCGGCGAACATCCTGGCACTCAACACCGCCGATCACTTCCTCCACCTCGCGAGCGCCATCGTGCTCCTCGGTGTCGGTCTCGGAGCCGAGCGCTCCGCACGCGTGGCCACGGCCTAGGGAGCCGGCCATGAACGCACTGGCGGCGATGACCCGCAGTTGGCCGATGCTCGGCGCGCTCGGCGCGGGCCTCGTGCTCACGGCCCTCGCCGCCGGTGCGGGGGGTGCACCGCAGGTGGTCCTGGCCGGGCTCGGCGTCGCCGGGCTCGGCTGGGCCGTCCTGTCCCTCCACGCGGGCCGCATCGTCGCTCCGCGCACGGTGCTCGCCACCTCGGCCGGCGCGCTCGCGGTCGTCGGCCTCCTCGTCGCGACGGGCGCGATGGCGGATGCCGCGGGCCTCCCGCTCGCGGCGGCATCCGTGTTCGTCGTGGCCGTCGCCCTCTCGGCCGCGTTCGAGGTGCGACGGGGCCGCGCCGCCGGCGCCGAGCCCCGCCCGCGCCGCGCGATCGACGGGCGGATGTCGCTGCTCGGCCTCGCCGGCGGCGCCGCGCTCGTGGCCGCGCTCGCCACGCCCGCCCTCGCGGCGACCGAGCCCGGACGCCTCGCCGTGCCGCACGGCCAGCACGGTGGCCCGGGAACCATCGCACCGCTCGAGGTGCACGGGGAGCCGGGTCACTCGCACTGACCCCCAGACCGCGGCCGGGGGTGCGTGGCGACGACGCCCCCGGCCGCTCCGCTGCTGCCGGCGGCGGCGTCCTCGCTCCGCTGGACCGGCGGGACCGGCGAGACCGGCAGGACCGGCGGGACCACTGCACGCGACGAAGGCGCCACGCCGCGGCATCCGCCCGGTCAGGCCGAGTGCGCCTCGCCCGCGGTGCCGATCTCGCGCTGCGCGCCCGACATGAAGCGCTCGACGTCGCGATCGACGATGATGTCGCTCGGACGCAGGGGCCGCGCGAGGTAGAGCCCCTCGAGGCTCGTGAGCCGGCTGAGTGCGACGTAGGTCTGCCCCGGGCTGAACACGCGCGACCCGAGGTCGACGATCGCGGCGTCGTAGCTCGCACCCTGCGACTTGTGGATCGTGACCGCCCACGCGAGCCGGAGGGGGTACTGGGTGAACTCGGCGACGATCTGGCGCTCGAGCTTCTTGCGCCCCGGATCCCACGAGTACTTGTACTTCTCCCACGTCACGGGTTCGACCTCGTGCTCGTCGCCGTCGATCTCGACGCGCACCTCGCGCTTCAGCGAGGTGACCGTGCCGATCGTGCCGTTCACCCAGCGCTGGCCGTCGGGCCCCAGCGCGGTGTCGTTGCGCAGGAACATGACCTGCGCGCCGAGCTTGAGCTCGAGCGTCTCGTCGGCGGGGAACGCGCGGCCCCCGAAGTCGCCGTTCACCTCGGCCTCGTTGGCCTGCGACTGGCCCGGCAGCCGGTGCAGCTGGGTGCGGTTGATGCGATTGACGGTGTCGTTCGTCGTGGCGAGCGTGATGGCGCCGTGCTCGGGCAGCGGACGGCGGGCGCCCGTCTCGTTGAGCATGCCCGCGATCTCGGCGGTGACGATGCCGTGCCGCACGGCGTTGAGCATGTGCTTGAAGGCGTCGTCGTGCTGGCGGTGCACCTCCCCCAGTTCGTAGATGCGCAGGTCGGCCTCCTGCCAGACCTTCGCGTCGAAGAACCACATCGAACGGTAGGTGTCGGCGAAGTACCGGCGCTCGTCGCCGCTGCCCGGCACGGGCGCGAGCTGGTACGGATCGCCGAACAGCACCACCTGCGCCCCGCCGAACGCCTCGTGCGGGCGCTGGCGCGCCTGCCGCAGCGAGCGGTCCATCGCGTCCATCAGGTCGGCGTTGACCATCGACACCTCGTCGATCACGAGGGTGTCCATGGCGTTGAGGATCTTGCGCACGGCATCGTTCTGGTCGATGTCGTGGTCGGCGATGACCCCGATGGGCAGCCGGAACAGCGAGTGGATCGTCTGCCCGCCGACGTTGAGCGCCGCGACACCCGTGGGCGCGCAGATCACGATCTGCTTCTGCGTGTTCCAGTTGAGGTGATTGAGCAGGGTCGACTTGCCCGTGCCCGCGCGACCCGTGACGAAGACGTGCTCGCGGGTGTGCTCGATCGCCTGGTACACCGCGGCCTGTTCGCGGGTGAGGGTCACGTTCTGCACGGTCGGGCTTTCACGGTCGGGGATGCCGCAGGGCGGGCGCTCCCACTGTAGACCGACCGGCTGCGGGGTTCGCCCGGCGCCGCGGCATCCGTGGAACCCACTGCCCCGCTGGGGATATCGGCGGATCCGAGGAAGCCTCCGCATAGACTTCACGCGTGGGAAGCTCGGGCAGACGCGGTGGGCGCCTGTCGCCGGCGGCCATCGCCGGGTGGGCGGGTCTCGCCGTGGTGCTCGTCGGAGCGTTCCTCGCGGCCCTCGGCGCCCTCAACCAGACCCTCTACGGCGCGTCGAGCTTCGTCGAGCGGTACTTCGAGGCCATCGCGAACGACGACCTCATCACGGCCTCGAGCACGCCGGGCGTGCAGCTCGATGCCGCCGAGCTCGAGGCGGCCGGGCTGCCGGCCGACGTGTCCACGGCCATGATGCGGTCGGGCGTGATCGCGTCGGCGCCCGAGGACGTGCGCATCCTGAGCGACGTCACGGAGGACGACGGCTCCCACACCGTCAGCGTCAGCTACCGGCTCGACACCGCCATCGTCGAGTCCTCGTTCCGGGTGAGCCCCATCGCACCGCTCTACGGCGTGCTCAACCGCTGGGAGTTCGCGACGAGCCCCCTCGCCATCATCGACGTGACCGCCGCGCACAACCCGCTCTTCACCGTCGGCACGCTCTCGCTCGACACGCGGGCGACGAAGTCGGGCGACGAGCTCACCGCGTTCTCGCAGACGGCCCCCTACCTCGCGATCGCGCCGGCCGTCTACGAGTTCCACTACGACTCCACCCTGCTCGAGGCCACCCATGTGACGGCGGGCGTCGAGCCCGGCTCGCACACGGCCGTGACCGTCGACGCCCTGCCCACCGACACGTTCGTGCAGCGCGTGCAGACCAAGGTCGACGAGTTCCTGTCCGAGACCTGCGCGTCGCAGGCGGTGCTCCAGCCCGCCGGATGCCCCTTCGGCGTCGAACTCGACGACCGCGTGCTGAGCGATCCGACGTGGCGCATCGACGCATCGCCGCAGGTGACGCTCGTCCCCGGCGAGTCGTCGTTCGAGATGCCGCCGACCGACGGCGTCGCCCACATCACGGTCGAGCTCCAGTCGCTCTTCGACGGCACGGTCTACACCTACGAGGAGGACGTCGTCTTCACCCTCGCCCTCGACGCATCCGTGAGGCCCGACGGCTCCATCTCGATCCAGCTGAAGTAGCGCCGGGCGGGTCGGGGCGAGCGTCAGACCCGGTCGTGGTCGGCGAGGGCCGCGAGCCGGGCGTTGTACTCCTCGAGCTCGGCATCTCCCGTGCGGTCGGCGTGCCGATCGCGGCGCTTCGACTCCTTCGCGTCGCTGCGCGACCACTGCACCGCCACGGTGATCGCGAGCGCCACCGTGGGGATCTCGCCGATCGACCACGCGATGCCGCCGCCGACCTGCTGGTCGGCGAGCGCGTCGGTGCCCCAGCCCATCGCCCCGTACCAATCGGCGAGCAGCAGCCCGGTGCCCGACATGATCGCGAGTCCGAAGAACGCGTGGAACGCCATCGTGCCGAGCAGCAGCACGAGCCGGAACGGGTACGGCAGCCGGTACGGCACGGGGTCGATGCCGATGAGGGACTGCACGAACAGGTAGCCCGTGATGAGGAAGTGCACGACCATCCACTCGTGGCCGATATGGTCGAGCATCGTCCACCTGAAGAGCGGCGAGAAGTAGAACACCCACAGCGAGCCGGCGAACAGCACCGCGGCCACGATCGGGTTCGCGATGATGCTCGCGAACCTCGAGTGCACCGCGAGCAGGATCCATTCGCGGCCGCCCCGGCTGCCGTCCTTGCGCGGGTGGATGGCGCGCGCGGCGAGCGTGACGGGGGCGCCGGGAACGAGCAGCACCGGCACGGCCATGGTGAGCATCATGTGCGCGCCCATGTGCGCCGAGAAGAGGTACTGCTCGTAGACGTTGAGGCCGCCGCTCGTGACGAAGGCGAGCAGGAGCAGCCCCGACACCCACAGCACCGTGCGATAGACGGGCCACCGGTCGCCCCGCCGGTGCAGGCGCACGACGCCGGCGACGTAGAAGAAGATGCCGAACCCGCAGGCGAGCACCCACAGCAGGTCGGGGCGCCACTCGGTGAAGTAGCGGTACCAGTCGGGCCACGGCGGCAGCGGCTCGCCCGTGAGGATCTCGGCGGGCGTGCGGGCGATGGTGCCGGGGCTCTCGGCGACCGGCGTCGCCGTGCGGGCCAGGGCGGCGGCCACTCCCGAGGCGATCCCCATGAACGCCAGCTCCACGACGACGAGCAGCCAGAAGGGCTTGGCGACGGATGCCGCGTCCCGCGACATCCGCCCGATGAACGCCCGTCGCTGCAGCGCACCCATGAAGCCGAGTCCCACGAGCACGGCGACCTTCACCACGACGAGCACGCCGTACGGCGTCGCCAACTCGTTCCACGTGCCGATGCGCAGGGCCGCGCTCGTGTACCCCGAGATCGCGACCACGATGAAGCACACGAGCGCCACCGTCGAGTAGCGGGCGAGCACCGTCGGCAGCCGGTCGCCCTCGAGCCGATTCCGCAGGATCACGATCGTCAGGAGGCCGCCGAGCCACGCCGAGACGAACACGAGGTGCAGCCCCAGGGCGGTGATCGCGGCGCTGTGCCCCGCGGTGCCCGCGGCATGGCCCTGCTGGGCCATCGGCACGAGCGCCGCCACGGCGAGCACCGTGACGAAGACGAGCGCGGTGTGGTTGCGCACCGCGAAGCAGAGCACGGTGACCGCCGCGGCGACGAGCGTGGTGGTGAGCCATGCACGACCGAGTTCGATCGTCGTGGCGAACTGCCCGAGCTGCTGGCCGAACGCGTCGCCGAAGTCGAGCGGCACGCCCGTCACGAGCACGAAGGTGAGCAGGCCCGTCGCGGCGCTCGCGACCGTGAGCACCGCAGCGGATGCCGCGGCCACATCGAGCGCGAGGTCGAACTCGCGTCGCTTCGGGCTGAGCGCCCAGACCGCGAGCACGAGGGCGCCGATCATGCCCGCGGCGCCGAGGTTCACGAAGAGCTTCGCGGCGGGAACGCCCCAGCGGGCCACCGGCCCCGGGTCCTGGATGGGGTACGGCTCCGCTCCCCCGCCGTACGACAGGGCCGCGATCATCGCCAGCAGGGCGGCGGCGGTGAGCACGGCTGGGCCGAGCACGCGGACGGTACGGAGCACCGGACAAGCCTAGGTGAGCCGCCTGAGAACGGCGCATCGGCCGCGGGCGCCGCGGCACGCGGCATCCGTGCCCCGGAGACGACGAAGGGGCGCCCGGCGGATGCCGGCGCCCCTACGCAAGTCGCGGAAGACTACTTCGCAGCAGCCTTGAGCTTCGAGCCCGCCGTGACCTTGACCGAGTAGCCGGCCGGGATCTCGATGGTCGCACCCGTCTGCGGGTTGCGGCCCGTGCGCGCGGCACGGTGCGAGCGCTCGACGGCGAGCCAGCCCGGGATCGAGACCTTCGTGCCCGAGTTGACCGAGTCGGCGAGCGCGTCGAAGAACCCGCCGAGCACGGCGTCGACGGTGGTCTGGCTCTGGTTCGTCGCCGCAGCGATCTTGGCAACGAGCTCGGACTTGTTGAGCGACTTGTCAGCCATTGAATGTCCTCCTCGGACCTTCGCTGTGTGTGAACAGCTGTCGTGTGGAAATGCGGGCTCGACCCTTCGATCTCCCCCGTGGCCGTTCGGGCCGCCTCGAATGTAGCAGAGTTCCCCGGAATCACGCGGATTTCGAGGGGGTTCGGGCGATCCGCCCGGGCGTGTCGGCGGTCGGATGCCGCGGCATCCGCCCGGATCGGAACCCGCAGACGACGAGAGGGGCGCCCCTTTCGGGACGCCCCTCTCGGTGAAGCGGGAGTGCTACCAGCTCGACTTGGTGATGCCGGGCAGCTCGCCACGGTGGGCCATGTCACGGAAGCGGACGCGCGAGACGCCGAACTTCGTGAGCACGCCACGGGGGCGGCCGTCGATGGCGTCACGCGAGCGCACGCGCACCGGCGAGGCGTTGCGCGGGAGCTTCTGCAGGCCGACGCGTGCGGCCTCGCGGGACTCGTCGGTGCCGTTCGGGTCGACGAGGGCCTTCTTCAGTTCGAGGCGCTTCGCGGCCCAGCGGTCGACGACCACCTTGCGCTGCTCGTTGCGCGCGATCTTGCTCTTCTTCGCCATGTCTTAGCGCTCCTCTCGGAAGTCGACGTGCTTGCGCACCACGGGGTCGTACTTCTTGAGCACGAGACGGTCGGGGTTGTTGCGACGGTTCTTGCGGGTCACGTAGGTGTACCCGGTGCCGGCCGTCGAACGGAGCTTGATGATCGGACGGATGTCCTGCTGCTTCGCCATTAGAGCTTCACCCCACGAGCCTGGATGTCCTTGACGACGGCCTCGATGCCACGGGCGTCGATCACCTTGATGCCCTTGGCGGACACGTTCAGGGTGACGCTACGACGAAGCGAGGGCACGTAGTACGTCTTCTTCTGCACGTTCGGGTCGAAGCGGCGCTTCGTCCGGCGGTGCGAGTGCGAGATGTTGTGTCCGAAGCCGGGAACGGCTCCGGTCACCTGGCACACTGCTGCCATTGGTCTTTCCTCCAATACCGAGGGGCGGATGCCCCTCCCAAGGTCTCTTGTCTGCTGACGCTGCCCACCCCGAAGCCCGCGATTTCTCGCGGATCTCGAGGTGGGAGTGTCGCGGTCTGGGCAGTGGAAGTGCCCAGCCAAAGGACTAGATTACCAGATCCGCCCTGATCAGCCGAAACGAGCGGATGCCGCGTGGTCGGCCCCGTGGCATCCGGCCGCCGCGTCACCCCGCCGTCGGCGCCGAGGCCGGGCCCGCGGCGGCATCCGGATCCGCGTCGATCGCCCGGCGTGAGAGCAGTGCCGCCACGAGGAAGCACAGGGCGCCGATGAGCGTGCCGAGGTTCGCCCAGAACATGCTGACGAGGGTTCCGGTCTCGGGCACGACGTAGGCGCCGATCGCCGAGACGCCGAAGGCGATCGAGCCGAGCAGGTTGAGCCACGTGCCGTGCCACGTGCGCGCGTCGGTGTCCCACAGTTCGCCGCGGTCCTTCGTGGCGACCACGGCGAGCGCGCTCGACACGAGGAACGCGAGCGACCCCCACGCGTCGGGCCGCCAGCCGGCGCCGAGCCTCGTCGGGTCGGCGATCGCCGCAAGGAGCGCGACGAACGTGCTCACGTTGAAGAACAGGGTGCCCGCGAACTGGATGGCGGCGGCCCACCAGTCGGCACGGTCGGCCGGGTTCGTCCCCGTCCGCGGCGGCCTCCTGCCGCTCAGGCTCAGCTGGATGAACCCGGCCGCCGTGAAGAAGATGGAGCCGGCGAAGAAGGTGACTCCCACGCCGACGGCGCCCGCCCACTCCGCGTAGAAGGGGATCGCGCCGAGCGCGAAGAGCACCGATCCGACCGCGAAACCCCACGCCTCGCGGCGCAGGCGCCGTCGCCGGCCGGTGCGCCCCGCCGTCGTGGTCATCGCCGCGGCATCCGCTCGCCTCGCTCGCCGGTCAGTGGTGGAACCCGGGCTGCTGCCCCTCGGTCGGCATGGGCGATGAGAGCCCGTCGAGCCATGCCGTCTCGGTGCGGATGTCGTCGAGCAGCTCGTCGGCGAGGTCGCGGCTCAAGCCGTTGCGCACCACGATGCGCTGCACGGTGAGGTCGCTCATGTCGTCGGGCATGGGGTAGGCCGGCACGAGCCAGCCCTTCATCCGCAGTCGATCGGAGAGGTGGTACAGGTTCCAGTTCTCGGTGTGGCCGGGCTTCAGCCGCCAGGCGAACACGGGGATGTCGGATCCGTCGCTCCAGAGGTCGAAGGCGCCCATCTCCGAGATCGCCTTCGAGAGGTACTTGGCGACGTCCTGGCACTCCTGCTGGATCGCCGTGTACCCCTCCCGGCCGAGGCGGAGGAACTGGTAGTACTGCAGCAGCACCTGCGAGCCGGGGCGGGAGAAGTTGAGCGCGAGCGTGGGCATGTCGCCGCCCAGGTAGCTGACGCGGAAGATGAGCTCGTCGGGCAGCGCATCGAGGGTGCGCCAGACCACCCAGCCGACGCCGGGATACACGAGGCCGTACTTGTGGCCCGACGTGCTGATGGAGTGCACCCGCGGCAGGCGGAAGTCCCACTCGATCTCGGGCTGCAGGAACGGCGCGATCATCGCGCCCGACGCGCCGTCGACGTGGATCGGGATGTCGAGGCCGGTCTTCTCCTGCAGCGCGTCGAGCGCCGCGGCGATCTCCTGCACGGGCTCGTACTTGCCCGTGTACGTCACGCCCATGATCGCGACGACGCCGATCGTGTTCTCGTCGACGTACTGCTCGAGCTGGCTGCCGTCGAGCGCCGGATGCTCGTCGCTCACCGGCACGTAACGGGGCTCCACCTCGAAGTAGTTGCAGAACTTCTCCCAGCACACCTGCACGGCCGAGCTCATGATGAGGTTGGGCTTCTCGGTCGACTTGCCCGCGGCGCGTCGGGCGAGCTGCCACCGGCGCTTGAACGCGAGGCCGCCGAGCATGCAGGCCTCCGAGGAGCCGATCGTCGACGTGCCGATCGAGTTCTTCACGTCGGGCACGTTCCACAACGACGCGAGGATGCGCCAGCAGTTCTCCTCGATCGCCGCGGTGCGCGGGTACTCGTCCTTGTCGATCATGTTCTTGTCGTACGTCTCGGCGAACAGCCGGTCGGCCTCGTCGCCCATCCACGTCGCGACGAAGGTCGCGAGGTTGAGGCGCGCGTTGCCGTCGAGCATCGTCTCGTCGTGCACGATCTGGTACGCCGTGGTCGGGTCCATCTCCACGTCGGGGATCGTGTACCGCGGTGCGACGGCTCGCTCGCCCGCCCTCGTGTAGGTCGGCGCGAGCACGCTGGGGTCGTGGGTCATCTTCCGGTCCTTCCGTCGAGGTCGGCGCACCCCGCTCGCGACGCCGCGAGCACACCGGAAGGCCGTGAACCTGAGGAGGGCGCCGGGCCCCCCGGACCGGATCCACCTGTTACCCGCCCGACACTACGCCCGAGCCCCGCGCGCCCGATACCCCGGCACCGGGACGAAGGTCCCACGGGCCTCTCGAATGGATGCCGCCCGACAGCCGTGCGGGGCGCGGCACCCGTTCTGGGACTGACCGTATGGTCGATCCCGACCGTACGGTGGGAGGTCGAAGGCCTCGGAGTCCCCCCGGCGCCTCGACGGATGGAGCCCGATGATGCGCTCGACCACGTTCGCCGCGTCCACCGCTGCAGCAGCGCTGCTGTTCGCCGGCCTCGGCGCGGCACCCGCGTTCGCCGCCGAGTGGACGCCGAGCACCTTCGCCGACCTCAAGGCGGCACTTGCGACGTGCGCCGACGGCGACACGATCCGGCTCGGCGCCGACCTCACCGTCCCGCCTCTCTCCCCCGACTGGGAACTCGTGGTCGCCTGCGACGTGACGCTCGACCTGAACGGCCGCAGCCTCGCCGCCGAGGGCGTGGTGATCGCGCCCGACACCGTGCTCACGATCACGGCCACCGGAGGCGGCACGCTCGTGTCCTCCGGTCGCGCCTCGCTCGCCGGGATCGCGGTCCCGATCGGGTCGGGCCTCGTCATCGACGGCGGCACCATCGTGGCGACCGGTGACAGCGAACTGGACTTCAACGACGGCGTCGCGGCTGCGGGGATCGGCGGCAGCTTGACGGCTCCCGATGGCTCCGAGGCCGGCGTCGGGGACATCACCATCAACGGCGGGAACGTCACCGCAGTGGGCGGCGACCAGGTCCTGGACAGCGGCGCCGCGGCCGGAATCGGCGCGGCATTCGCTGCGGCGCTCGAAGGCGGGCGTCTCACGGTCAACGGCGGCACCGTCACGGCGACCGGCGGCGGCGGTGAGGGCGTCGGGATCGGCGGCCCTGCCGACTTCGAAGTGGCGGTCACCGGCGGCACGGTCACGGCCATCGGCGGCACCGGCAGCGCCGCAATCGGCGGAGCACAGGGGCAGCCGGGCGCGAAGGTCTCCATCACGGGTGGCGTCGTCACCGCGACGGGCGGGTCCACCGCCATCGGCGCCGGTGCGGGGAGCAGCCAGTTCGGATCGCTCGTCGTCGGCGCCGGCGCCGCACTGCGCGCCCCATCCGGCCCGTTCGTGATTCCCGACTCCGATCCCGGTGGCGGGCCGGAGGTGCTCATCGAGGAAGGCGGGCAACTCCTCGGCACGGAGGCCGACCCCACGGTCGGCGCCGACCTCTCCGGCGCGGGCCAGATCCAGAACTCGGGCGTCATCGCGCTCGACGAGTCGCGCGTCGCTGTAGAGGTCGCCGGCAACAACTACCTGGTGTCCTTCGATGCGCAGACCGGCGGGCCGCCGGCATCCGTTCGCCTCTACGCCCCCGACTTCGCGAGCGGGTACCGTCAGATCCCACCGTCGCCGGGCGGCACCGTGTGGAACACGTCGGCCGATGGCCTCGGGCAGGTGTTCACCGAGACCACCCGTGTCTTCGCCGACACGACCCTGTACGCGGTCGACGACGCCTTCTGGCAGTTCGCCCTGAAACTGGCGGAGTGCACCGACGGCGACGTGATCGAGCTCGGCAGCGACCTCGCCGGCGGGAGCCTCCTCGTCGGATGCGACGTCACGCTCGACTTGAACGGGTTCGCCCTCTTCGCGTCGGACGTGCAGGTCGCCGTGGACAGCCTCCTCATCATCGAAGACACCCGCGGCGGCGGCGAGTTGTCGACTCCGGCGCTCGACCCCGAGAACTACAGCGGAGCGGCCGGGATCGGAGTGACCACAGGCGCCGGACTCATCATCCGCGGCGGCACCGTGACGGTCGCCGGCGGACGCGGCGGCGCTGGGATCGGCGGTGGCGGTGGGCAGCGCGCGGGCTTCATCCGAATCGAAGGAGGAACCGTCACGGCGACCGGCGGCCTCTACGGTGCCGGGATCGGCGGCGGATACGGTGGTGCCGGCGGCGACGTGGGGGTCACGGGAGGCACGGTCACGGCCGTCGGCGGGACCGGTGCCTCCGGAATCGGCGGCGGCGAGACCGGCGACAGCGGCGGCTTGCTGACGGTGTTCGGCGGCGCGGTCACCGCCGTGGCGGGCTCCGGCGGCGCCGGCATCGGCGGCGGGAATGGGGGCGCGGGAGCCGCGGTCGACATCATCGGTGGAACGGTCACCGCGGTCGGCGTCGACCTCCCCGCCACGTCGGCGGTCGGAGCCGGCAACGGTGCATCGGAGTTCGGGTCGCTTCGCGTCGCCGGGACCCTGCGGGTACCCGAGGGGCTCCTCACCATCCTCGACTCCGATGCGGGCGGGGCGGAGGTCGTGGTGGAGTCCGGTGGTCGATTGGTCGGCACCGAGGCCGATCCGACGAGCGGCGCGAGCATCGGCGGCGACGGCCAGATCGACAACCACGGGGTCATCGCACTCCAGGAGTCGTTCGTCGGCGTCGAGGTGAACGACCACGACTTCCTCGTGACCTTCGATCCGCAGGACGGCGACCCCGCGACATCCATTCGCCTCTACGCACCGGACTTCGCAAGCGGCTACCGCACGATTCCCGCGCCGCCGGAGCTCGACGGCTGGAACACCGCGGCCGACGGGTCGGGCGACTGGTTCGAGGCGACGACCCCGGTCACCGGCGACCTCAGCCTCTTCGCGACCACCGACGCAACGCTCGTGCTCACGGCGGATGACGACACCGTGAACCAGGGCGACTCCCTCACCTTCCGTGTGAGCGGCACGACGCACGACGGGCGCCCGGTCGACACGAGCGGGGTCGTGCTCACCAGTTCGGTCGCGACCGACGTCGTCGACGGACTCACGGTCACCTTCCCCACCGCGAGCCCGCATGTCATCACCGCGACGCTCGGCGACGTGAGCACGAGTCTCACCGTGCACGTCACGCCGACACCAGCGCCGACGCCGACGCCGCAACCCGGACCCGCCGGGCTCTCGACGACCGGCACCGACCTGCTGCCCCCGCTCGTCGCGGGCCTGCTGCTCCTGCTGGCCGGCGCGGGACTCGTGTGGCGCCGCCGACGCCTGTCGCGCTGAACCGAGCCGGGGGCGCGGCCGCACGGCTCAGCCGAGAGGCCGGGACCGGTCAGGCGGGGTGCGACGACGAGGAGCCGTTCGCTGTGGCATCCGCCCGACGCTCGTCGGCTCCGCGCTGCGCCGCCGTGCAGTCGGCGCACAGCCCGAAGACGTCGACGACGTGCGCCGCGCCCGTGAAGCCGTGCTCCCCCGCGACCCGCTTCGCCCACGCCTCGACCTCGTCGGCGGCGATCTCCACCGTGAGCCCGCAGTTGCGGCAGATCAGGTGGTGGTGGTGTCCGGTGGTGCTGCAGGCGCGGTAGAGCGCCTCGCCGTCGGGCGACTGCAGCGAGTCGGCCTCGCCCGTCGACGCGAGATCGCCGAGCGCGCGATAGACGGTGGCGAGTCCGATGGGCGACCCGCTCGCGTGCAGCGCGGAGTGCAGCGCCTGTGCGCTGATGAACCCGCCGGTGCCGTCGAGGGCCTCGCGCACGGCTTCGCGCTGCCACGTGTTGCGCTTCATGTGCCTCGAACCTCCTCGGGCGGCCTGATTCGTTCGATCCCGGATGCCGCGGGGCCCTTCCACGGTACTCGGCGCAGCCGGCCGGCGAGCAGCGCGAGCGCGAAGAACCCCGTGGCGATGAGCGCGATCGCGGGACCGGCGGCGATCGCGAACGTGCGGGACGCGAGCACGCCGAGCACTCCCGAGGCGGCCCCCAGGAGCGGCGCGACGACGAGCATCGCGCGGAACGAGGGCGCGACGATCCGAGCCGCCGCCGCGGGCGCCGCGATGAGCGCGATCGCCAGGATCGCGCCGACCGCCGGCAGCGACGTCACCACCGAGGCCGCGATGAGCACGAGCACGAGCACCTCGACCGGCCACTCGCGATAGCCGGCCGCACGGTAGCCGCTGCGGTCGAACGTCGAGAACGCGAGCTCCTTGCCGAACAGGACGACCGCGGCGAGTGCCACCGCGGCGACGGTGCCGGCGAGCAGGATGTCGCCGTCGCTCACCGTGAGGATCGAGCCCACGAGGAACGACTCGGTGCGAATCGGGATCCCCGGCACGAGGGCCTGCAGCAGCATCCCGAGGGCGAAGCCGCCCGTGAGCAGGATGCCCGCCGCCACCTGGGGCCCCTGCCGGCGCACCCGCCCGATCGCGGTCACCGCGGCGACGATCGCGATCGCGGCCACCGCCGCGCCGAGCGGCACCGAGACGCCGAGGGCGGCCGCCGCCACGGCACCGGGGAAGGTCGCGTGGGTGAGCGCCTGCGCGAAGAACGTGCGGCGGCGCAGCACGACGAGCACGCCGACGAGTCCCGCACCGGCCCCGATGATCGTCGCCGCGAGCATCGCCCGCTCGAAGTAGCCCATCAGCCGGCCGTCCCGACACCGGTCGAGGAGGTGACGGATGCCGCGCGCTCCGCACCCGCCGCGGTCACGCGCCGGGCTGCGGCATCCGCAGGACGCAGTCGGCGCACCAGCAGGAAGCCGAGGAGCACGAGCACGTACGCCGCCACGAAGACCCCCGCGACGGTCGCACCGCCGGGCACGTCGATGCCGGCGCCGACCGACAGCGCGAAGCCGGACGCGAGGCCGAGCCACGCGCACAGCGCCGCGAACCCGATCGCGATGGGGAAGAGCGCGAACAGCCGGTTCGAGAGCAGCCGTGCGGTGGCTCCCGGCACGATGAGCAGCGCCAGCACGAGCAGCGAGCCGATCGCGGTCGACGCTGCGACCACGACGAGGGCGATCGCGGCGTTGAGGGCCAGGTCGAGCCCCAGGTCGGGTGCGCCCGCCGCGCGGCTGCCCACGGGGTCGAACGCCCGGAACAGCTGCTGCTTCAACGTCACCGCGACCGTCACGAGCGCGACGAGCGCCACCGCGACGATGGGCACGACCTCCTCCGGCGTGATCGTGAGCAGCCGGCCGAAGAGCAGCGCCTCGAGCTCCCCCGCGTAGTCGTTGCCGCGCGACACCACGATCACGCCGACGCTGAAGGTCGCCGTGAGCACGATCGCGATCGCCGAGTCGGATGCCACCCCCGCACGCGCGAGCATCGTGAGCAGCAGTGCGGCGATGAGCGCGGCGACCGCCGCCCCGGGGATGAGCCCGCCGAACCCGCCGAGCGCGAAGCCGATCGCGAGCCCGGGGAACACGGCGTGCGTGAGTCCGTCGCTGATGAACTCGAGCCCGCGCAGGTTCACGAGCACGCCGACGAAGCCCGCGACCACCGCGAGCACGAGCAGCACCACGAGGGCGCGCGCCATGAACGGCAGCGCGAAGGCGCCGAACAGCGCGTCGGCGGCATCCACGTCAGTGGCCCTCGTGGCCCGGGACCACGAGCGTGTGCTCGTCGAACTCGACGCCCTGGTCGGAGAAGCACTCCTGCACGTTGCCGAGGGTGAGCACCTGGTCGACCGGACCCGCCGAGAGCTGCACGCCGTTGAGCAGCACGACCGTGTCGCACACCTCGCGGGCGAGCTCGAGGTCGTGCGTCGAGATGAGCAGGGCGACGCCGCGGCCCTTCAGCTCGCGCACCGTCTCGAGGAGCGCGTCGCGATTGGGCTGGTCGAGGCCGTTGAACGGCTCGTCGAGCAGGAGCACGCGCGGCTCGGACGCGAGGGCGCGCGCGAGCAGTCCACGCTGCCGTTGCCCGCCCGACAGGTCGCCGAACCGCGCGCCCCCCCGATGCGCGAGGCCGACGGCCGAGAGCGCGTCGGCGACCGCCCGGCGGTCGGCGCGACCCGGCCACCTGAGCCAGCCGAGCCGGCGATAGCGGCCCTGCATGACGACCTGGTCGAGCGTGATCGGGAACTCGGGGTCGAGGGCCGCCTGCTGGGGCAGGTAGCCGACGGCCCGGCCGCGATCGCGGGCATTCGCGACCCCGTCGATGCGCAGGCTCCCGGCCGTCATGGGCACGAGCCCGAGGATGCCCTGCAGGAGCGTGGACTTGCCCGCGCCGTTCGGGCCGATGAGCGCGACCGACTCCCCCGCCGCCACGCGCAGCTCGATGCCCGAGACGCCGCCTCCGCCCGGGTGCGAGAAGGCGGCCTCGTGGAGTTCGAGCACCGCCCCGTCGGCGGGATCGCGCGTCATCACTGCAGCGTAGCGGGGAGCTCGGTCGGCGTCGCCCCCCACGATTCGAGGATGCGCCGCACGTTGTGGACCTGGCTGCCGAGGTACGTCGCGCCGTCGCTGCCCGCCGGGCCGAGCGAGTCCGCGTAGAGCGCGTCGTCGCCCGAGTAGACGGCCACCCCGGCCTCCTTCGCGATGGTCTCGGCGGCACGCGGCGAGAGCGACGCCTCGGAGAAGACGGCCTTGACGCCCGTCTCGCGGATCGCGCTCACGAGCGCGTCGATCTCGGCGGCGCTCGGCTCCGCGTTGTCGTCGAAGCTCGGGATGATGCTGCCGACGAAGGTGATGCCGTACGCCGCGGTGAAGTAGGTGAACGCGTCGTGGTTGCTCACGAGCAGGCGCTCGTCGGCGGGCACGGCGTCGATGTTCTCGCGGATCCACGCGTCGAGCGCCTCGAGCCTGCCGAGGTAGGCGGTCTCGTTCGACGACACGACCTCTGCGTCGACGCCGTCGACGCCCTCGAGTCCGATGGCGATGTTCTGGACCATGGTCATGGCGTTGGCCGGGTCGGTCCACACGTGCGGGTCGCCCGACTCGTGATCGTCGGCGGCCGGACTCTCATCGCCGGCGGCTGCGCCGTCGGCGTGGTCGTGGGCCTCCCCCGCGAGCTCGATGCCGTCGCTCGCCACGATGAGCTCGCCGTCGAAGCCGGATGCCGCGATCGTGTCGTCGAGCCAGCTCTCGAGCCCCGCGCCGTTCACGACGAGGGCGTCCGCCTGACTGAGCGCGAGCAGTTGCTTGGCCGACGGGTCGAACGCGTGGGCGCTCTGGTCGGGCTGCACGAGCTGCGTGACCTCCGCCGTGTCGCCGACGAGCTCGCGCGTGAAGTCGGCGACCTGCGTCGTCGTGGCCACGATCGACACCCCCGAATCACCGGCGTCGCCGCTCCCCTGGGTCGCGCAGCCCGTGAGCGTCAGGCTGACTGCGACCGCGACGGATGCGACGGTGAGGGGCGTGCGAGCACGGCGGACGGCGCGGTTCATGTGCTCCACGGTAGGTCTATTGATAATGATTGTCAACATCAGTCAACGGATGCCGCGCCCGCGCGTCTGTGGACGGAAGTCCTCGAACGTCGGCGGGGGATGACACCATGAAGCACGTGGATTCACCGACGCTCCAACTCGCCCTCACGCCGTTCACCGTTGCCGACGCCGAGCGCATGCTCGCAGGCGAGGTCGACCCGGTCGACGGCTGGGAGGGCGGCTACGCGTTCACCGAGGAGCCCGAACTCCTCGCCGAGTTCGTGCGTGCGGTGCGCGACGTGGGCGACCCCGCGCCCTTCGGCCCGTACCTGGTGCGCCGCGGCCCCGACGGCCCCGCGATCGGGGGAGTCAACCTGTTCGGGCCGCCCGACGACCGCGGCGCGGTCGAGTTCGACTTCGGGCTCGTGCCCGCGGTGCGCGGACAGCGCCTGGCCACCCACGTGGTGGGCGAGACGCTCGCGCTGCTCCGCTCGAGCGGCGCCGCGATCGCTCGTGCCGCCGCCGAGGTCGCGAACCTCCCCGCACGTCGCGTGCTCGAGGGCGCCGGCATGGCCGAGGTCTCCCGCACCGCCGACGCGGTCGTCTACGAGATCCGCCTCTGACCTGCGGTTCTCCTACTCCAGTAGCAGCGCCGGCTCCTCGATGATCGCCGCGACATCCGCGAGGAAGCGGCTGGCCACGTCGCCGTCGACGACCCGGTGGTCGAACGAGGCGCCGATCGTCGTCACGTAGCGCGGACGCACCTCGCCGTCGACCACCCAGGGCTTCTGCTTGATCGTGCCGAGCGCGACGATCGCGACCTCGTCGGTGTTGAGGATGGGCGTGCCCGTGTCCATGCCGAAGACGCCGATGTTCGTGATGGTGATGGTGCCGGCCTGCATCTCGGCGGGCTGGGTCTTGCCGTCGCGGGCGGTCAGCGTGAGCTGCTCGAGCGCGGTGGCCAGCTCGACCATCGACATGGCCTGCGCCTCCTTGACGTTCGGCACGATCAGGCCGCGCGGCGTCGCCGCCGCGACGCCGAGGTTCACGTAGTGCTTGATGATGATCTCGTCGTCGGTCCACTGCGCGTTGACGCTCGGGTTGCGACGCACGGCCCAGATCATGGCCTTCGCCATGATCAGCAGCGGCGACACCTTCACGCCCGCGAAGTCGGGCGACGCCTTGAGTCGCTTCACGAACTCCATCGTGCGGGTGGCGTCGACGTCGACGAACACCGATACATGCGGCGCGGAGTATGCACTCTGCACCATCGTCTGCGCGATCGCCTTGCGCACGCCCTTGACGGGGATGCGGGTCTCCCGATCCGACGGCACCTCGGGCGTCTGGATGTTGCGGAACACGCTCGCCTGGCTGGCCTCGCGGATCACGTCGTCGCGCGTGACGTCGCCGATCGGACCGGTGGGGGTGACCCGCGAGAGATCGACGCCGAGGTCCTTCGCGAGCTTGCGGATGGGCGGCTTGGCGATGACGGGCATGCCGTCGTCGACCCGCTCCGGCGCGGCACGGCGCGCGGTGTCGGGCGCTGCGACGGCGCTCCCCGCTGGCCGCGGCGCCGACGCCGTGGGGGCCACGACGGGCGCGGGAGCCGGTGCCGGTGCCGGTGCCGGTGCCGCCAGATGCTCGTGCGCGCCACCGGGCGATGGGTGACGCCGGCGACGGCTGTTCGCCGGTCCGGAGCTGCCATGGCCCACGAGCACGGCACCGCCCTCGTCGGGCGCGATCGACGCGACCGTGTCGGCCACCATGGAGGCGGCATCCGAGGCAGCCTGCGTGGCGGGCGTCGCCGCCGGGGGAGTGGTCGCGGTATTCATGCCGCTCGCGGCATCCGTCTGGATCACGAGGATGGGCGTGCCCACGTCGACCGTATTGCCCTCCTCGACGAGGAGCTCGGAGACGACGCCCTCGTAGGCGCTCGGCAGCTCGACGAGCGACTTGGCCGTCTCGATCTCGACGAACACCTGGTCGAGGGCGATGCGGTCACCGGGCGCCACGCGCCACTGCACGATCTCCGCCTCGGTGAGTCCCTCTCCGACGTCGGGCAGTGGGAACCGGATCTCGGTCATCGCTCTCCTCGGGTGCTTCAGTACGCCAGGGCGCGGTCGACGGCCTCGAGCACACGGTCGGCGCTCGGGAGGTATTCGGTCTCGAGTGCGGCCGGCGGGAAGGGCGTGTCGAACGCCGACACCCGCAGCACGGGCGCCTCGAGCGAGTAGAACGCCCGCTCGGCCACGGTGGCGGCGACCTCGGAGCCGACGCTCACCGAGCCGTAGGCCTCCTGGGCCACGATGAGCCGGCCGGTGCGCTGCACCGAGTCGACGATCGGCCCGTAGTCGATGGGGGAGAGGGAACGCAGGTCGACGACCTCGAGGCTGCGGCCCTCGCCGGCGGCGATGTCGGCGGCCTGCAGCAGGGTGGCGACCATGGCGCCGTGGCCGACGAGCGTCGCGTCGGTGCCGCGGCGCACGACCCGGCTCGCGTGCAAGGGGGTGCCGGGGTGGTCCTGGTCCACCGGCCCCTTGGGCCAGTAGCGGCTCTTCGGCTCGAAGAAGAGCACCGGGTCGTTCGAGGCGATCGCCTCCTGGATCATCCAGTACGCGTCGTGCGGCGACGACGGGCTCACGACGCGCAGGCCCGGAGTGTGCGCGAAGTACGCTTCGGGGCTCTCCTGGTGGTGCTCGATCGATCCGATATGCCCGCCGTAGGGCACGCGGATGACGACCGGCATGGGCACGGTGCCCTCACTGCGGAGGTGCACGCGGGCGAGCTGCGTGGTGATCTGGTCGAACGCCGGGAAGATGAAGCCGTCGAACTGGATCTCCACCACCGGGCGGTAGCCCCGCATGGCCAGGCCGATCGCCGTGCCGACGATGCCGGACTCGGCGAGCGGGGTGTCGAGCACGCGCTTGTCGCCGAACTCGGCGTGGAGCCCCTCGGTGACGCGGAAGACGCCGCCGAGCGGGCCGATGTCCTCGCCCATCAGCAGGACCTTGGGGTCGGCCAGCAGCGCCTCGCGCAGGCCCGCGTTGATGGCCTTCGCCATCGAGAGGGTCTGCACGCCGCGCACCGCGTCGGCCGTGGCATCCGTGCCGGTGGTCGCGGTCGCGCTCGGAACGGTCTCGACGCTCACTGGCCTTCTCCCTCGAACGAGTTCTCGTACGCCTCGAGCCAGGCGGCCTGGGCCTCGACGAGCGGATGCGGCTCGCTGTACACGTGCTCGAAGATCGCGCTGCGCGGCGGCGCCGTGGCGTCGAGCAGGCGGGCGCGCACGTCGGCCGCGACATCGGTCGCCTCGGCCTCGGCCTCCTCGAAGAAGGCGGCGGATGCCCCGCGAGCCTCCAGCCACGCGCGGTACCTGGTGATGGGATCGCGCTGCCGCCAGTACTCGACCTCGTCGTCGGTGCGGTACTTCGTGGGATCGTCGGCGGTGGTGTGCGCGCCCATGCGGTAGGTGACCGCCTCGATGAAGCTCGGGCCGTCGCCGGCGCGGGCCTCCTCGAGCGCCTGGCGCGTGACCGCGTAGCTCACGAGCACGTCGTTGCCGTCGATGCGGATGCCGGGCATGCCGAATCCGCCGCCGCGGAGCGAGATGGGGGAGCGCGACTGCCGTGAGACGGGCACCGAGATCGCCCACTGGTTGTTCTGCACGAAGAAGACCTGCGGCGTCCGATAGCTCGACGCGAAGACGAGCGCCTCGCTGGCGTCGCCCTGCGAGGTGGAGCCGTCGCCGAAGTACACGAGCACCGCGGCATCCGTGTCGGGGTCGCCCGTGGCGGTGTCGCCGTCGAACTGGAGGCCCATCGCGTAGCCCGTGGCGTGCAGCGTCTGCGACGCGAGCACGAGCGTGTAGAGGTGGAAGTTGCCGTTCTCTGCCGGATCCCAGCCGCCGAGGGTGACGCCGCGCAGCAGGTTCATGATCTTCACGGGGTCGAGGCCGCGGATCATGCCGACGACGTGCTCGCGGTAGGAGGGGAAGATGTGGTCCTGCGGGCGGCTGGCACGGCCCGAGCCGACCTGGGCCGCCTCCTGGCCGTGGCTCGGGACCCAGAGCGCGAGCTGGCCCTGGCGCTGCAGGTTGGCGCCGGTGACGTCGACGCGACGCGAGATGAGCATGTCGCGGTAGAACTGCTCGAGTGTCTCGTCGGACAGCGCCTCGACGAGCGGCAGATACGCCTCGGCCTCGGGGGTCGGGCGCAGCTCGCCGTCGGGCGTCAGCAGCTGGAGCGTCGGCGCGGTGAAGTCTCTCGAGGGGGCGGCCACCGTTCCACGCTACCCGCTAGGCGGAGTGCCCTTCTTGTGACGGCTCCACAAGCTCTTCGAGAACCCTTAGGAGCGTGTCGACAGACTCCGCCTCACCCACGGAGATGCGGATGCCGTCGGGCGGGAACGCGCGGGTGACGAACCCGGCGTCGAAGAGGCGGTCCGCGACGGCCGCCGTGCGCTCGCCCGTCGGCAGCCAGACGAAGTTGCCCTGCGCGTCGGGAACGGCCCACCCCTGCTCGAGGAGGGCGGCCCGGAACCGGGTGCGCTGCTCGGCCAGCGCGTCGACCCGCCGGAGGAGCTCGACCTCGGCATCGGCCTCGAGGGCGGCGAGCGCGCCGGCCGTGGCGACGCCCGTGACGCCGAGCGGGATGGCAGTGGCTCGCGCGGCGTCGAGGATCTCGACGGGCCCGATCGCGTACCCGATGCGCACGCCCGCGAGCCCGTAGGCCTTCGAGAAGGTGCGCAGGACGACCAGGTTCGGGTACCGCCCGATCAGGGTGCTGCCGTCGACGGATGCCTCGTCGCGCACGAACTCCGCGTAGGCCTCGTCGAGCAGCACGAGCACGTCGCTCGGCACGCGCGCCATGAAGCGCTCGAACTCGTCCGCCGTGACGGCGACACCCGTGGGGTTGTTGGGCGAGCAGACGATCACGGCCCGCGTGCGGTCGGTGATCGCGTCGGCCATCGCGTCGAGGTCGTGTCCGTGGTCGGCGCGATTCGGGACCTGGACGCTCGTCGCGCCCGAGACCGTCACGAGTCCGGGGTAGGCCTCGAACGAGCGCCAGGCGTAGACCACCTCGTCGCCGGGGCCGGCCGCGGCGAGGATGAACTGCGCGAGGAGGGACACCGATCCGGCGCCCACGATGACCTCGTCGGGCGAGACGCCGAAGCGCTCGGCGAGGCGCTCGCGCAGACGCAGCGCCGTGGCATCCGGGTAGCGGTTGACCTCGGTCGCCGCCGCCGCGATCGCAGCCTGCACCGACGGCAGGGGATCGAACGGGTTCTCGTTGCTCGACAGCTTGAAGCCGTCGGCGGGCGCCGGGCGCCCCTGTCGGTACGGCGGAAGGGCGGCGATCTCGGCACGCAGGCGAACCCGCGCGCCCGTGGGCTCCGGTGCGGTCACGGATTCCACCGTACCCCTTTGCCGCCACGGGCTCCGCTGCCAGAGTGGGGGGATGCGCTTCCTCGTCAAGGTCATCGTCTCGGCACTCGCCCTGTGGCTCACGACGTTCATCGTCTCGGGCGTGCGGGTGGTGCCGTACGAGGACACCCAGCTCGCCACGATCCTCACCTACTTGCTCGTCGCCGCGATCTTCGGCATCGTGAACGCGACCGTCGGCACGTTCGTGCGCATCGTCGGCTTCCCGCTGTACGTGCTCACGCTCGGGCTCATCTCGTTCATCGTGAACGGACTGCTGCTCCTGCTCGTCGACTGGATCAGCGGCCTCCTCGGGTTCGGGCTCGAGGTCGAGAGCTTCTGGTGGGGCGTGCTCGGGGCGATCGTGCTCGGACTCATCAGCTGGCTCATCGGCATCGTGGTGCGTCCCCGGGACTGACCCCGGTCAGTCGGCCGACGCCTCGCGACCGAACCGGAACGACGTGACCTCGGTGGCGCCGCCCTCGGCGAATCCGGCGACGGTCTGCCGGAAGGCCACGAGCCGCGCCTCCTCGGAGGCGTCGACGAGGCGGGCGGTCTCGCGGTAGCGCGACAGTGCATGGCCGGGCAGCACGTCATCAGGCGCGATCACGGCGCCGTCGAGGGCGGCGCGAGCGACGACGAGTCGATCCGGCGACGGTGCTCCGGCGCCGCCGGTCGCCGGTACCGGATCCTCGGCGTGCTCGAACGCGAGCACCGGCACGCCGTCGCTCGGCGGAGCCGAGGCCGTCGGGCTGCCGAACGTGACCGCGCCGACCACGTTGAGGTCGGATGCCGCGGCCAGCTGCGCCGCCGCGATGCCGCCCCCGGAGTAGGCCGCCACGAGCACGGGGCTGGAGGTGCCCGCGCCGGCCTCGGCGAGCGCCAGCCTGACCGCACGCTCCATGGCGGCCGGGGGCACGTTCGCGGCGGGGGCGTCATCGGCGACGCCGTGCAGGTTCGAGGTCATGTCGAACGGCTCGGATCCGGCGTGCACGTCGAACGTGACCGTGCCGGTGACGTACGCGATGTACCTCGCGTCGGCGCCCTCGCCGTACCGCTCGACCCGCACCTGGGGCGCGCCCGGTTCGGGCGAGGGGATGCGGGCCGCGAGCTCCGCGACCCCGCGAGGCGCCGTCGGCAGCGGCGCGCCCGGCTGCGGGTGCACCGTGCGCGCCTGGACGATGCCGAGGTCCCGCTCGACGAGCACGGGGCCGGCTCCGGCGGTGCCCACGGCACCGGCGCTGCGACCCGTACCGGCGATCATCGCGGCCGCCGCGAGGAGTACGGCGGCGGCGCTCGGCGCGCCGAGTCCGTCGCCGGCGCGCAGCGACTCGGCGAGCGGCACGTGCGCGCCGCCCGCCGCGAGCTCATCGGGTGAGTCCGCGAGCGCCCGCACGAGCGAGACGAACTCCGGCGACGAGAAGACGGGTCTCCAGTCGATGCGATCGACGCGGGGCACGGCATTGGTCTCCGCCGCGAGCCACGTGGCTCCGGCGATCGTCGCCGCGGTCGCCGCCGCATACAGCGGGGCCGCGCCGACCGCCCATGCCGCGGCGCCGACGAGGAACCGCCAGCGCTCCACCGCCTCGCGCTCGGCCCGGCCGTAGCGCTCCGCCGAACTCATGAGGTCGTGCCCCAGACGCTCCGCCAACCGGATCGAGCGGGTGATCGCGGAGGCGGCGCCGCCGAGACCGGCGTCGACCGCACTCGCGTCGAATCGCGAGGGCAGGAAGCCCGCCGACGAGGACGTGAGTCCGAGCGCCTGCAGGCTCGACGTGATCGACGCGAGCCGGCGGCCCCAGTCGCGAGCAGCGGCGGCGAGCCGGTGGAGTCGCGCGACCTCGACGAAGAGCTCGTCGACCGCGACGGCCGTCGACCCGCCGCCCGCGAGGATCAGCCGGTCGTCCATCGCCACCCCTCGGACGGCGGGGTGGCGACGGAAGCGGCCGCGAGCGCCGCGGCCGCGCGCCGCTCCGCCAACTGCGCCTCGACCTCGTCGATGCGATGCCGCAGCGCGAGTGCCGCGTCGTGGAGGTGCTCGCCGATCCAGTGCGCGTCGGCATTGAGCTCCCGGATCCGCTCCGAGCAGCGATCGGCCGCGCTCGACCGCCATTCGCGGATGACGTCGGGCGGCGCGAGCGCCGGCAGCTCGTCGAGCACGCCGATGCGCAGGCGGTCGAGCGCGGCGAGCTGCTCACGCAGGAGGTCGATGGCGTGCTCGTCGAGCGGTGCGCCGGGCAGCACGACCGCCGTACCGGTCGGTGGCGCCGGGGAATCGGGGGAGAGCATGGCACCGATGCTCGCGGCTGGTGTAGCGCCCCGCCCTCCGGCAACCGCGCTCGGTGCAGTCCATCTCGCGCGGCGCGCGGGGGAGGAGGAGTGGCGCCCGATCGCCCGGGAGAACAGCGTTCGCGACCGGGGATCAGTCTGCGAGCACCTGCTCCAGCGCGTGCGCGCCGATGCGACCGATCGGCCCTTCGACGCCGATCGTGTCGACGATGGCGCTGCCCACGGCGAGCGCCCAGCCACGGGCACGCGCCCAGTCCGACGCATCCGTCGGCCGCAGCGAGGCCACCCGGGCGCGGAACGCCGCGCGCCCGCGCCCGTCGAACGTGAGCCAGGGGGTCGCGAGGTCGGTCGCGGGATCGCCCGAGGTGAGGTCGCCGAAGTCGAGCACGGCGGCGAGCCGCAGTTCGCCCGCCGGGTCGGCCTCGAGCAGGAGGTTCCCCGGGTGCAGGTCGCCGTGCACCCAGAGCGGCGGCCCCGCCCACGGCGGCGCGTCGAGCGCGTCGCGCCAGACCGTGGCGAGCGCAGCGGCATCCGTCGCCGGCAGCACGGCCTCGAGCCGGCCCGACGCGAGCCGCTCGGCCACGACCTCGTCGCGCTCGGCGAGCGGCACCCCGCGGAACGGGTTCTCGGGCGCGTCCGACGGCGCCGGCCTGCCCATCGCGACGACGACGTCGGCGAGCGCGAGCGCCGCCCCGCTCCGTTCCGGCGGGTCCACGGATGCCGCGACCACGCCCTCGAACCACGGCGTGATGCTCCACCGATACGGGTAGCCCTCGCCGGGCTCGCCCACGACGACGGGCACCGGTGCCCGCACCCCGTCGGGAAGCGCCGCGGCCATGACCGGCAGCCAGCGCTGCTCGGACCGGACGAGCCGGTCGCCGATCGCGCGCCGCGGCATCCGCACCGCATGCCGCTCGCCGAGCCGGAAGATCGCGTTGTCCCACCCGTTCGCAACGAGCTCGACAGCACCCGCGAACGCCGGATGCTGCGCCGTCACGAGCCGGGCCACGAGGGCCGCGTCGACCTCCACGTCGGCGTCGGGCGCGTCTGTCGGCATCGCGACCCCCACCTCATGCGAGCGGCTCATGTGAACATTGCGTACCGGTCGGCGCTTCCGCCCTGTGCGAAGCGCACCGTTGCCACCACAATAAGAGGCATGACGCGCGCGCAGCCCGCAGGGGACGCGGCGCAGCCCTTCCGAGTGTCGTTCGTGTGCACCGGCAACATCTGCCGATCGCCCATGGCGGAGGTGGTGCTGCGCTCCCTCGCCGAGCGCGCCGGACTCGAGGACCGCATCGCGATCGAATCCGCGGCGACGGGCGACTGGCATGTGGGCGAGCAGGCCGACCAGCGCACCATCGAGGCGCTCGCCCGGGCCGGCTACGACGGCAGCCAGCATCGTGCCCGTCAGTTCGACCCCGGGGACTTCCCCGCGCTCGACCTGGTGGTCGCGTTCGACCGCGGGCAGTCCCGCATCCTGCGGAACTGGGCACGCAGCGCGCACGACCAGCACAAGGTGCGCCTGCTGCTCGAGTTCGACAGCGAGCTCGCCCCGATCCAGGACGTTCCCGACCCCTACTACAGCGATGCGGAGACCTTCGATCGAGTTCTTGGGATGATAGAGCGGTCGACCTCGGCGCTCTTCCGCCAGCTCGCCCCCGCACTCAGACAAGGAATCCGATGACTTCGCTGCCTCCCCAGCCGCTCAGCCCCCTCGACGGACGGTACCGCTCAGCGGTCGGCGAGCTCGGCGAGCACCTCTCGGAGGCGGGCCTCAACCGCGCTCGCGTGCACGTCGAGGTCGAGTGGCTCATCGCGCAGACCGACCGCCGCTTCTTCGGCACCGAGCCGCTCTCCGACCACCAGAAGGCGGCACTGCGCCGGGTGGTCGCCGAGTTCGGCCAGTCCGACATCGACGAGCTCGCGTCGCTCGAGGCCACCACCCGCCACGACGTGAAAGCCGTCGAGTACTACGTGCGGCGCCGGCTCGACGACCTCGGCCTGGACCACCTCGCCGAGCTCACGCACTTCGCGTGCACGAGCGAGGACATCAACAACCTCTCCTACGCCGTGACCGTGCGCGACGCGGTGCAGCAGGTCTGGCTCCCGAAGTACCGCACCGTCATCGACACCCTCGCCGCCCTCGCCCGCGAGCACCGCGACGCGGCGATGCTCTCGCGCACGCACGGCCAGCCGGCGACGCCGTCGACCATGGGCAAGGAGCTCGCGGTCTTCGTGTTCCGCCTCGAGCGCATCGCGAAGCAGGTCGAGGCCGCCGAGTACCTCGGCAAGTTCTCGGGCGCCACCGGCACGTTCTCGGCGCACGTGGTCGCGGCTCCGGATGTGACGTGGCCCGACGTCTCACGCGAGTTCGTCGAGTCGCTCGGGCTGACCTGGAACCCGCTCACGACGCAGATCGAGTCGCACGACTGGCAGGCCGAGCTCTACGGCAAGATCTCGCACGCGAACCGCGTGCTGCACAACCTCGCGACCGACATCTGGACCTACATCTCGCTCGGCTACTTCCGCCAGATCCCGCAGGCCGGTGCCACGGGCTCGTCGACGATGCCGCACAAGGTCAACCCGATCCGCTTCGAGAACGCGGAGGCGAACCTCGAGCTCTCGAGCGCCGTGCTCGACTCCCTCGCGGCGACGCTCGTCACGAGCCGCCTGCAGCGCGACCTCACCGACTCGAGCGCGCAGCGCAACATCGGCGTGGGCTTCGGCCACTCGCTCCTCGCGCTCGACAACATCCAGCGCGGCCTCGGCGAGATCGACCTCGACCGCGGGCTGCTGCTCGCCGACCTCGACGGCAACTGGGAGGTGCTCGGCGAGGCGATCCAGACCGTCATCCGCGCCGAGGTCGCCGCAGGGCGCTCGACGATCGCCGACCCGTACGCGCTGCTCAAGGAGCTCACGCGCGGCAAGCGCGTCGGCGCGGCCGACCTCGCTGCCTTCGTCGAGGGCCTCGAGATCGGGGATGCCGCGAAGCAGCGCCTGCTGGCGTTGACTCCCGCGAGCTACACCGGCATCGCGTCGGAGCTCGTCGACCGCCTGGGCTGACCCGGGCCGTGCGGCATCCGGCCGCGACGCGGCATCCGCTCGCCCGTCAGCTCGCCCCCTCAGGAGGGGCGGGCGGTCCGCTCAGCCGTGCGAGGGCGGCGGGGGAGGGTTCGTGCCGTCGTCGTGCAGCTCGGCGGTCTCGGACGCGTTGGGCTTCACGGCCATGGCGAGCAGCGCGAGCACGACGAGCACCACGATGAAGACGCCGCCGGCCGTGATGAGGGCGAGGTTCCACTCGCGGGTCACGATGAGCACGACGACCGAGGTGAACACGGCTGCGATCGCCGCGCCGCCGACGTACTCGACGGGCCGCAGCACCTCACGCCGGCTGGGGCGGTAGTCGCCGTCGGGGTTCTTGGTCACGAGTGCTCCGATCCGGTCGCCGCGCCGCCGGCCGTGGCCGGGCGTTCGGCCCACTTCAACGAGAATCCGCCGATCACGAGGAACACGCCGAGCACCACGAAGTACGCTCCGAGGAAGCCCACGGCCGTCACCGGGTCGAGCGGGAAGAGCAGGAAGACGAGCGCGAGCAGTGCGGTGAGCACGCCGGCGGTCATCCAGTCGCGGGCGGCGGCGGTGCGGCCCCGGGAGCGGAGCCCGGCGATGAGCTCGGCGATGCCCGTGATGGCCGCCCAGACGCTCACGAGGTACGTGAACAGCGCGAGGCTCGGCGCGACGGTGAGCGCGAGGATGCCGGCGATCACGGTCGTGACGGCGTTCGCGCCGAAGATCGCCCGGATGGTGGCCTCGCTCGTGCGTCGCAGCGCCAGCGCGCCCGTGACGAGTCCCGACACGAGCGCCCAGACGCCGAACACGGCCAGGCCGAACGCGGGGGAGTGGTTCGGCGAGAAGGTGATCACGGCAGCGGGGATGAGGGCGAGCACGCCGCGCAGCACCGGGACGAGCCAGTAACCGGCTCGCTCGGGCGCAGCATCGCGGGCGTCGGCCACGGGCGACCTCTTTCACATCGGGGGTTCCGCTCAATCCTACGCGCCGCGTTCCTGTGAAGCCGCGCCGGGGCGCTCGACCGGCACCGCCTCGACGCGCTCGCTCGATCGAACCCATCAGGTCGAGCAGCGGCGGCGGATGCCGCGGCGCACTGCCGCTGCATCCGCCGCCCTGGAGACCCGAGAACCCGGTTACAGCGCCTTCACGGCGCCGAGTACCTTCGTGAGCGAGTCCTTCGCGTCGCCGAAGAGCAGCGTCGTCTGCGGCTCGAACAGCAGCTCGTTCTCGATGCCGGCGAACCCAGGTCGCATCGAGCGCTTGAGGAACACGACCTGGCGGGCGTCGGCCACCTCGAGGATCGGCATGCCGTAGATCGGCGAGCCGGGCGACGACTTCGCCGCGGGATTCACCACGTCGTTCGCACCCACGACGAGCGCGACATCCGCGGTCTTGAACTCGGGGTTGATCTCGCTCATCTCCTTGAGCGACTCGTAGGGCACGTTCGCCTCGGCGAGCAGCACGTTCATGTGGCCGGGCATGCGGCCCGCGACCGGGTGGATCGCGAATTCGACCTCGATGCCACGCGCCTCGAGGGCGTGCTGCAGCTCGGCGACGGTGTGCTGTCCCTGTGCGACCGCGAGGCCGTAGCCCGGCACGATGATCACCTTCTGGGCGTACCCGAGCAGCACCGCGACGTCCTCGGCGCTCGAGGAGCGCACCGGGCGGTCGGATGCCACGGTCGACCCCGCCGTCGACCCGCCGCGGAACGCACCGAACAGGATGCCGGTGACGCTGCGTCCCATCGCCTGCGCCATCGCCCTGGTCAGGATCGTTCCGCTCGCACCCACGAGGGTGCCCGCCACGACGAGCAGCACGTTGCCGAGCACGAGACCCGACGCCGCGACCGCGAGTCCCGTGAATGCGTTGAGCAGCGAGATCACGATGGGCACGTCGGCGCCGCCGACCGGCAGCACGAGCAGCACGCCCGTCAGGAGGCCGAGCACGATGAGCAGCACCGCGATCCACAGCTCGCCCGTGAAGACGACCGCGATGGCCGACCCGACCGAGGCGAGGATCGCGGCGCCCATGAGCACCGGCAGGCCCGGGAACAGCACCGGGCGCGTGGTCATCAGCTCCTGCAGTTTCGCGAACGTCACGAGGGATCCCGCGAAGGACACGGCGCCGATGAGCAGCGTGAACACGATGGCCACGCGCACCCACGACTCCTCGGCCAGGTCGAGCTCGAGCAGCGCCACGAGCGCGGCCGCGCCGCCGCCCACGCCGTTGAAGAGCGCCACGAGCTGCGGCATCTGCGTCATCTGCACGCGCCGTGCGACGGGGGCCGCGATCGCCGCGCCGATCGCGATGGCCGCGAGGATCCACGGGATGTTGTCGAGCTTCGTCGAGAGGAACACGGTGACCACGGCGATGAGCGCACCGGCCGCGCCGATGAGGTTGCCGCGTCGCGCCGTGCGCGGCGAGCTGAGGCCCTTGAGCGCGAGGATGAAGCAGACGGCGGCGACGAGGTAGAGCAGCGCGGTCCAGGTGGGATCGAGCAGGGTCATCGACCGTTCTCCTTCTTCTGGTCGGTCGCGGCCCCCGCGACGGCGGTTCCGGATGCCGCGGGCCGGCGACCGCGGAACATCTCCAGCATGCGGTCGGTCACGACGAAGCCGCCCACCAGGTTGGCGGTGGCGAGCACGACGGCGATGAGCGCGACGATGAGGGTCGCGGCATCCGACGCCTGGCCCGCGACGATGATCGCGCCGATGAGGATGATGCCGTGGATCGCGTTGGCGCCCGACATCAGGGGCGTGTGCAGCGTGCTCGAGACCTTCGAGACCACCTCGAAGCCCACGAACACCGCCAGCACGGTGATGGTGGTGAGGGCGACGGCGTCCATCAGGCCGCTCCTTCCGAATCGGTGGTGGGGGTGGCGAGGTCGGTTGCCGGGGCGATGGGCGGCCCGGGCGGAGCCGGCGGCGCAGGCGGGCCTGGCGGGGTCGGCGGCGCCGGCGGCCCTGGCGGGCTCGGCGGC
>NZ_RHHB01000017.1 GCF_003710805.1 Agromyces tardus | reverse complement strand
TCGTCGCGGCCCGCGGCGTCGCGGGCGCACCTGCGTGCGCCCCCGCCGTCGCGCCGGCCGTCGACCCGGCCGCATCGTCCACCACGGGCTCGAGCGGCGCCGCGAACTGCGCCTCGTAGAGCCGCGCGTACGCGCCCCCTGCGGCGAGCAGTTCGGTGTGCGTGCCCTGCTCCACGATCCGCCCCGCCTCCATCACGAGGATGAGGTCGGCATCGCGGATCGTCGAGAGGCGGTGCGCGATCACGAAGCTCGTGCGGTCCCGCCGCAGCGCGTTCATCGCGTGCTGCAGCAGCAGCTCGGTGCGCGTGTCGACCGAGCTCGTGGCCTCGTCGAGGATGAGCACCGCGGGCTGCGCGAGGAACGCGCGCGCGATCGTCACGAGCTGCTTCTCGCCGGCGGACAGGTTCGACGCCTCGTCGTCGAGCACGGTGTCGTAGCCGTCGGGCAGGGTGCGCACGAACCGGTCGACGTAGGTGGCGCGAGCGGCGTCGAGGATCTCGTCCTCGGTGGCGCCGGGTCGCCCGTAGGCGATGTTCTCGCGGATCGTGCCCGTGAACAGCCACGTGTCCTGCAGCACCATGCCCATGCGCGAGCGCAGCTCGTCGCGCGTCATCCGCGTGATGTCGACGCCGTCGAGGGTGATGCGGCCGCCGTCGAGCTCGTAGAACCGCATGATGAGGTTGACGAGGGTCGTCTTGCCGGCGCCCGTGGGCCCGACGATCGCGATCGACTGGCCGGGCTCCGCGGTGAGCGACAGGTGGTCGATGAGCGGCTTGTCGGGCTCGTAGCGGAACGACACGTCCTCGAAGACCAGGCGGCCGGATGCCTCGGACGCCGCCTCGCGCGGCGCCTCCGACTCGACGGGGTCGGCCACCTGCTCGTCGGCGTCGAGCAGCTCGAACACGCGCTCGGCGCTCGCCACCCCCGACTGCAGCAGGTTCGCCATGGACCCGAGCTGGCTGAGCGGCTGCGTGAACTGGCGCGAGTACTGGATGAACGCCTGCACGTCGCCGAGGCTGATGGAGCCCGCCGCGACCATGAGCCCGCCCACGACGGCGATCGCGACGTAGACGAGGTTCCCCACGAACATCATCGCGGGCATGATGATCCCGCTCACGAACTGCGCGCCGAAGCTCGCCTCGAACAGCTCCCCGTTCTTGTCCGTGAAGGTGCGTTCCACCTCGTGCCGGCGGCCGAACACCCGCACGAGCGCGTGCCCCGTGTACGCCTCCTCGATCTGCGCGTTGAGGGTGCCGGTGTGGGTCCACTGGGCTACGAAGAGCTTCTGCGAGCGCTTCGCGATGACCGTGGTGATGAACAGCGTGAGCGGGATCGTCACGAGGGCGATGAGCGCGAGCAGCGGCGAGATGAAGAACATCATCGCGAGCACGCCCACCACGGTGAGCAGCGACGTGAGCAGCTGGCTCATGGTCTGCTGCAGCGACTGCGAGATGTTGTCGATGTCGTTCGTGACGCGCGAGAGCAACTCGCCCCGCTGCATCCGGTCGAAGTACGCCAGCGGCAGGCGGTGGATCTTCGCCTCGACCTCCTCGCGCAGGCGGAAGACGGTGCGCTGGGTCACGCCGTTGAGCACGTAGCCCTGCGCCCAGCCGAAGAGCGACGAGAGCACGTAGAGCACGAGCACCCACCCGAGCACCATGGCGAGGGCGGTGAAGTCGATGCCGGCGCCGGGCGTGAGCTGCATCGCCGAGACCATGTCGGCCTGCTGCACGTTGCCCGACGCGCGCAGCTGGTCGACGACCTGCTGCTGCGTCACGCCCGCCGGCATCTGCGACGAGATGAACCCCTCGAAGATGATGTTCGTGGCCTCGCCGAGGATCTTCGGGCCGAGCACCGAGAAGGTGACGCTGAGCACGCCGAGCAGCACCACGAACACCACGGCCGCGCGCTCGGGGCGCAGCCGGCCGAGCAGTCGCTTCGCCGACGGACCGAAGTTGAGGGACCTCTCGGTCGGCATCCCCGCGCCGGCGAAGGGGCCGCCGCCCATCGGGCCGCGCCGTGGCGGCATCGGCATCCGGGCGGGCGCCGCCTGCCGGGTCTCGGGCGCGCTCATGCCGCCTCCTCCACGCTCAGCTGGCTCTCGACGATCTCTGCGTACGCCTCGGACGAGGCCAGCAGCTCCTCGTGCGTTCCCTGGGCCGTGATGCGGCCGCCCTCGACGACGAGGATCTTGTCGGCGCCCACGATCGTCGCGACCCGCTGGGCGACGACGATCATCGTGGCATCCGACACCGACCGGCTGAGCGCCGCGCGCAGCCGTGCGTCGGTCGCGGTGTCGAGGGCCGAGAACGAGTCGTCGAAGAGGTAGATCGGCGGATGCTTCGCGAGCGCCCGTGCGATCGACAGGCGCTGCCGCTGGCCGCCCGACACGTTCGTGCCGCCCTGCGCGATCTGGGCGTCGAGCTGCCCGGGCATGGAGGCGACGAAATCGCGCGCCTGGGCGATCTCGAGCACGTCCCAGAGCTCGCCGTCGGTGGCATCCGGATCGCCGTAGCGGAGCGTCGAGCCGACTGTGCCGGCGAACAGGTACGGCTTCTGCGGCACGAGGGCGAGCTGCGCGTTGAGCACGTCGGGGTCGAGCTCGCGCACGTCGACGCCGCCGATGCGCACGCTGCCGCCGGTCGCGTCGAAGAGCCGCGCGATGAGGTTCACGATCGTGGTCTTGCCCGAACCGGTGGCGCCGATGATCGCGGTGATCTCGCCGGGTTCCGCGACGAAGCTCACGTCGTGCAGCACGGGCTCCTCGGCGCCGGGATATGCGAAGTCGACGTTGCGGAACTCGACCGTGCCGGGGAGGGTGATGGCGCTGACGGGCTCGTCCGGGTCGGCGACGCTCGACGTCGTCGCGAGCACCTCGTGGATGCGCCCGGCCGAGACGGCCGCGCGCGGCAGCATGACCGCGATCATCGTCGACATCATGACGGCCATGAGGATCTGGATGAGGTAGGTCAGGAACGCTGTGAGCGACCCGATCTGCATCGAGCCGTCCTGGATGCGGAACGCGCCGAACCACAGCACGGCCACGCTCGAGACGTTGAGGACGAGCAGCACCACGGGGAAGACGAGGGCGAACAGCCGTCCGGCGCGCAGCGCCGTGTCGGTGAGGGAGGCGTTGGCCTCGGCGAACCGGTCGCTCTCGACGCCCTCGCGCACGAAGGCGCGGATGACGCGGATGCCGGTGAGCTGTTCGCGCAGCACGCGGTTCACGCCGTCGATGCGCCGCTGCATCGACTGGAACAGCGGCACCATCCGGCTGATGATGAGCCCGACGGCGATGAGCAGCACGGGCACCGCGACGACGAGGATCCATGAGAGCTCGAGATCCTGGCGGAGCGCCATGATCACGCCGCCGATCGCGAGGATGGGCGCGGAGACGAGGATCGTGCACGACATGAGCACGAGCATCTGCACCTGCTGCACGTCGTTGGTGGAGCGGGTGATGAGGCTCGGCGCGCCGAACCGCGTGACCTCCTGCTCGGAGAACTCCCCCACCCGCCGGAACACGCCCTGGCGCACGTCGCGGCCGAACGCCATCGCCGCCTTCGCCCCGAAGTACACGGCGGTGATCGCGCACGCGACCTGCAGCAGGGTGATGCCGAGCATGACCATGCCGGTGGAGAGGATGAACCCCGTGTCGCCCTTCACGACGCCCTCGTCGATGATCTCGGCGTTGAGGGTGGGCAGGTACAGCGAGGCGATCGACTGCGCGAGCTGGAACACGACGACGCCCAGGAGCAGGGCCCCGTAGGGGCGCAGGTACTGTCGCAGGAGTCTCATGAGCATGGCGCGGCACCCTTCTCGTCGAGGCGGATGCCGTGCACGACGAGGTGGGCGAGCTCGGCGGGACCGAGCCCCGACGTCGGCCCGAAGTGCGGCATCGCGGAGGCGAAGGCGATGAGGCGCACGAAGGCGAACACCTGCGAGGGCGGCACGCGGAGCGCGTCCAGGTCGGGTGCCAGCAACTCCTCGAAGATCGCGACGATGACGTCGGGGTTGCGCATCTGCGGGGGCCGCGGCTTGCCACCGAGCGCGGCGAACACGCCGAAGATGCCCGCGAAGCGCTCGAGCATGCGATCGAGCACGAGCTCCACCTTGAGCTCGAGCGGCAGGGTCGGATCGATGCGCCGGAGCGCGTCGCGGAACGGACCGGGGTCGAGGAACTGCTCGACGGCGGCGTCGATGATCGCCTCCTTGTCGTCGAACACCCGGAAGAGCGTGCCCTCGGCCACGCCCGCGGCGTCGGCGATCTGGCGCGTCGTGACCTCGTGACCGTGCGCGGCGATGAGCGGCAGGGTCGCACGTGCGATGGCGGCGCGGCGCTCGTCGACCGGCATCGGGCGGGCGCGCGTGCTGCGCGGAGGGCTCGTCGTCATGCGCGGGAGCCTACTGAGTGAGCACTCACTCCGCAAGACTCCCGGGCACGCCGAAGGCCGGGCGACCGCAGAGCGCCACCCGGAACGAGCGCGACGGGCTCAGCCCTGCGCGGTGCGGGTGCGGCCGCCGAGGGCGCGCTCGTCGCGGTTGCCCGCGAGGTCGCGGCGCAGCTCCTTCGGGAGCGAGAACATGAGGTCCTCCTCGGCCGTCTTGACCTCGGCGACATCGCGGTAGCCCGCGTCGGAGAGCGCCTCGAGCACCTCGGTGACGAGTTCCTCGGGCACCGAGGCGCCGCTCGTGACGCCCACGGTCGCAACGCCGTCGAGCCACTCCTGCTTGATCTCGCTCGCGTAGTCGACCCGGTACGCGGCCTTCGCACCGTACTCGAGCGCGACCTCGACGAGGCGCACGCTGTTCGAGGAGTTCGCGGAGCCCACGACGATGACGAGCTCGGCGTCGGTCGCCACCTTCTTGATCGCGACCTGGCGGTTCTGGGTGGCGTAGCAGATGTCGTCGCTGGGGGGATCCTGCAGGTTCGGGAACCGCTCGCGCAGGCGGCGCACGGTCTCCATGGTCTCGTCGACCGACAGCGTGGTCTGCGAGAGCCAGACCACCTTGTCGGGGTCGCGCACCTCGATGTCGGGCACGTCGTCGGGGCTGTTCACGAGCGTGACGTGGTCGGGCGCCTCGCCCGCGGTGCCCTCGACCTCCTCGTGGCCCTCGTGGCCGATGAGCAGGATCTCGAAGTCGTCGCGTGCGAACCGCACGGCCTCGCGGTGCACCTTCGTGACGAGGGGGCACGTCGCATCGATCGCGTGGAGGCCGCGGTCGGCCGCGGCGCTCACGACCGCCGGCGAGACGCCGTGGGCGCTGAACACGATGTGCTCGCCCTCGGGGACCTCGTCGACCTCCTCGACGAAGATCGCGCCCTTGGCCTCGAGCTCGGTCACGACGTGGATGTTGTGCACGATCTGCTTGCGCACGTACACGGGGGCGCCGTAGTGCTCGAGCGCCTTCTCGACGGCGATCACCGCACGGTCGACGCCCGCGCAGTAGCCGCGCGGCGCGGCCAGCAGCACCCGCTTGTGTCCGGGCACGGGGTTATCCTTGAGCCGGCCGCGCACGCTCGGGATTCTGGGCATGCCGAGGCCGATTCGCGGGGCATCCGTCAAGCTCGTCACGATGTCCATCCTACGGGCCGCAGACTGACGAGCGGCTCGGAGGACTCGATGGCGGACGCACCGGCGACACGTGATGCGCCGTGGCCCGTCGCCCTCCTCTCGGGCAAGCTCCGCGACTACATCGATCGGCTCGGCACCGTGTGGGTCGAGGGCGAGGTCACCCAGTGGGGCGTCTCGGGCGGCAACGTCTACGGCAAGCTGAAGGACCTCGAGGCCGACGCCACGATCTCGTTCACGATGTGGTCGTCGGTGCGCGCGCGGCTCGACGAGCAGTTCAAGCAGGGCGACCACGTCGTCGCGCTCATCAAGCCGAGCTGGTGGGTCAAGGGCGGCTCGCTCACCATGCAGGTCTTCGACCTCAAGCACGTCGGCCTCGGCGACCTGCTCGAGCGGCTCGAGCGGCTCCGCGCCCAGCTCTCCGCCGAGGGCCTCTTCGCCGAGAGCCGCAAGAAGCGACTCCCGTTCCTGCCGGGCGTCGTCGGGCTCGTCACGGGCCGCGACTCCGACGCCGAGAAAGACGTGCTGCGCAACGCGCGGCTGCGCTGGCCCGCGGTCGAGTTCCGCACGGTGTACGCGGCGGTGCAGGGCGACCGCACCGCCGTCGAGGTCGTCGCCGCGATCCAGCGGCTCGACGCCGACCCCGACGTCGAGGTCATCATCGTCGCGCGCGGCGGCGGCGACTTCCAGAACCTGCTGGGCTTCAGCGATGAGCGCGTCGTGCGGGCCGCGGCCGCCGCATCCACTCCCATCGTGAGCGCGATCGGCCACGAGGCCGACCGGCCGTTGCTCGACGAGGTGGCCGACCTGCGCGCCTCGACCCCCACCGATGCCGCGAAGCGCGTGGTGCCCGACGTCGCCGAGGAGCTCGTGCGCATCGAGCACCTGCGCGCGCGGCTCGGAATGCGGCTCACGTCGATCCTCACGCGCGAGATCGACCGCATCGGGCACCTGCGTTCCCGTCCGGTGCTCGCCGACGCCTCGTGGATCGTCGACCGGCGGGCCGACGAGCTCACCCGGTGGGTCGCGCGCGGCACCGAACTCGTGGGCCGCACGCTCGAGCGCGCGGCATCCCGCACGGCCGAGCTGCGAACGCAACTGCGGGCCCTCTCGCCGCAGGCCACCCTCGACCGGGGCTACGCGATCGTGCAGGGCGCCGACGGCCACGTCGTGCGCGCGCCCGGCGGAGCGCCCGCGGGCGCTCCGCTCGTCGTGACGCTCGCCGAGGGGTCGCTCGCAGCGACGTCGCAGGGGCCTGTCGGCGACGCCGAATAGAATGGCGGCATGCCCCCCACCACGGATGCCGCCGAGCTGAGCTACGAGCAGGCGCGCGACGAGCTCGTGCGCGTCGTCGCCGAACTCGAGCAGGGCTCCGCGACGCTCGAGCAGTCGCTCGCGCTGTGGGAGCGCGGCGAGGCCCTCGCGGCCCGCTGCGAGGAGTGGCTCGTCGGCGCGAAGGCCCGGCTCGACGCCGCACGAGCGGGGGCACGCGACGCAGCACGCGATGGCGCGGCATCCGACACCGCCCGTCCTGCCGCCGACGGCGGAGTCCGCTGATGGCCCAGCGCCCCCCTCGCGTGGTCGCCGAGCTCGGCCGCCCCGAGACACCCGAGGAGACCGCCGCGCGCAAGGCCGAGACCTCGCGCAAGCACCGCCAGCGCCAGACCCTCAAGAACCTCGTGCTCGCCCTCGCGGCGAGCCTCGGCATCGTCTTCATCATCGTGCTGCTCGTTCCCCGCACCAACGGGCCCATCGATCGCGACGTCGACGTGGCCGCCGTCGCGCAGCAGGCGCAGCTCGGCCTGCCCGAGCAGCTCGCCGTGCCCGAGCTGCCCGAGGGCTGGAGGTCGAACGCAGCCGAGCTCCGCGTGAACGGGGTCGACGGCGTCACCGCGTGGTACGTGGGCTACCTCACCCCGAGCGACGAGTACGTCGGCATGTACCAGGGGCTCGACGCGAACCCCACGTGGGTCGCCGAGCAGCTCTCGCGCACCATCGCCACGGGCGTCGTCACGATCGACGGCGTGCAGTGGACGGTGTACGACAACCGCCGGGCGAGCGGCGACGTCGGCAACGCCCGGTACGGCCTCGTCACCGAGGCCGGCAGCAGCACGTTCGTGCTCATCGGCACGGCGACCACCGAGGAGTTCGAGACGCTCGCCACGGCGCTCGCACCCGCCATCGACGCACAGCGCTGAGAGGAGCCCCGTGAGCGACACGCCCACGCCGCACCGTCCCTCCACCCCCGCCGACACCTGGCGCGAACTCCGCGCGGGCAACGAGCGCTTCATCACCGGCGCACCGCTGCACCCTCGACAGGACGTCGAGCGTCGCACGTCGCTGGCGGGCCAGCAGCGGCCGCTCGTCGCGATCTTCGGATGCAGCGACTCGCGCCTCTCGGCCGAGATCATCTTCGACGTCGGCCTCGGTGACGCGTTCGTGGTGCGCAATGCCGGGCAGGTCATCTCCGATTCGGTCATCGGCTCGCTCGAGTACGCCGTCGGCGTGCTGGGCGTGCCGCTCATCCTCGTGCTCGGGCACGACCAGTGCGGCGCCGTGCGGGCCGCGATCGACTCGCTCGGTCCGGAGCCCGATCCGCTGCCGCCGCACATCGCCGGCCTCGTCGGGCGCATCGTTCCCGCCGTGCGCCGCGTCGCAGGCGGAGGCGACGGGCCCATCGAGCCTCAGGCCGTCGACGCCGGATACGTCGGCCGCGAGCACCTGCGCGACACCGTCGCCGAGCTCCTCGACAGCTCCGAGATGATCAGCGACGCGATCGCAGCGGGTACGCTGGCTATCGTCGGCGCGAACTACCGCCTCTTCGAGGGGCGGGCCGAGACCGACATCGTCGTCGGCCGCATCTGACGCCCCCAGCGGCATCCGCCGGGCCGGCACCCCCGACACCGAAAGGGAACACAACGTGGTGGACATCGCCGCCGACTATCGCATCGAGCACGACACGATGGGCGAGGTGCGGGTTCCCGCATCCGCCCTCTACGGCGCGCAGACGCAGCGCGCCGTCGAGAACTTCCCGATCTCGGGCGACACCCTCGAGCCCGCGCAGATCGCAGCGCTCGCTCGCATCAAGAAGTCCGCGGCCATCGCCAACGAGCGGCTCGGCGTGCTCGACGCCGAGATCGCCGGCGCCATCGCCGGGGCCGCCGACGAGGTCATCGAGGGCAAGCACTTCGGCGAGTTCCCGCTCGACGTCTACCAGACCGGCTCGGGCACCTCGTCGAACATGAACATGAACGAGGTGCTCGCGACGCTCGCCTCGCGCACCCTCGGCCGACCCGTGCACCCGAACGACCACGTCAACGCGTCGCAGTCCTCGAACGACGTGTTCCCCACCTCGGTGCACATCGCGGTCACCGGCGCGCTCATCGACGACCTCATCCCCGCGCTCGACCACCTCGCCGTCGCCCTCGAGGCGAAGGCCGACGCGTGGGCGGGCATCGTCAAGTCGGGCCGCACCCACCTCATGGATGCCACGCCCGTCACCCTCGGGCAGGAGTTCGGCGGCTACGCGCGCCAAGTGCGCCTCGGCATCGAGCGCGTCCGCTCGGCACTCCCCCGCGTCGCCGAGGTGCCGCTCGGCGGCACCGCCGTCGGCACGGGCATCAACACCCCCGCGGGCTTCCCGCAGCTCGTCATCGAGCTGCTGCAGCGCGAGACCGAGCTGCCGATCACCGAGGCGGAGGACCACTTCGAGGCGCAGGCCAACCGCGACGGCCTCGTCGAGGCATCCGGCGCGCTGCGCGGCATCGCCGTGAGCCTCACCAAGGTCTGCAACGACATCCGCTGGATGGGCTCGGGCCCGAACACCGGGCTCGGCGAGCTGCACATCCCCGACCTGCAGCCGGGCTCGTCGATCATGCCGGGCAAGGTCAACCCCGTCATCCCCGAGGCCGTGCTCATGGTCGCAGCGCGGGTGATCGGCAACGACGCCACGATCGCGTGGGGCGGCGCCTCGGGCTCGTTCGAGCTCAACGTGCAGATCCCCGTGATGGGCACCGCGCTGCTCGAGTCGATCCGCCTGCTCACGAGCGCATCGCGCCTGCTCGCCGACAAGACGATCGACGGCCTCGAGCCGAACACCGAGCGCGCCAACGCCCTCGCCGGCATGTCGCCCTCGATCGTCACCCCGCTCAACAAGCTCATCGGCTACGAGGCCGCCGCGAAGATCGCCAAGCACTCGGTCGCCCAGGGCTGCACCGTGCGTGAGGCGGTCATCGACCTCGGCTACGTCGAGCGCGGCGAGCTCACCGAGCAGCAGCTCGACACGGCGCTCGACCTGCTCTCGATGACGCGGCCGCCGCAGGCGTAGCGCGCCGGCAGCACCCGCCACGACCTCGAACGCCCGCCTCCTCGAGGCGGGCGTTCGACGTTCACGGGCATGCGCGGCCGCGCCCGAGGGCCGTGCCCGACGCGTCGGCGTTCCGAGAACAGGACGCCACGCCGACTGCGTGACGAGAACAGGACGGCCCGCCACGCCGGTCCATTCGGGTTCCTGTTCTCGTGACAGGCAGCCCGCCCCGACCGGTCGACTGGCCCGCGGCATCCGCCCGCAGCATCCGCCCGCGGCATCCGCCCGCAGCATCCGCCTGCGGCATCCGCCCGCGGCATCCGCCCGCTCGACGCGAAGCGCCCCTCCCGCTCGGGAGGGGCGCTTCGTGCGTCGCCGCGAGGTCGTGGGCCGCGCGGCCACCGTGGTCGGTGCGCGGGGCGCTAGGCGAGCTCCGCCCCGTCGAGCAGCTCCGACACGAGCGCCGCGATGGCCGACCGCTCGGAGCGCGTGAGCGTGATGTGCGCGAACAGCGCGTGGCCCTTGAGCGTCTCGATGACGCTCGCGACACCGTCGTGGCGGCCCACCCGCAGGTTGTCGCGCTGCGCGACGTCGTGCGTGAGCACCACCCGCGAGTTCTGCCCGATGCGGCTGAGCACCGTGAGGAGCACGTTGCGCTCGAGCGACTGCGCCTCGTCGACGATCACGAACGCGTCGTGCAGCGAGCGCCCGCGGATGTGGGTGAGCGGCAGCACCTCGAGGATGCCGCGGTCGACGACCTCCTCGAGCACGTTGTCGGAGACGACGGAGCCGAGGGTGTCGAACACCGCCTGGCCCCACGGGTTCATCTTCTCGCCCTGGTCGCCCGGAAGGTAGCCGAGCTCCTGCCCGCCGACGGCGTACAGCGGCCGGAACACCATGATCTTCTTGTGCTGCTGCCGCTCGAGCACCGCCTCGAGGCCCGCGCACAGCGCGAGCGCGGACTTGCCCGTGCCGGCGCGGCCGCCGAGCGACAGGATGCCGATCTCGGGGTCGAGCAGCAGGTCGATCGCGAGCCGCTGCTCGGCGGAACGACCGTGCACCCCGAACAGTTCCCGATCGCCGCGCACGAGCTTGACCTCGCGCGGGCCGACGACGCGGCCGAGCGCGGAACCGCGCTCGGAGTGGATGACGAGGCCGGTGTTGATCGGCATCCCCTCCACCTCGCTCGTCATCATCGTCTCGTGCTCGTAGAGCTTGGCCATGTCGTGGGATCCGAGCGAGAGCTCCGCCATGCCGGTCCAGCCGCTGTCGGGCGCGAGCTCGGCGCGGTACTCCTCGGCGTCGATGCCGATCGAGGCCGCCTTGACGCGCAGCGGCAGGTCCTTCGAGACGATCGTCACGGCGACGCCGTCGTTGGCGAGGTTGGCGGCGCACGCGAGGATGCGCGAGTCGTTGTCGCCCAGCTGGAGCCCGCTCGGCAGCACCGACTGGTTCGAGTGGTTGAGCTCGACGCGCAGGGATCCGCCCTCGCCGACCGGGATCGGGAAGTCGAGGCGATCGTGCTCGACGCGCAGTTCGTCGAGGATGCGCAGCGCCTTGCGCGCGAAGAAGCCGATCTCGGGGTCGTTCCGCTTCGACTCGAGCTCGGTGATGACCACCACGGGCAGCACGACGGCGTGCTCGGCGAAGCGGAACAGCGCCCGCGGATCCGACAACAGCACCGACGTGTCGAGCACGTACGTCCGCTCGGACTGGGCGACCCCGCCGGGGTTCGCCGTGCGAGGCTGCTGCACCTTCCGGGCGCCTGCCTCGACCTGACCGTCGGACTTGGGGGTTTCGACTGAGGCCACGACCGCTCCTGCCCCGAGCGTTCCGCTCGGCTCACGCGCCGGCCGGCGATCCTCCCACGAGCGGTTCACGAGCCGACTCGATCGGGCTCCTTGCCCGATGCCTCGACGCTACGACCGACGGCCGACATCCGTCGATCCGACACGCGGTGCGAAACCGCTCGTTCACACACCCGCAACCGCGGGCTCACATCGAGACGCGCCGACTCGGCGCCGACGTCGGCGCCCGCCTCGGCGCCGGCGCCGGCGTGCGCGTCAGTACGACGCCGCGGTCCCGTACGACACGAACGCGCCGCGCAGCATCTCGAGCGTCTCCTCCGACAGCGCCGAGTGCACGCTCAGCCGCACGCTCCCCATCCGCGTCGTCGCGGTGACGCCGTGGTTGAACAGCGACGCCGACAGCAGGGTGACCTGCTCGGTCGGGGGTTCCAGCACGACGAGCCCGGCCCGCTCGCGCTCATCGCGCGACGAGGTGACGGCGATCGCGAACTCGTCGGCGAGTTCGATGACGCGGCTCACGTTCTCGGCGATCGCGGAGTTGATCGTCTCGACGCCGACCTCGGCGATCTCCTCCAGGGCCGCGGCGAGGCGCGCCTCGGCGATCGGGTCGGGATTCGAGACCCGGAACGCACGGGCATCGGATGCCGGCGGCGGCACCTCGTCCCACGGCTCGTCCTCCTCGGTGCCGGTGAACCCCGAGAACACGGGCGTGAGGCGGTCGAGGGCGCGGTCGGACAGCGCCATGAGGCCCGTGCCCCACCCGGCACGACACCACTTCTGGCCGCCGGTGAGGATGACGTCCGCGGCATCCCACGGGGCGTCGACGACCCCGAAGCCCTGGATCGCGTCGACGATGAGCAGCCGGTCGCCGATCACCTGCCGGATGCCCTCGATGTCGCACAGGTAGCCCGTGCGCGAGTCGACGAGGCTCACCGCGACGGCCCCGACGTTCGCCTCGAGTTGGTCGCGGATCTGCCCGGGGGTCACCTTGCCGTGGTCGGTCTCGAGCCACACCGGCTGCACCGAGTGCAGCGCCTCGCTTGCGCGCACGGCGGCGATCGGGAGGCTGGGGAACTCGCCGGGTGCGAGCAGCACGCTGCCCGTGAGCCCGAACATCGCGTGCATGAGGCCCTGCGACGTGTTCGGCTGGAACACGATCGAGTCGGCCGGAAGCCCGGTCAGCACGGCCGCGGCGTCGCGCACCCGCTGGTCCTGTTCGCGGAGCACGTCGAGGCTGCCGTGGCGCGCGCGCTGCAGCAGCTGCGTGAATGCCAGGGCCTCCTCGGCCGCCGACGTCGCGAGCGGTCCGACCCGACCGTAGTCGAGGTAGCCGGGCTCCTCGGTGAATCCGGCGTTGAAGTCGTCGATGGTCACTCGGTGTGCCCCTCTCTCCGAGGCATATCATGGCAGACCCCGCGCTCCCGGCGCGCGCCCGGGTCAGCCCCCGTACCGGCGATGCCGCTTCGTGTAGTCGCGCACCGCGCGCAGGAAGTCGACCTGACGGAGGTCGGGGCCGAGCGCCTCCACGAAGTAGAACTCGCTGTGCGCGGACTGCCAGAGCATGAAGTCGCTCAGGCGCTGCTCGCCCGAGGTGCGGATCACCAGGTCGGGGTCGGGCTGCCCGCCCGTGTAGAGGTGCTCGCCGATGAGGTCGGGGGTGAGCCGCTCGGCGAGGTCCTCGAGGCTTCGGCCCTCTGCGTGATGGGCGGCGACGATCGACCGCATCGCGTCGGTGATCTCCTTGCGTCCGCCATAGCCCACTGCGAGGTTCACGTGCATGCCGCGCTTGTCGGCCGTGCGGTGCTCGGCGGCGTCGAGGGCGGCGACGAGCGGCTCGGGCAGGCCGGCATCCGATCCGACGTGCTGCACCCGCCAGTCGCGGTAGTGGCTGAGCTCCTCGGCCAGGTCGGCGATGATCTCGATGAGCTCCGAGAGCTCGTCGGGGTCGCGGTTGCCCAGGTTGTCGCTCGAGAGCAGGTAGAGGGTGACGATCGTGATGCCGAGGTCGTCGCACCACTCGAGGAACTCGCGCATCTTCGCCGCGCCCGCGCGATGGCCGTGCGCCGCCGTCTCGTAGCCCAGTTGCTTCGCCCAGCGGCGATTGCCGTCGATGATCATCGCGACGTGGTGCGGGAGCTCCGCGCCCTCGAGTTCACGGCGCAGCCGGTTCTGGTACAGGCGGTAGAGGATGCCGCGACCGAGATGGTGATCGCTCGTTTGCACGGCACTACGCTACCCCGCGCGAGGGCCGCGCACCTCACAGCATCCCGTGACCGAGCGGGCCCTACGCTGGGCACATGAGCCAGACGAGCGGGTCCGAGCCCGAGGATGTCGCCGAGCACCTGCGGCATCCGGTTTCCGAGTTGAGCGACGCCGACGCCGCCGTCGCCGTCGACGACCGCGAGGGTCCCGACCTTCCGAACCTCCCGCTCATCGACGCGTCAGCGCAGGCGCCCGAGGACGTCAAGCCGACCTGGCGCGGCTGGCTGCACGCCGGCACGTTCCCGGTCACGATCGTCGGCGGCATCGTGCTCGTCAGCCTCGCGCAGGGCGCGCCGGCCAAGTGGGCGGCGGCGGTGTTCACGCTCACGTCGATGCTGCTCTTCGGCAACTCCGCCCTCTACCACCGCTTCAACTGGGCGCCGCGCACCAAGGTGCTCCTCAAGCGCATCGACCACGCGAACATCTTCCTGCTCATCGCGGGCACCTACACGCCGCTCGCGATCCTCGCCCTGCCGCCGTCGAAGGGGTGGCTGCTGCTCGGCCTCGTCTGGGCCGGCGCCATCGTCGGCATCGCCTTCCGCGTCTTCTGGATCGGCGCGCCGCGCTGGATGTACGTGGCGATCTACATCCTGCTCGGCTGGGCCGCCGTCATGTACCTCGGTGACCTCATTGCAGTGAGCGTGCCCATGATGGTGCTCATCGTCGTGGGCGGCCTGCTCTACACGGCCGGCGCCGTGGTCTACGGCATGAAGCGGCCGAACCCGTGGCCCGGGCGGTTCGGCTTCCACGAGATCTTCCACACTGCGACGGTGCTCGCGTTCCTGTGCCACTGGACGGCGACGCTCATCATCGTGATGAACCCCGCGTACCACGTGGGCTGACCCCGCCGTCCTCGAGTCGACCCGCCCGTCGCGCGCCGGCGCAGGCGAGGTGGCGGCGCAGCGCGCGCCGTGCGGGTGCGCCCTGTCGGGCCGCCCTATTCGGGCTTCGGGCGATCGGATGCCGCGGCGCCGGCCTCGCCCGCAGCGGATCCGTTCGATGCGTCGCCCGCCCCTGCCGGGCTTCCGCCGGCCGCCTCGGCCGCCTGCTCGGCCTCGAGCTGCTCACGCACCTCCGCCCGGTAGTTGACCCGCCGGATGCGGCGCACCATGTCGAGCACGAGCAGCAGCACGGCCGCCATGATGAGGAAGGTGATGACGAAGCCCCACACGCCGGGGGTCACGTCGTCGGGGTTGAACTCCTCCTCGGCGGCGAGCAGCACGGTCGCGAGCACGGCCGCGTTCACCGGCGCACGCCGCTCGTCGGACGGGCGGGCGCGGTGGGCGCGAGGAGCATCAGGATCCCTTCACGGGGGCGGGTTAGGCTGGATCCAAGCCTAATCGATCGACACCGGGAAGGAGTCGGCGGTGCCCCCACGCGAACCCGCAGACGCGGCCGTCGAGGACGCCGCGGTGGCGGCATCCGACACCGCCGACCGGGCCGCCCCGGGCCGCCCCGACGACCCCGATGCGCCCCGCGAGGGCCTCGTGGCCGACCGCTACGGGCGAGGCCGCGCGCATCGCCGCCGCGACCGCTGGCTCATCGTCGGCGCCGCCGCGGCGTTCGCCGTGGTGCTCGTCGCGTGGGTCGTGTGGGCGGGGCTCGACGGCAGCAAGCCCCTCGTCGAGGCCACCGACCTCAGCCACCGCGTGCTCAACGACGAGCGCGCCGTCGAGGTCACGTGGCGGCTCTCCGTGCCGTCGGGCAACGAGACCGCGTGCATCGTGGAGGCCTTCAACGAGGACTTCACCGTGGTGGGCTGGAAGGTCGTGGAGATCCCCGCGTCCGACCGCCCGCTGCGCACCTTCACCGAGCGCGTCCGGATTGCCCAGCCGGCCAATACCGGTTTGATTTCCCACTGCTGGCTCACCTAGACTGGGTCATTCGCCCTGGCAGACGCCGGGGCGACACGTCTATCACGGGAGTGTGCACCATGGCACAGGAGGCCACCGTCACCTGGCTCACCCAGGAGGCCTACGACCGGCTCGCCGCCGAGCTCGAGCACCTCTCCACGCACGGCCGCGAGGAGATCGCGAAGCGCATCGAGGCCGCGCGCGAAGAGGGCGACCTCAAGGAGAACGGCGGCTACCACGCCGCGAAGGACGAGCAGGGCAAGCAGGAGGCGCGCATCCGCCAGCTGACCGAGCTGCTGCGCCACGCCGAGGTCGGCGACGCGCCCACCTCGAGCGGCGTCGTCGAGTCCGGCACGGTCATCACCGCGATCATCGCGGGCGACGAGGAGACGTTCCTCATCGGCAGCCGCGAGATCGCCGGCGACTCCGAGCTCGACGTGTTCAGCGAGCAGAGCCCCCTCGGCGCCGCAATCCTCGGCCTCAAGGTCGGCGAGAAGACGAGCTACACGACGCCCAACGGTCGCGAGATCGCCGTCGAGGTCGTCAGCGTCGAGACCTGGAGCGGCAACTAGTCGGTCCCGCACGCACGTCGCGACGGCCCCTCCGCGGAGGGGCCGTCGTCGTCTGCAGTGCCGGATGCCACGCCGCGGTTCCGGATGCGACGGCGCAGCGCCGCGGCATCCGCTGGCCTATTCTTCGACGAGCTCGGGCTCGTAGCCCGCGCGTCGCAGCACCTCGACGACCTCGGCACGGTGGGCCGGGCCGCGGGTCTCGACCGAGAGCTGCAGGGCGACCTCGGAGATCTGCATGCCGGAGCCGTGCCGGGTGTGCAGCACCTCGATGACGTTCGCGTGCGCCTCGGCAAGCAGCTCGGCGATGCGTGCGAGCTGGCCCGGGCGGTCGGGCAGGCCGATGCGCAGGGTGAGGTACCGGTCGGATGCCGCGAGGCCGTGCGCGATCACGCGCTGCATGAGCAGTGGATCGATGTTGCCGCCCGAGAGCACGACGACGGTGGGCCCGTCGGGCCGCACGGCGCCGGTCATGAGCGCGGCGACGCCGACGGCGCCCGCGGGCTCCACGACGAGCTTCGCCCGCTCGAGCAGCACGAGCAGCGCACGGGCGATGTCGTCCTCGGTGACGGTGACGACCTCGTCGATCACCTCGCGGATGATCTCGAAGTTGAGCGAGCCCGGCACGTACACGGCGATGCCGTCGGCGATGGTGGGCACGACGGGGACGCGGGTGGGCTCGCCCGCCTCGAGCGACGGCACGTAGGGCGCGGCGTTCGCGGCCTGCACGCCGATGACGCGGATGGTGCGGCCGAGCGCGGCGGCGCGCTGCTTCGCGGCGCTGGCGATGCCCGCGGCGAGGCCCCCGCCGCCGATCGGCACGATGATCGTGGTGGCGTCGGGCACCTGCTCGAGGATCTCGAGCCCCACCGTGCCCTGGCCCGCGATGACGTCGGCGTGGTCGAAGGGCGGGATGAGCACCGCGCCGGTCTCGGCGGCGAAGGCCGCGGCCGCCTCCATCGTCTCGCCCACCGAATCGCCGCGCAGCACCACGTCGGCGCCGTAGGCGCGGGTCGCCTCGAGCTTCGGCAGCGCGACGCCGATGGGCATGAAGATCGTGGCCCGGATGCCGAGCTCGCGCGCGGCGAACGCCACGCCCTGCGCGTGGTTGCCGGCCGAGGCCGCCACGACCCCGCGCTCGCGCTCCTCGGCCGAGAGCGCGGAGATGCGGTTGAACGCGCCGCGGATCTTGTAGGACCCCGTGCGCTGCAGGTTCTCGCACTTGAGGTAGACGGGCGCGCCCACGAGCTCGGCGAGGAAGCGCGACGACTCCATGGGCGTGCGGCGGGCGACCCGTGCGACGGTCTGCTGGGCGCGCTCGAAGTCGGCGAGGCGCGGCCCCGGCACGACGATGCCGGCGCCGGCACCCGAGCCGTGCACGCGAACGGAGGTCGCGTGCGCACTCCCGGCCCCGGCGACCTCGCCGCCCTGCGTCGTGCCGATCGACTGCCTCATGCTCACCGTCCGAATCCGGGTCGTTGTGGAACCGTGCGCCACAGCGGCGAGTGCGCCTCGGCGGGGTCGGGTGGCGACTCCGCCTTCCAGGAGCCGCTCGCCACCGAGAGCACCATGACGTTGATGACCGCCGCGAGGGGCACGGCGAAGAGTGCGCCGGGGATGCCGGCGAGCAGCGACCCGGCCGTGACCGCGACGACGACGCCGAGCGGGTGCACCTTCACCGCGGTGCCCATGATGAGCGGCTGGAGGATGTGCCCCTCGACCTGCTGCACGAGCAGCACGATGCCGAGCATGATGACCGCGATGACCCAGCCGTTGTAGACGAGGGCGATGAAGACCGCGAGCGCGCCCGTGACCACCGCGCCGACGATCGGCACGAACGAGCCGAGGAACACGAGGATGGCGATGGGCACGGCGAGCGGGACGCCGAGGATGAGGGCGCCGAGTCCGATGCCCACCGCGTCGATCGTCGCGACGAGGATCTGCACGCGCGCGAAGTTCTGCAGCGTCGCCCAGCCCGCCTTGCCCGCGTCGTCGACGGCGGCCCGCGCCCGCGTGGGCAGGATGCCGACGATCCAGTTCCAGATGCCGCGGCCGTCGATGAGGATGAAGAGCGTCGCGAACAGCGTGAGGAGCATGCCCGCGAGGAAGTGCCCGAGCGTCGAACCCACCGAGAGGGCGCCGGTGAGCAGCGTGCCGCCGTCGTTCTGGGCCGACGTGATCACGCTGTCGACGAAGTCGTTGAGCTGGCTGTCGGTGACGTGGAACGGGCCCTCGAGGAGCCAGGTGCGGAACTCGTCCCACGCGACGAGGCTCTGCGCGGCGAGGTCGCTCGACCCGCGCACGATCTGGGTGATGCCCAGGGTGAGGAGCCCGGCGACGACCACGAGCAGGGTGAGCATGGCCACGGTCACCGCGGTCCACCGCGGCCACCGATGGCGCTGCAGGAACCCGGAGAACGGCACGAGGATCGCTCCCACCAGCACCGCGACGAGGATGGGGATGACGACGAGCCGCAGCTGCACGATGAGGAACACGACGACGGCGAGGAGCGCGCCGATGAGCAGGAGCCGCCACGACCACGCCGCCGCGAGCCGCATGCCGTAGGGGATGCTCTGGGCCGCGTCGCGCGGCGCTTCAGGAGACGTGGGCGGCGTCACGGCCGCGGGCGAGCGCCCGCGGAGTCTCCGGCTCCGACCGCGCTGTGCACCCGTCGACTCGGTCATCGTCCCAGTCTAGGCGGGCACCTGCGGCCGATGTCACCGGCCGCGGATAGGGTCGGAGGACCATGGTCGACGTCGTCAGCCCCGCTCTCGCCCGCCGCATCGCACTCGCCGCCCAGGGCTTCGGGCGCCCACTGCCCGAGGTCCCGGGCACCCGGGCGGTGGCCGGCGTGGTCGACCGGCTGGGGCTGCTCCAGATCGACTCGGTGAACGTCTTCGAACGCAGCCACTACCTGCCCGCCTTCAGTCGGGTCGGGGCATACGACCGAGCCGCCCTCGACCGCATCACCACCGGCCGGCGCGGCCGAATGGTCGAGTACTGGGCGCACCAGGCGGCGTACATCCCGCGTGAGCTGTGGCCGCTCTTCGAGTTCCGCCGCGAGGAGCACCGGCGCCAGGGCAGCGACTGGGGCGGTTGGCTCACCGAGAACCGCAGTCTCGCCGACTGGCTGCGCGGCGAGCTCTCGCACAACGGCCCCATGCAGGCCTCGGCGATCGAGCACGACTCCAATGAACGCGGCGGTTCCTCGTGGTGGGGCTGGTCCGACGTGAAGCGCACGCTCGAGTGGATGTTCCGCACGGGCGAGGTCGTCTGCGTCGAACGGCGCCGGTTCGAGCGGGTGTACGCCCTGCCCGAGCAGGCACTGCCCGCGGCGCTGCTCGACGCGGCGCCGAGCGAGGCCGACTCGGTGCGCGCGCTCGTCGCGCGCGCGTCATCCGCGCTCGGCATCGCCACCGAGGCCGACCTCGCCGACTACTGGCGCATGCTGCGCGGGCCCGTGCGCGCCGCCGTCGCCGACCTCGTCGACGACGGCGTGCTGATCCCCGTGACCGTGCCGGGGTGGACGACGGGCAGCCGCCCCACGCCCGCGTGGCTGCACCGCGACGCCCGCCGTCCGCGCCGAATGGAGGCGGCGGCCGTGCTCTCGCCGTTCGATCCGGTCGTGTGGTTCCGGCCGCGCACCGAACGGCTCTTCGACTTCCACTACCGCATCGAGATCTACACGCCCGAGCCCGAGCGCAAGTTCGGCTACTACTCGCTGCCCGTGCTCCTCGACGATCGCGTGGTCGGCAGGGTCGATCTCAAGAGCGACCGCAAGGCCGGGGTGCTGCGCGTGCAGTCGGCGTGGAGCGAGCCGAGTGCGCCGACCGACACCGCCGCCCGACTCGCGCCGGTGCTCGCGCGGGCGGCCGCGTGGCAGGGACTCGGCGAGGTCGCGGTCACGGGCCGGGGCGACCTCTCCCCCGCCCTCGCCGCGGAGCTGCGGTCGGTGGCCTGAGCGGGCTGAGGGCGCCCCATCGCCCGACGCGTCGCCGCGACATCCGCTCGGCTGGAGGGTCGCAGCACCGCTCGACGCAGCATCCGCTCGGCTAGAACGAGCCGCCCATCTCCTCCAGCCGGCGCACGCGCTCGGCGATCGGCGGGTGGGTCGCGAAGAGACGGGCGACGGCGCCGGGCTTGAGCGGATCGGCGATCCACAGGTGCGCCATCGAGGAGTTCTGCCGCCGCATCGGGCGGCCGTACTCCTCGAGCTTGACGAGTGCCCGGGCGAGGGCCTCGGGATGCCGCGTGGTCATCGCGCTCGTCGCGTCGGCCAGGTACTCCCGCTGCCGGGAGATGGCGAGCTGCACGAGGCTCGCGACGAGCGGCGCGACGAGCATCGCGACGAGGCCGAAGACGATCACGATCGGATTGCCGTTGTTGTTGTTCCGTCCGAAGAAGGTCATGCGCACGAGCATGTCGGAGATGAAGCCCACCGCGACGACGAGTCCGAAGACCACCATCGAGAGCCGGATGTCGTAGTTGCGCACGTGGCCGAGCTCGTGCGCCATGACGCCCTCGAGCTCGGAGTCGTCCATGATCTCGAGCAGCCCGGTGGTCGCGGCGACGACGGCGTGCTGCGGGTCGCGGCCCGTCGCGAAGGCGTTCGGCGCCGGGTCGGAGATGACGTACACCTTCGGCATGGGCGTGCCGGTGGTGATCGAGAGGTTCTCGACCGTGCGCCAGAGGCGCGGGTGCTCGGCCTTGCTGCGCACCTCGATCGCCCCCGACATCGCCAGCGCCTGGCGGTCGGCGGTGAAGTACTGGAAGACGGCGTACGCCGTCGCGATCACGAGCGTCACGACGACGATCGTGAGGTCGCCGTAGATGTAGGCGGCGAGCCAACCCAGCCCGCCGATGATGGCGAGGAAGAGGAGGATCGTGAAGACGGTGTTGCGCTTGTTCCTGGCGATCGCTCGGTACATCAGCGTTCCCGGGGGGTCTCGATACGCTCCGCGCTTCGCACGGTGCTACTCGACCTTGACGGGTGCCTGTCGGCGCCCATCAAAACTGGACGCGAGGGGGTTCCGCGATGGCCGCCGGCTCGGTGACCTCGAAGAACTCGCGCTCGTGGAAGCCGAGGCCGCGCACGAAGAGCGTGTTGGGGAAGACCTTGATCTTCGTGTTGAGCTCGCGCACGCCGCCGTTGTAGAAGCGGCGCGACGCCTGGATCTTGTCTTCGGTGTCGACGAGCTCGGCTTGCAGTTGCAGGAAGTTCTGGCTGGCCTGCAGCTGGGGGTACGCCTCGGCGACGGCGAAGATCGACTTCAGCGCCTGCTGCATGTGGTTCTCGGCCGCGCCCGCCTCGGCCGGGCCCTGCGCCTGCAGCGTCTCGGCGCGCGCCTTGGTGACGTTCTCGAAGACCGCCTTCTCATGCGACGCGTAGCCCTTGACCGCCTCGATGAGGTTCGGGATGAGGTCGGCTCGACGCTTCAGCTGCACCGTGATGTCGCTCCACGCCTCGTCGACGCGCACGTTCAGCGTGACGAGCGAGTTGTAGGTGGCCCACAGGTAGATACCCACCACCAGTGCGAGCACGACGACGATGAGGACCGGGATGAGCCATTCCATGGCGGGCGCTCCTTGTGGTGGCGGCGACTGGTTCTCCCCATCCTACCGATCGGTCAGGCGGCGATCATGGGCTTCCCATGAGACTCGGAGAATCCTCACGATCCGTTCATGCGTCGCTTGCCCGTACCGTGCAGGATTCCTGCGCGGGATCGGCGTTGCTCTGGCGCGATCGGGCTGCGACCGGGCAGACTCGTGAATCCCTGCCTCATCGACGACCCGAAAGAGAGCTATGCGCAAGAGACTCCTCGCCGCAGCCGCCGCGGTGTTCACCGTCGCCGGACTCGCGTTCGCCGCCGCACCCGCACAGGCCAGCACCGGTGGTGCCATCGACGGCGACCAGCACCCCGACGTCGGCCTCATCGCCTTCTACGACGGAACGGGCCGATACCGCTGCAGCGCCACGCTCGTGTCGCCGACGGTCGTGATCACCGCCGCGCACTGCACGTTCGGCACCCTCGGCAAGACGCTCGTCACGTTCGACACGTTCATCGACGACGCGCCGCCCTCGGTGCTGCCGGTCGCGGCCGACCCCGCCGCCGGCTACACCTCGGCCGAGCTCGCCGCGGCCGGCTACCTCTCTGGCACCGCACACACCCACCCCGACTACTCCGACTTCACCGACCTGAAGAACTGGAACGACGTCGGCGTGATCGTGCTCGACGAGCCGGTCGCCTCGCACAGCGCCGACGGATACCCCGCCATCGCCGAGACCGGCACCGCCGACCTCATCCCGCAGAAGGCATACAAGGACACGCTGTTCCGCGCGGTCGGGTACGGCACCGAGGTGCGCCAGGCCGACACGGGGGCGCAGAAGCCCACGCCGCAGAGCTACCCGATCGTGCGCCGCTACGTCGACATGCCCGCGCAGAAGATCACGCCGCAGGTCATCCAGACGAACGGCAACGAGAAGGACCCCTGGGGAACCGGCGGCACCTGCTTCGGCGACTCCGGCGGGCCGCTCCTGCTCGACGACGAGCTCGTCGGCGTCACGAGCTACGGCTACACGTCGAACTGCCGCTACCTCGACGGGTACCAGCGCGTCGACATCCCGGTCGTGGAGGAGTGGCTCGACACGTTCGGGCTCTGACCATCGGGCGAGCGGATGCCGCGGCATCCGCTCGCCGCGACCGCCACGGGGCGGGTGCCGCACGCCGCGGCGCCCGCCCCGTCGCCGTTCCGGGCCGTCGCCGTTCCGGCCGTCGCCGTTCCGGCCGTCGCGGTTCCGGCCTGTCGCGACGGCGCCCGGGCATTCCGGCCCTTGCCGTGCGGAGCGCTGCGGGCGAAGAATGCGCACATGGCGAAACATGCGGGCGGTCCGGGTACCGACGCGATCGTGGTCCGCGACCTGCATGTGCGGCGGGCGCACGTCAAGGTGCTGCATGGGCTCTCGCTCGACGTTCCGAGCGGGCGGGTCATCGGCCTCCTCGGGCCGAGCGGCAGCGGCAAGACCACGCTCATGCGCTCGATCGTGGGCGTGCAGGTCGTGGATTCGGGCACGATCACGGTGCTCGGACTCCCCGCGGGCTCCGCGCCGCTGCGACGCCGGGTGGCCTACGTGACCCAGCAGGCGAGCGTCTACGACGACCTCACCGTGCGCCAGAACCTCGCGTACTTCGCCCGGGTGCTCGGCGCGCCGTCGGCCGACGTCGACCGGGTGATCGGGCGCGTGCACCTCGGGGAGTACGCCGGGCGCCTCGCCGGCTCGCTCTCGGGCGGGCAGCGCGGCCGGGTCTCCCTCGCCGCCGCGCTCCTCGGCCAGCCGGAGGTGCTCGTACTCGACGAGCCCACGGTGGGCCTCGACCCGGTGCTGCGGGTGGAGCTGTGGTCGCTGTTCCACGCCCTCGCGGCCGAAGGCGCGACCCTGCTCGTCTCGAGCCACGTCATGGACGAGGCGAAGCGCTGCGACCGGCTGCTGCTGATGCGCAACGGCGAGCTGCTCGCCGACGACACCGTGCCCGGCGTGCTCGAGGCCACGGGCACCGACGACATCGAGGACGCGTTCCTCTCGCTCATCGAGCACGGCCGGCCCGACCTGCGTCCGCTCGGCGGCGGCGCACCACCGCCCGGCGAGGCACCGCCCGCCGGCAGCGCCGGAACGGGGGTCGCGCCGTGACCCTCACCCGCACCTTCGCCACCGCGGGGCGCGTGCTCACGCAGATCCGCCACGATCCCCGCACGATCGGCCTCCTGCTCGTCGTGCCGAGCCTGCTCATCGGCCTCGTGGCGTGGATGTTCACCGACACCGACGTCTTCGCCGACATCGGCCCGGCGATGCTCGCCCTGTTCCCGTTCGTCGTGATGTTCCTCGTCACGAGCATCGCGACGCTGCGGGAGCGACGCAGCGGCACGCTCGAGCGCCTGTTCTCGCTGCCGCTCGGCAAGGGCGACTTCATCCTCGGCTATGCGTTCGCGTTCGGGCTCCTGGCGGTGTTCCAGACGGCGATCGCCGTGTCGTTCGCGGTCTGGGTCTGCGGTCTGGAGATCTCGGGATCGATCTGGCTGCTCTTCGCGGTCACCGTCGCCGACGCGCTCCTCGGCACGGCGCTGGGCCTGCTCGCGAGCGCGTTCGCCCGCACCGAGTTCCAGGTGGTGCAGTTCATGCCGCTGCTCGTGTTCCCGCAGATCCTGCTCGGCGGCATCTTCCTGCCGACCGACCAGCTGCCCGAGGGGCTCGAGGCGATCAGCGGATGGCTCCCGCTCACCTATGCGATCGAGGCGCTCACCGCCGTCGCCGACGACAGCGAGGATGCGGCGTGGATCGCGTCGAAGCTCCTCGTGGTCGTCGCGTGGATCGTCGGCTCGATCGTGCTCGGGTCGATCACGCTCCGGCGACGCACGCCGTGACGCTCCAGCGCCGACCAGTTCAGGCCCCGAGCACCCGCTCGAGGTACGGGTTCGCGAAGCGCCGCTCGGGGTCGAGCTCGTCGCGGACGCGCAGGAAGTCGTCGAACCTCGGGTAGCTCGGGCGCAGCGTCTCGGCCGTCTGCGTGTGCATCTTGCCCCAGTGCGGGCGTCCGCCGTGCGCCATGAGGATCTCCTCGACGGCGGCGAAGTACTCGGCCGGGTCCTCGCGCACGTAGCGGTGCACCGCGATGTACCCGGTCTCGCGACCGTAGGCGGTCGAGAGCCAGTTGTCGTCGGATGCCGCGGCGCGCACCTCGATCGGGAAGCTGATGCGCCAGCGCCGCCGCTCGATGAGCTCGCGCACCTCCGCGAACGCCTCCGGCACCGACGCGAGCGGGATCGCGATCTCCATCTCGCGGAAGCGCACCGTGCGGTTCGTCGTGAACACGCGCGTCGAGGCATCCGTGAAGTCGCGCCTGCCGGTGAGCCGCTCGACGAGCCGGGCGAAGCGCGGCACGGTCGCGGGCACGACCGAGCCGATCGCGCAGATCGCGCGGTAGGCCCCGTTCGCGAGCAGCTCGTCGTCGATCCACCGCGAGACCCGGCCGAGCGGATGCAGCGGCGTGTCGGCCGGCAGGCGCGTGTTCGTCTTGGTGAGGGCCGTGCCGGTGTGCGGGAACCAGTAGAACTCGAAGTGGTCGGCGGCGCCCACGCGCTCCTGCCACTCGGCGAGCACCTGCTCGAGCGGCTCCTGGTGCTCCACTGCGTGCAGTGCGAACCTCGGCACGAGTCGAAGGGTGACCGAGGTGAGCACGCCGAGCGCGCCGAGGCCGAGCCGTACCGCGGGGAGCAGCTCGGGCCGGTGCTCGTCGTCGACCGTGAGCAGCTCGCCGGTGCCGGTCACGAGGGTGACGCCCGCGATCTGCGTCGCGAGGCCGCCGAACGCGAGTCCCGTGCCGTGGGTGCCCGTCGAGGTCGCGCCGGCGATCGTCTGCCGGTCGATGTCGCCGAGGTTCGCCATCGCGAGGCCGAGCGGCTCGAGGAGCCGCGGCATCCGGTGCAACGGTGTGCCGGCGCCGACGGTGACGAGCCGGGCCCTGGTGTCGGCGTCGACGATGCCCGACAGGTCGGCCACGTCGAGCTGCACGTCGGGCGCGACCGCGATGCCCGTGAAGCTGTGGCCCGATCCGACGGGCTTGACCCGCAGGTGGGTGCCGGCGGCGGCCCGGACGGCTCGCTGCACCGCCTCCGCGGTCGCTGGCCGCTCCACGCGCAGCGGCTGGACCCGCTCCGTGCGGCCCCAGTTCCGCCAGACCTCGCCCGTCGCCGTCACAGGAACGCCTTCCCCTCGCCTCGATACGTCGGCAGCATGCCGACGACGGCGCCGCCGTCGACGACCGCGAACTCGTTCAGGTGCTCCGCGAGCTCACCTGATTTCGTGTGCCGGAGCCACACGCGGTCGCCCGGCCGCAGCCTGGCGGCGTCATCGCCCTCGACGGGCGTCTGCACCTCGCCCGCGGCCTCGCGCGGCAGCATCCGCAGGCGTTCGGGCCAGACGATGCGCGGCAGTCGGTCGGCGCCCGGCGGTCCCGAGGCGACCCAGCCGCCGCCGAGGATCGTCGCGTGCCGTGCGCTCGGGCGGCGCACGACGTCGAGCGCGAAGGCCGCTGCGGGCGCCGGGGTGAAGTGCGCGTAGCCGTCGAAGAGGTGCCCGGCGAGGATGCCCGACCCCGCGGCGATCTCGGTCACCGACGGATCGGCGGAGGTGGCCTCGAGCGAGCCCGTGCCACCCCCGTTGACGAACTCGAGGTCGGCGTGCCGGCGCACGGCGGCGACGGCGCGGGCACGGCGCTCGAGCAGTTCGGGCATCGAGCGCGACTGCATCCAGCGGTTCACGGCGCCGTCGACCGGGCGGCCGGGCGGCCGGTTGGCGACGCCGGCGATCTGCGCTTCGTACGACATGACGCCGACGAGGCGGAATCCGGCTCGGCCCGCGATGTAGGCGGCGAGCGCCCCGGCGTCCTCGGGCGCGTGCACCGGGGAGCGCCGCACGCCGAGGTGGCCGAGCACGGGTGCGTTCCAGGACGCGTCGAGCTCGAGGCACACCCGGAGCTCCTCGCGCTGCGACGGGGCCAGCACCGCGTCGACCACGTCGAGCTGGGCCGGCGAGTCCACCATGAGCGTGATGCGGCGAGCGAGCTCGGGGTCGGTGGCGAGGCGACGGATGCCGCCGGCCTCCGCCGTGGGATAGCCCACCACGATGTCGTCGATCGTCGACGCGAGCCAGATCGCCTCGGCGAGCGTGTAGGCGAGGACGCCGCGGTAGCCCGGCATCCGCAGGAGTGCCTCGGTGACCTCGCGCACCCGGATCGACTTCGTCGCCACCCGGATCGGGGTGCCGTCGGCGCGGCGCACCATGTCGGCCGCGTTGTGCCGCAGTGCGCCCGCGTGCAGCGCGCCGACCGGGGCGTCGAGGTGCCGCGTCGCCTCGGTGAGCGCGGGCCAGTGCGTCGCGGGATCGAGCCAGGTCGCGGCATCCGCCACCGGGACGCCGGTGAACCGCAGGTCGAGGGCCGTCATCGCACGCTCCGCACCCGGAGCACGGCGAGCGCGCCCGCGAACGCGCAGAGCCCGCTGAGCAGGAACACCGGGGTGAACGAGCCGCTCGCCGCGACGGCGAGCGCACCGAACAGCGGGGCGATCGACTGCGGCACCGCCGAGGCGATGTTCATGATGCCGAGGTCCTTGCCGCGTGCGGCCGCGTCGGGGAGCACCTGCGTCGCGAGCGCCTGGTCGACCGAGAGGAAGCAGCCGTAGCCGAGTCCGAGCAGGCCCGCGGCGACCATCGCCGCGGTCAGGTCGGGCACGAACGCGAGCAGGAGCGCCGCGACGGCCTGCAGCAGCGAGGCGACGAGCACGAAGACGCGCCGCCGGCCGAGGCGGTCGGAGAGCCGGCCGAGGCCCAGGGAGGCGGCGATCACGAAGACCATGTAGATGAGCGTGAGCACGATGAGGTCGTCCTCGGCCTGCGCGTCGCCGAGCCCGAACATGAGGAAGTAGAGCAGCAGGCTCGTGCCGAGCGCGTTGCCGACCGAGACGAGCACGCGGCTCGTGAGCGTCCACGCGAAGTCGGGGTGCTCGCGAGGGCTGATCCAGAGGCTCGCCACGACGTGCTTCGCGGTGACCCGCGCGCGCTCGCCCGGGGCGAGGGGCACGTCGGGCCGCAACAGGAAGGGCACGGCCAGCACGACGAGCACGAGGGCGACGAGCCCGTAACCGGCTGCTGCGCCCGTGACCACGGTGGTCACGAGCACGAGGCCCACGATGATGCCCACCGCCTGGGGCGCCGACATCCACCCCGACACGAAGCCGCGCTGGCCCACCGGCACCTGGTCGGAGATCGTGGCCGTGAGCGCCGCGGTCATGATGCAGAAACCCACGGTGGCCGCGACCCAGGCGACGCCGATCGCCCACAGTTCGGTCTGGAAGCCGAGCACGACGAGCGCGAGCGCGAAGACGAGCGCACCGCCGGCGATCCAGGGCCGACGACGGCCGAAGCGAGAGGTCGTGCGGTCGGAGAGTGCGCCGGTGAGCGGATACGCGACGATCACGAAGAGCGACGCGATCCCCGAGACGATGCCGAACGCCACCACGCTGTCGACCCAGTCGTCGGGATGCAACTCGGCGTCGATCTGCGCGGGCAGCAGGAGCTGCACGGGCGTGAGCTGGGCCATCCAGATGCCGAACCAGGCGGTCGCGAACGCCGCGATCCAGCCGGCGCCCACGCGTCGCACGGGCTCGGCGAGCGCGGCCGTCATCGGAGCCGCGGCGGGGGGACCCGCGGCATCGAGGTTCGTCATGGGAGGTCGGCCATTCTCGAGAGGGCGTCGGCGGCCGCGCGCGCGACCGCCAGGGCTCCGGCGTCGTCGCGGTCGACGAGCCAGGTGATCGTGAGTCCGTCGGTGAACGCGACGAGCACGCGGGCGACTTCGGCGACGGGCGTGCGCCACCGTGCGCCGGTCAGCTCCGCCGCGAGCTCGAGCGAGTTCCGGGCGAGCTCGGCATAGCGCGCGTACTGCGCGGCAGCGAGCGGATGCCGCTCCGGCGAGCGCAGCGCGTACTGGGTGAGCTCGAGCATCGCCTGCTCGTGGTCCGGATCGGACTTGAGGTGCTCGAAGTAGGCGATGATGCCGGACTCGAGGAGCTCGCGCAGGCTCCGGCCCGGTTCGGGCGTGGGGACCACGGCCTGCTGCTCGCGGGCGACGACGGTGGCGATGAGCTCGTCGACGAGCTCGTCGCGTGACGCGAACGCATAGTGGAAGCTCGCGAGCGACATGCCCGCCTCGGCGACGATCGCCCGCGTGGTCGCGGCCGCGATGCCCTCGCGCGACACCACCCGCAGCGCGGCGTCGACGAGGGCGGCGCGACGCTCGGCGGCGGGGATGCGGGGCACGGTGCTCCTCTCGGCGTCGATCGGCGTGGTGCGGCGTCGTACTGCGTCATACGGCGTCGTCATGAGGGAGTGGGACAAGCGTCCCAGTCGCACCAGTATGCAGGTTCGCCGCCTGCGGCACCAGCCAGCCGGTACGCTCGCATCATGCGCCTCGGGGTTCTCGACGTCGGTTCCAACACCGTGCACCTGCTCGTGGTCGACGCGCACCCTGGGGCCCGGCCCATCCCGACGGCGTCGAACAAGTCGGTGCTGCGGCTCATGCGCTACCTCGACGACGACGGGTCGATCTCCGAGGAGGGCGTCGAGGCCATCCTCGAGGCCGTGCGCGACGCGGTCGTCGTCGCCCGCGACGAGGGCATCGAGGAGTTCCTCGCCTTCGCCACCTCCGCGATCCGCGAGGCGACGAACGGCGAGGAGGTGCTCGCGCGCATCGAGGCCGAGGCCGGCGTGCACCTCGGCGTGCTGAGCGGCGAGGAAGAGGCCCGCCTCACGTTCCTCGCGGTGCGCCGTTGGTACGGGTGGTCGGCCGGCAACATCCTGCTCTTCGACATCGGCGGCGGCTCGCTCGAGATCGCCCAGGGCGGCGACGAGTACCCCGAGGTCGCGCGCTCCCTCCCCCTCGGCGCGGGCCGATCGACGATCGCGTTCCTCCCCGACGATCCGCCCACCGACAAGCAGGTCGCGAAGCTCCGCGAACACGCGAAGAGGGTGCTCGCCAAGGCCGTCGGCGCCTTCGACGACCTTCGCAAGTACGACCACGTCGTGGGCTCGTCGAAGACGATCCGGTCGCTCGCGAAGCTCGCGGGGAGCACCGAGGAGGGAGTGGGTCCCGAGGACCGCAGCATCCTGCGACTGTCGGGACTCGACGACTGGATCCCCCGCCTCGCGCGCATCCCTGCCGACGCGCGACCCAACCTGCCCGGCATCACCGCCGACCGCACGTTCCAGATCGTCGCGGGAGCCATCGTGCTCTCCGAGACGATGCGCGCGTTCAAGGTGAAGGAGCTCGAGGTCTCGCCGTGGGCCCTGCGCGAGGGCCTCATCCTGCGCCGCCTCGACCGGCTCGTCGAAGACTGAGCCCACGGGTCAGAGGTCCCCCGCGACCGACGCCTGCTGGGGCAGATTCGGACTCGGGCGCAGGCACTGCGTCCGGCAGGTGGAAAGGAGCCGACATGGGCGAGAGGGTCACGCGCGAGGCGCTCGAAGGCTTCCTGGCGGCGTTCAACGAGCACGACCTCGATGCGATCATGGGCTACTTCGCCGACGACTGCGTCTTCTACCTGCCGAGGGGCGCGACGCCCCGCGGCGACCGGTACGTCGGCAAGGAGCAGGTGCGGGCCGGACTCGCGACGCGGTTCGAGGGCATCCCCGACGTGCACTACGGAGACGATCGCCACTGGATCTGCGATGACGGCCTCGGCGTGTCCGAGTGGACCCTGACCGGCACCCGCACATCGGGCGAGTTCATCGAGGTGCGCGGGGTCGACCTGCTCGAGTTCGACCAGCACGGCAGGATCACCCGGAAGGACTCGTTCTGGAAGATCCTCGAGTGACGCAGAGATCAACGGTGCTCCCGCTGGGATTCGAACCCAGACTGAGGCGAGTTTAAGTCGCCTGCCTCTGCCGATTGGGCTACGGGAGCGCGGCACCGGCCACGTGGGCCGGTGCCGCGTTCACACTACTTGGCGGCGACCGCCTCGGCGGGCTGCTCGGCCTGCGCGGCGGGCGCCGCGTCGGCCGGTGCCGGCTCGGCGGGCGCCTTCTTGGCCGGGGCCGCCTTGGGCTTCGCGGCGGCGCGGGCCGGCTTCGCGGCATCCGCCGTCACTGCCTTGCGAGCCGGAGCCGCAGCGACGGGCCCCGCGGGAGCGGCCTCCGCCGGGGGCTTCGGGCGCGCGGCGAAGAGCTCGAACTGCGCCCGGGGCTGCTGCAGCGCCGAGAGCGAGACGATGTCGCGGCCGAGCCAGAAGTTGTTCCACCAGCCCCAGAACACGCGGAACTTGCGCTCCCAGCTCGGCATCGCAAGGCCGTGGTACCCGCGGTGCGCGAACCAGGCGATGAGACCCTTGAGCGCGATCTTGCCGGACTGGAAGACGCCCTGGCCGATGCCGAGGCCGGCGACCGCGCCGAGGTTCTTGTGGAAGTACTGCTTGGGTTCCTCGCCGCGCAGGACGGCGACGATGTTCTTCGCGAGGAGCTTGCCCTGGCGCACGGCGTGCTGCGCGTTCGGCACGCAGTAGCCGCCGACACCGCCGCCCGAGAGGTCGGGCACCGCGGCGATGTCACCGGCGGCCCAGGCGTCGGGCACGAAGTCGTCGTCGTCGCCCACGCGCAGGTCGGCGCGCGTCTTGATGCGGCCGCGCTCCTCGACGGGGAGGTCGCTCGAGCGCACGATCGCGGGGTTCGCCATGACGCCGGCGGTCCACACGATGAGGTCGGTCTCGAAGGTCTCGCCCGTCGAGAGCTCGATGCGGCCGTCGACGGCGCTCGTGAGCTGCGTGTCGAGGTGGATCTCGGCGCCGCGCTGGGCGAGGTGCTTGATGACCCAGTGGCTGGTGGGCAGCGACACCTCGGGCATGATGCGGCCCATCGCCTCGATGAGGTGGAAGTGCGTGTCGTCGAAGCTCAACTGCGGGTAGTACTCGAGCAGCGCGCTCGCGAACGAGCGGAGCTCGGCGAACACCTCGATGCCCGCGAAGCCGCCGCCGACGACGACGAAGGTGAGCAGGCGGTCGCGCTCGGGGCCGGCCGGGAGGTTCGCGGCCTTGTCGAAGTTGGTGAGCACGCGGTCGCGGATCGCGACGGCCTCCTCGACGGTCTTGAGGCCGATCGCGTTGTCGGCGATGCCGGGGATCGGGAAGGTGCGCGAAACGGCACCGCCCGTGACCACGACGACGTCGTACTCGAACTGCCAGGGCTCGCCGAGCTCGGGCGTGATGGTCGCGGTCTTCGACGCGTGGTCGATGTTCGTGACCTTCGCGGTGACGACGTTGGTCTTCTTCAGGTGACGGCGCAGTGCGACCACCGAGTGGCGGGGCTCGATCGAGCCGGCAGCGACCTCGGGGAGGAACGGCTGGTACGTCATGTACGGCAGCGGGTCGACGACCGTCACCTCGGCCTCGCCGGCGCGCAGCCACTTCTCGAGCTTCCACGCCGTGTAGAACCCCGCATAGCCACCGCCGACGATCAGAATCTTGGGCACGGTGAATGGACTCCTCGTTCTCTGGTACTCGCGATCACTGCGATCTTCGACTCGCAGCGCGCCTGGTATGCCGAGTGGCGCCGATGCCCAACAGCGCTGCTAGCGTACCAAATCCGGCGACCAGCGAGAGCGGCACCGTGATATAGGCGAGCGTCCACGGGGTCGGCAGCAGCGTCTTCGCGCTGTCGGAGCGGGGCGCGGGCGGGTCGGCGATCGGCACGATCTGCTCCTCGCCGCCGTCGGTTCCGGTGCCCGCGTCGGGCACCGCGGCGCGCCGGTGCACGCGGATCCACTCGGCGAGCGCCTCCTCCGGGTCCTGCCACTCCCCCGTGACGTCGGCCGTGAGCGCCGCGACCGGGTCGATGATGCCGTAGCCGTAGAGCGGACTCGGCACGTCCTCGCCCTTCGGGTCGGCGGTGCGCACCACGCGGTTGATGACCTCCGCGTCATCGAGGTCGGGGTAGGCCGCCCGCACGAGGGCCACGAGCCCCGACACGATGGGCGTCGCGGCGCTCGTGCCCGACCACTGCACGTACCCGCCGTCGGGAAGCACGCCCACGAGGTCCTCCGAGGGAGCCGCGACCGAGATGGTGATGCCCTGGGAGCTCGCGTCGAAGCTCGCGTTCTGGTCGCGGTCGACGCCCGCCACCGTGAGCACGCCGGGGATCGTGGCCGGAGCGCCGACCTCGCTCGTGCCCGAGCCGCGGTTGCCCGCGGCCGCGACCACGATGACGTCGTGCTGGAACGCGTACATGAACGCCTCGTCCCAGCTCTCGGGCCAGTCGCGGGTGTTGCGCGTGAGCGACATGTTGATGACGTCGGCGCCGTTGTCGACCGCCCACTTCACGGCCTCGGCGATCTGGTCGTCGTTCGACTTCTCGGAGCCCGTGTCCTGTCCGAAGGCGACGGATGCGGTGAGCAGGTCGGCCTCGGGCGCCACGCCGAGCACGCCGCTCCCCTCGCCCGTGCCGCGTCCGGCCAGCAGCGACGCCACGAGGGTGCCGTGCTCGCTCTCGTCGCCGACCGGCGTCTGCCCGTCGGGACTGCCGAGCCCCGAGACATCCGTGCCGCCGACGACCGCGCCGCGGAGCTCGGCGACGTTGCCGTTGACGCCCGTGTCGATCACCGCGACGGTCACGCCGTCGCCCTTCGAGGTGGTCCAGGCCGTCGTGAACCCGTAGTCGGTGAGCCAGTACTCGAGGTCGCGCACGGTGTCGGCGTGCGCGGGCTGCGCCCCGCCGAGGACCAGCACTGCGGTGACTGCGCCGGCGCCCAGCATGCGGGCGAGGCGTGCGCGTCGCGAGGCTCGCGGCGCGGGGCGCGTCATCCGGATGCCTCTGCTCCCGCGTCGTCGTCGACGCCGTAGTCGGGGCACTGGCACACGTTCGGCGACCACGACGAGCGCTCGAGCGCGATGTCGCCGATCGGGTTCGCGCCCGGGCCGGCCGAGAGCGCGTGCGCGGCGAGCGCGTGCAGGCACTTCACGCGCGTGGGCATGCCGCCCGCGGAGATGCCGGCGATCTCGGGCACGACGCCGAAGGACTCGCGGTCGGCGAGGTAGTCGCGGTGGGCACGGGCGTACGCCGCGGCCACCTGGGGGTCGCCTTCGAGCAGCTCGGTGCACTCGACCATGAGCTGCGCCGCCTCGAGGAACGACATCGACGCGGTGGCCACCGGGTGGGTCAGGTAGTAGAACGTGGGGAACGGGGTGCCGTCGCCCAGGCGCGGGGCGGTGGCCACCACGGTGGGCGCGCCGCACGCGCAGCGCGCCGGGATGCCGACGACGTCGCGCGCCGGGCGGCCGAGCTGGGCCGAGACGATGCGGATGTCGCGCTCGCTCACGGGGTCGAACGGCGGGCGGGTCACTGCGCTCCCTCCGTGGCGGGCGCGTCGGTGGCGGCCGGCGCGTCGGTCGCGGCCGGCGCGGCGCTCGGCGCGAGCCCCGCGGTCATCACGGAGCGGAGCAGGGTGCGCATCCAATCGCCCTTCGATTCGGTGACCTCGGCCGAGACGCCGGTCGCGGCATCCGCCTTCGCGACCGCCGAGCGATCGTCGATGACGAGGTAGCTCACCTCGCCCGGCATGACGTAGTAGAGGCGCTCGCGCGCCTGGGTGACGATGAACGTCTCGTCGTTCCAGCGCTCCCGCTCGTCCTTGAGGCGCTGGACCTCGGCCTCCTGGGCCGAGACGGCCGCCCGGATCTCGGCGATCTGCTGGCGCTGCGCCGCGTACGCGGCGATGCTCGGCGCGAGGGCGACGACGGCGAGCACGAGCACGCCCATCATGATGATCGAGAACCCCGAGAAGCGGATGCCGCCGAGCCACCCCGCCGCGATCGCCGCGATCGGCTGGCGGGCGCCCGCCTGCCTGGGCGGGCGGGACTGCCTGGGCGCACGCGCCTGCTTCGGCGTCGTGGAGGCGACGGGGCGCGAGGGACGCCGTGATGCGGTCATCGCCCCTCCTCACGCGGCCCGGGAACGACGATGGGGGCGGCCACTCGGCCACCCCCATCGCAACGCTGCGGAATGCTACGCCGTGTAGCGCGGGAACGCCGTGCGACCGGCATACACCGCGGCCTCACCGAGCTCTTCTTCGATCCTCAGAAGCTGATTGTACTTGGCCACGCGCTCGGAACGGGCGGGCGCGCCCGTCTTGATCTGGCCGCAGTCCGTCGCGACGGCGAGGTCGGCGATCGTCGTGTCCTCGGTCTCGCCGGAGCGGTGCGAGAGCACGGCGGTGTAGCCGGCGCGCTGCGCCATCTTCACCGCATCGAGCGTCTCGGTGAGCGTGCCGATCTGGTTGACCTTCACGAGGATCGAGTTGCCGGTGCGCTTCGCGATGCCGTCGGCGAGGCGCTTGGGGTTCGTGACGAAGAGGTCGTCGCCGACGAGCTGCAGCTTCGAGCCGAGCTGCTCGGTGAGCGTGGCCCAGCCGTCCCAGTCGTCCTCGGCCAGCGGGTCCTCGATCGAGATGAGCGGGTAGGCCGCAGCGAGCTCGCCGTAGTACGCGCTCATCTCGGCGGCGGTGCGGTCCTGGCCCTCGAAGCGGTAGACGCCGTTCTCGAAGAACTCGGTCGCCGCGACGTCGAGCCCGAGGGCGATGTCGGTTCCGAGCGTGAAACCGGCCTTGCCGATCGCCTCGGAGATCAGGTCGAGCGCCGCGCGGTTGTTCGCGAGGTCGGGCGCGAAGCCGCCCTCGTCGCCGAGGCCCGTCGAGAGGCCCTTCGACTTGAGGAGGCTCTTGAGCGCGTGGTACGTCTCGACGCCCCAACGGAGGCCCTCGGAGTAGGTCGGCGCGCCGATGGGCAGCACCATGAACTCCTGGATGTCGACGCCGGTGTCGGCGTGCGCACCGCCGTTGATGATGTTCATCATCGGCACGGGCAGCACGTGCGCGTTCGGTCCGCCGAGGTAGCGGAAGAGCGGGAGGTCGGCCGACTCGGCGCCGGCCTTGGCGACCGCGAGGCTCACGCCGAGGATGGCGTTCGCGCCGAGGCGGCCCTTGTTCTCGGTGCCGTCGGCCTCGATGAGGGCGGCGTCGACGAGGCGCTGGTCGGCCGCATCCAGGTCTTCGATGGCCGGGCCGAGCTCGTCGAGCACGGCGTCGACGGCCTTCTGCACGCCCTTGCCGAGGTAGCGGTCCTTGTCGCCGTCGCGCAGCTCGTACGCCTCGAAGGCGCCGGTGGAGGCACCCGAGGGGACGGCCGCACGGGCGAGGGTGCCGTCGTCGAGCAGCACCTCGACCTCGACGGTGGGGTTGCCGCGCGAGTCCAGGATCTCGCGAGCGCCGACAGCTTCGATGAATGCCACAGTGAACTCCTCTGTGATGGGGGTGTGCGTTGGACGACTCCGTCGTGGCCCGCAGGACAGTCTAGGACCCTGTATCCGAGGCCGTCTCGCGTATGTCGCGCGGGCGGTCGGACCGGGCGCCGAGGGGTCCGCGCCGGATGGCGATGGTGGTCTGGGTCGCCGGGCGGCTCGAGCCGGGCACCGGACGCCTCCAGATCCGCGGCGGCCGCCGGAGCAGTCGGTGCGCCATGCCGTCGGCGATGCGACCGAGCCCCGAGACGACGTGCCGTTGCCGCAGCATCGCGCGCCCCTGTGCGACCTTGCGCACCGCGGTGCGCCGCTGGTGTCTGCGCCAGACGGAGGCGAGGAGGGCGGCGTCCTCCCGGGAGTTGTCGGGCGAGTGGTACGCCGTCGCCCACACGCGACGGGCGGTCTGGATGTCGCGGACGCGGTTGGCGGAGGCGTTCCCGCTGTGCCGCCGGTACGCCACGAGCGCGCGGTCGACGAGCACGAGCGGCGCCTGACGCACGAGCCGGATCGTGAACTCCCAGTCCTGCCCGACGACGAACGTCGGGTCGAAGCCGCCCGTCGCCTCGAACGCCGCGCGCCGCACGAGCAGGGTGCCCATCGGCACGACGGGCGTGGCGAGGAACACCTGGTCGAGGCCCCGGTAGGGACCGGACGTCGCTCCGTCGGCGAGGCCGAGCCGTTCGCGCCCGATCATCTGGTCGCGGAATGCGCCCGGGTGCACCGGCCCGCCGTCGGAGTCGATGAACTCGGCGCGCGCGAACGCCCCGCACGCCTCGGGATGCGCCTGGAGCGCCGCGAGGAGGGACTCGAGGAGGTCGGGAGCGGCGACGTCGTCGTCGTCCATGAACAGCAGGTACTCGCTCGAGTCCGCCGCGAGCGCCGCCCCGGCGTTGCGCGCCGCCGCGACGCCCCCGTGCGTCCGCAGCACGAGCGTGAGCCTCGGGTCCGAGAGGAAGCCCTGCACCACCTCGGGCCCGTCGTCGGTCGAGGCGTCGTCGACGACGATGACCTCGAGTCGGCGGAATCCCTGCGCGAGCACGCCCTGCAGGGTCTCGGCGATGTAGCGTCCGCGATCGTGCAGCGGGATCACGACCGTGATGAGCGGGCCGGCGTCGCGCGCGTGATCGGGGGTCGCCGCGTCCGAGGTCATGCGACGAGCATGGCACGACGGACGCGGGTCACGGCACCCCGGACGACGGGGGTCAGTTCCCGAGCTCGCGGAACGCGAGCGACGAGGCATCCGTCGTGTCGGCCGTGACGTTCGCGAAGACGTCGAAGCCGTCGGCGGTCACGCGGTCGAGCAGTGCCCGCAGGTTCTTGACGCGGCGCTCGAAGCGCACGCGAGCGCCGGATGCCACGAGCTCGTGCTTGAGGCCGAGCAGCGTCGCGGGCGCGACATCCGCATCGTAGACGAGCACGACCGCGCGGGGGCGCGCGCCGTCGCGCATCTCGAGCAGGTCGACGATGCGCTCGAAGCCGATGGAGAACCCGCACGCGGGCACCTCCTGCCCGAGGAAGCGCCCGATCATGTGGTCGTACCGGCCGCCGCCGCCGAGCGAGTAGCCGAGGTCGGGGTGGGCGATCTCGAAGATCGTGCCCGTGTAGTAGCCCATCCCGCGCACGAGGGTGGGGTCGAACTCGATCGCGGCGCCGGGGAGGGCGGCGCGCAGCGCGAGCAGGTCGGCGTAGGCCGCCTGGTCGAGCCAGGCGGGCGGCGCGACGACGCCGTCGAGCAGGTGCCAGTCGGCGGCCATGAGCGCCTCGAGCTCGGCCGCGACATCCGGCACGCTTGCGCCTGAGCCGACGATGCCGTGCTCCCGCAGCTCGGCCGCGACGCCGGCGGTGCCGATCTTGTCGAGCTTGTCGATCGTGATGAGCGCGCGCTCGCGCAGCTCCTCGGGCACGCCCCACGAGGCGAGGATCGCCGAGAGGATGCGCCGGTCGTTGATGCGGATGACGCAGCCGGCGAGGCCGAGCGCGTCGAGCGTCGCGGCCGTGGCGGTGAGCAGCTCGAGCTCGGCGAGGGGTCCGGCCTCGCCGATGATGTCGATGTCGCACTGCACGAACTGGCGGTAGCGGCCCTTCTGCGGGCGCTCGGCGCGCCACACCGGCGCGATCTGGATCGCTCGGAACACGGGCGGCAGCGCGGCACGGTGGGTCGCGTAGAACCGCGCGAGCGGCACCGTGAGGTCGTAGCGCAGCCCGAGGTCGGCGAGCGAGAGGGCATCGCCGGATGCCGCGGCCCCGGCCAGGTCGTCGGCGGTCAGGCCGCGCTTCATCACCGCGAACGCGAGCTTCTCGTTGTCGCCGCCGAGGCCGGCGTGCAGCCGGTGCGAATCCTCCATCACGGGCGTCTCGATCTCGTCGAAGCCGTGTGCCGCGTAGACGCCGCGGATCACGCCGAGGGCGTGCTCGCGCCGGGCCTTCTCGGCGGGGAGGAAGTCGCGCATGCCGCGCGGAGGGGTGACGGATGCGGCCATGCCGTCCATTCTTCCAGCACACGCGAGCGGCCCATGGCGCGGGCCGCGGTTGCGGCCGCTCGCACCGGCGACGCGCCGCCCGGCAGCACCCCGCGCGACGGGGCCCCGCGCGTCGGCACCCTGCGCGTCAGCCGAACAGGTCGAGGTCGACGCCGCGTTCCGCGGCCGCCCGCGCGAGCGCCTCCGCCTCGTCGATCCCCACCGCCACGTAGACGTGCAGGCCGTCGGCGTCGTCGCGCACGAGGTACTCGTAGTCGGTCGTCACGATCTCCTCGGCTGCCTCGTCGCGGTACGACCAGCGCACCCCGACGAGGGCGATCCGGTCGGTGAGGTCGTTCGCGGTGCGGAGCTCGGGCACCGCGGAGGCGAGTCCGAGCAGCTTGTAGAGCGGGAACGACGAGGCCAGGCCTGCGGCCATGTCGGCGCGGCTCTCGAGCGCGCCGGCGAACTCGTCGGTGACGATCATGCCGGGCAGGCCCCACAGCCGGGCGATCGCCTCCGCGTCGAAGTCGCGGAGGGCGTCGGCATAGGTCGCGAAGAAGGCGGCGAGGCGTTCATCGGTGATGGCCATGCAGCCGACGGTACGCCCGCCGCGCGGCATCCGCGACCCCGCCGCGCTCAGTCCTGCGCGGCCGCAGCCTCGGCCGCGCGCACCTCGTCCTCGAGCCCGCGCACGGCGTGCCGCAACGCGCGCTCGGCGTCGAGTCCCTGCGCTCGCGCGGCCGCGACCGTCGCGAGCAGCGCGGCACCGAGCTCGGACTCGTCGGCGAACAGGTTCGCGGCCACCTCGGTCTCGGCTGCGGCATCCGATGGCTCGATCGCCCGCACGACGCCCACCTTCTCGGCCTTGCCGAGCACCTTCTGCGCGAGCGCGAGCGCGGGCATGCCGCGCGGGATGCCGTCGAGCACGCTCGTGCGGTGGGGCTTCTCGTCGGCCTTGAGGTCGTCCCAGAACGCGACGACGTCGTCGGCGCTCGAGGCCTCGCGGTCGCCGCCGAAGACATGCGGGTGCCGCGACACCATCTTGCGCGTCATGTGCGCGGCGACGTCCTGGATGTCGAAGCGCTCCCCGTCGGTGTGCGCGGCCAGGTCGGCGTGGAAGAGCACCTGGTAGAGCACGTCGCCGAGCTCCTCGATCATCTCGTCGCGGTCGCCGGACTCAATCGCGTCGATGAGCTCCCAGCTCTCCTCGACGAGGTACTGCACAAGGCTCTCGTGGGTCTGCTCGGCGTCCCACGGGCACCCGCCGGGGGCGCGCAGGAACGCGACCGTCGCGATGAGCTCGTCGAGGCGGGTGGCCGCGTCGGCGCCGGGCAGCGGCACGGCGGCCGACGGCACTGCGGCAGCGGGCGGCGCAGCAGCGGGCGGCGGCACCGCAGCCGACGGCGCCTCGGCTCCCGTTCGGATGTCGCCCACGTTCGCTCCCTCCACGGTGCCGACGAGCCCGGGTGGCCGCCGTTGCAGCAATGGTAGGCGCCCGGTGCAGGGCGCTCGCTAGGATTGACCGCGGAGAGCCGGGAAGTCTGGTCGGCCGGCGGGTGCACCGCCGACACGACCGTTGCCTCGCCCCGCCGCATGCGGAATGTCGAGACTGCCGAACTGGAGTCCCATGAACTTCCTCCGCTCCGAGCGCTGGTCCGCCGCGCTCCTCCTCACCGCCGCCGTGCTCGGCCTCCTCGTCGCGAACCTGTCGTTCGGACGGGGGCTCATCGAGGTGAAGAACGCGCACCTCGACCTGCCCTGGCTCGGCCTCGACCTCTCGGCGGGGCACTGGATCAGCGACGGGCTGCTCGCGGTCTTCTTCTTCATCGTCGCCGTCGAACTCAAGCGGGAGCTCGTGGTCGGCGAGCTCAATTCGCTCTCCAAGGCGCTCCTCCCCGCGATCGCAGCGGTGGGCGGCGTCGTCGTTCCGGCGGCGATCTTCCTCGCCTTCACGGCCGGCACCGAGACGGCAGAGGGCTGGCCGATCCCGACCGCCACCGACATCGCCTTCGCCTTGGGCGTGCTCGCGGTCTTCGGCCGTTTCATCCCCACCCGCGTGCGGGTGTTCCTGCTGGCCCTCGCGGTGCTCGACGACCTCATCGCCATCCTCATCATCGCGTTCTTCTTCACGACCGACGCCGACTTCGCGTCGCTCGGATTCGCGGCGATCGCGATCGTGCTGTTCGGCGTCGTGAGCCGCGTCCTCAAGCCGCGCTCGGCGTGGATCCTGTCGCGGCGGCCGCAATGGCCGATCACCGTCGCGCTCGTCGCGCTGTGGATCGTGGCCTGGTACTTCGTCTACCAGTCGGGCGTGCACGCCACGATCGCCGGCGTGGCCCTCGGCCTCGTCATGGCGCGGCGGCCGGGCGGGCGCGCCGCGCACGCCCTCGAGCCCGTCTCGAACGGCGTCATCCTCCCGCTCTTCGCGTTCACCGCGGCCATGGTGCCCATTCCGCAGGTGAGCCCGAGCGAGCTCGACCCGGCGTTCTGGGGCATCGCCCTCGCGCTTCCCGTCGGGAAGCTCATCGGCATCCTGCTCGCGGGCGGGCTCGGCGGGCTCGTCGTCCGTCGCAGCTCCGGTACGCCGCTCACCCTTCGCGACCTCGCAGTCGTCGGCGCCCTGGGCGGCATCGGATTCACGGTGTCGCTGCTCATGAACGAGCTGGCATTCGCCGACCTGCCGGGAGTCATCGACCAGGGCACGCTCGCCGTGCTCCTCGGATCCGGTCTGGCGATCGTCGTGTCGATCGTCGCGCTCACACTGCAGTCACGGCGATACCGGCGGCTCGGCGAGCGGCCCGGTGCCGGTGGCGCCTTCGCGCACTGAGGCGCCCCATGGACACGACACAGCACGGATCGACCGGCATCGCGAGGCTTCGGGTCTATTGGGGCGCCACGAGGCGGAACTTCCTCGGTGACGCGCCCGCCTGGTACAAGGCGACGATCGCCGCATTCCTCGTCGTCAATCCGCTCAGCCTCCTCGCCCTCGGCCCGTTCGTCACGGGGTGGTTGTTCGTCGCGGAGTTCATCTTCGCGCTCGCGATGGCGCTGAAGTGCTACCCGCTGCAGCCCGGGGGCCTGCTCGCGATCGAGGGAGTCCTGCTCGGCATGACGAGCGCCGAGAGCGTGTACCGCCAGACGGCGGAGAACTTCTCCGTCATCCTGCTGCTGATCTTCATGGTCGCGGGCATCTACTTCATGCGCGACCTGCTGCTGCTGGTGTTCACGAAGCTGCTCGTCGCGGTGCGGTCGAAGCTCCTGCTCTCGCTCACGTTCGTCGGCGCCGCCGCGCTGCTCTCGGCGTTCCTCGACGCGCTCACGGTGGTCGCCGTGATCATCGCCGTCGCGACGGGGCTGTACTCGGTGTACCACCGATTCGCGTCGGATCGCGGCATCGACGACGACCACGACCACGCCGACGACGAGCTCGTGCACGACCCGCTCACGGGCGACCTCGATCGGTTCCGGGGCTTCCTGCGCAACATGATGATGCACGCCGCCGTCGGCACGGCCATCGGCGGACTCGCCACCCTGGTCGGCGAGCCGCAGAACCTCCTCATCGGCAAGCTCCTCGGCTGGGGGTTCGGCGAGTTCTTCGTGCGGATGCTGCCCGTCTCGCTGCCCGTGCTCCTCGCGGGCGTGCTCACCACGGTCCTCCTCGAGAAGACCGGGTGGTTCGGGTACGGCGTGGAGCTGCCGGCGTCCGTGCGCGAGGTCATGGAGCGGTGGGAACGCCGGGAGTCGGCGAATCGCAGTCCGCGCCGACGGGCGAGGCTCGCCGTCCAGGCCCTGACCGGCGTGGCCCTCGTGCTCGCGCTCGCGTTCCAGCTCGCGGAGGTCGGGCTCGTCGGCCTCATGGTGATCATCGTCGTGACGGCGTTCACCGGCGTGATCGACGAGCACGCGCTCGGGCGCGCCTTCCAGGATGCGCTTCCGTTCACCGCCCTGCTGGTGACATTCTTCGTGATCGTCGCCATCATCCACGACCAGGGCCTGTTCACGCCCGTGATCGACTTCGTGCTCGCTCAGGACGGACCGCAGCAGGGCACGCTCCTGTTCGTCGCGGCGGGCGCGCTCTCCGCCATCAGCGACAACGTCTTCGTCGCGACCGTGTACATCACCGAGATCGCCGACGCCTTCGACGCAGGGACGATCACGCGCGAGCAGTTCGACTCCCTCGCGATCGTCGTGAATGCGGGCACGAACATCCCGAGCATCGCGACGCCCAACGGCCAAGCCGCGTTCCTGTTCCTCCTCACCTCCGCACTCGCGCCGCTCATCCGGCTCGGCTACGTGCGGATGCTGTGGATGGCGCTGCCGTACACGATCACGATGACGACGACGGGCCTGTTCGCCGCTGCGTTCCTGCTCTGATCGGACGGCGCGGCGGCCGCGGCATCCGCTCGCCGGTGGCTCAGGCGGTGGCGGATGCCTCGGCGGCCTCCGGCAGTGGGAAGATCGCCGTGACGAGCCGCGACACCCAGTCGATGAGGTCGGCGTCGCCCGGGAGCTCGCCGTTCACCACGGGGAACGGCACGAGGATGACGTCGTTCTGGGCGAAGTGCCGGGCGCCCGGGTACATGCGCTCGAGCCGCACGCGCCGGGAGTCGGGGATGTTCGCGGGGGCGATGCGCAGCTTCGAGCCCGTGGCGATGACGTCGGAGAGGCCCGCGCGCTGCGCGTGGCGGCGCAGCCGCGAGATCGCGATGAGGTTCACGACCGCCTCGGGCGGTTCGCCGTAGCGGTCGACGAGCTCCTCGAGCACCTGGTCGATCTGCTCGTCCCGTGCGGCGGGACCGCTCGCGGCCGAGAGCTTCTGGTAGGCCTCGAGCCGCAGGCGCTCGCTGTCGACGTACTCTTCGGGGATGTGCGCGTCGACGGGCAGCTCGAGCCGCAGCTCGGTCTGTCCTTCGGCCACGTCGCCGCGGAACGCCGACACCGCCTCGCCGATCATGCGCAGGTAGAGGTCGAAGCCGACGCCGGCGATGTGCCCGGCCTGCTCGGCGCCGAGCAGGTTGCCTGCGCCGCGGATCTCCAGGTCTTTCAGGGCCACCTGCATGCCGCTGCCGAGCTCGTTGTTCGCCGCGATGGTGTCGAGCCGGTCGTGGGCGGTCTCGGAGAGCGGCTTCAGCGGATCCCACAGGAAGTAGGCGTAGGCGCGCTCGCGACCGCGGCCCACGCGGCCGCGCAGCTGGTGCAGCTGCGAGAGCCCGTACTTGTCGGCGCGGTCGATGATGATCGTGTTCGCGTTGGTGATGTCGAGGCCGGTCTCGATGATCGTCGTCGAGACGAGCACGTCGAACTTGCGCTCCCAGAAGTCGACGACGATCTGCTCGAGCACGTGCTCGTTGAGCTGGCCGTGCGCAACGGCGATGCGCGCCTCGGGCACGAGCTCGGAGATCTGCGCGGCGACGCGGTTGATCGACGAGACGCGGTTGTGCACGAAGAAGACCTGCCCCTCGCGGAGCATTTCGCGGCGGATCGCGGCCGCCACCTGCTGGTCGGAGTAGGGGCCGACGAACGTGAGGATCGGGTGGCGGTCCTCGGGCGGCGTCGCGAGGGTCGACATCTCTCGGATGCCGGTGACCGCCATCTCGAGCGTGCGGGGGATCGGCGTGGCGCTCATCGCGAGGATGTCGACGTTGGTCTTGAGCTTCTTGAGCGCGTCCTTGTGCTCGACGCCGAACCGCTGCTCCTCGTCGATGATGAGGAGCCCGACGTCCTTGAACCGGATCTGCTCGGTGAGGATGCGGTGCGTGCCGATGACCATGTCGATCGTGCCGTCGGCGAGCCCCGCGACCGTCTCGCGCACCTCCTTGTCGGTCTGGAACCGCGAGAGCGCGCGCACGTGCACGGGGAAGCCCGCGAAGCGCTCGTTGAAGGTCTCGAGGTGCTGCCGCACGAGCAGGGTGGTGGGCACGAGCATCGCCACCTGCTTGCCGTCTTGAATGGCCTTGAACGCGGCGCGCACGGCGACCTCGGTCTTGCCGAAGCCCACGTCGCCGGCGAGCAGGCGGTCCATGGGGATGGGCCGCTCCATGTCGGCCTTGACCTCGTCGATCGTCTGCAGCTGGTCGGGCGTCTCGGCGAAGGGGAACGCCTCCTCGAGCTCGTGCTGCCACGGGGTGTCGGGGCCGAAGGCATGCCCCTTCGCCGCCATGCGGGCCGAGTAGAGCTTCACGAGCTCGACGGCGATGTCGCGCACCGCCCTGCGGGCCTTGCTCTTCGCCTGCGCCCAGTCGCTGCCGCCCATCCTCGAGAGCGACGGTGCCTCGCCGCCGACGTAGCGGCTGAGGAGGTCGAGCTGGTCCGTGGGCACGAACAGCTTGTCGCCCGGCTGCCCGCGCTTCGACGGCGCGTACTCGAGCACGAGGTACTCGCGCACGGCGGTCGGCGCCTGCGCGATGCCGGCCGTGCGGCTCGGCCCCGTGGGCCTCGAGCCCGTGGCGACCTGGCGCTGCACCATCTCGACGAACCGGCCGATGCCGTGCGTCTGGTGCACGACGTAGTCGCCGGCCTTGAGCTGCAGCGGGTCGACGACGTTGCGACGGCGGCTCGCGAGCTTCTTGCCCTGGCGCGGGTCGTAGCCCGCGGAGCGGCCGTAGAACTCGGCCTCGGAGATGAGCGCGACCTTGGCCTCGGGCACCTCGAACCCGCGCGCGGCCTCGGCCTGCACGAGGAACGCGACTCCCGGCTCGAGCGTCGCGGGCACCGCGTCGACGATGCGCGCGGCGAGGCCGTGCTCGGCGAGCACGTCGCGGGCGCGCTCGACGAGGCCGTGCCCTGCGGATGCCACGACGACGCTCCATCCCTCGGCGAGGCGTTCGGCGGCGTGCGCGATCGCGCCCTCGACGTTGCCCTGGAAGCTCGGCATCGCGTTCGCGGCGACGCGGACGTACGCGGCATCCGGGCCCGGCGCGCCTGCGACCGCTGCCGCTGCACCCCCTGCGGCGCCGCCCGCAGCCGAGACGACCTCGGCGGCGTCGCCCTGGTCGAAGCTCGAGAACGTCCACCACACACGCTGGGCGTCGGGCTCGCCGGGCGCGCTGAACAGCGCGGACTCGCGCAGGTCGCGCATCGTGAGGAAGTCGCCCGCGGCGAGGTCGATGGGCGCCTCGGCGCCCGCGGTCGCCGCGGTCCACGCCGCCGAGAGGAACTCGCGGTTGGTCTCGCCGAGGCTGACGGCGCGCGACGCGACGCGCTCGGGCGCGAGCACGGCGACGGCCGCCCCCGCGGGCAGGTAGTGGGTGACGGGAACGAGCCGTTCGAGCAGCGCCGGCGCGAGCGACTCCATGCCCTCGACGGGGATGCCCTCGGCGATGCGCTCGAGCATGCCCGACAGGCTCGGGAACTCGTGCACCATCTCGCGGGCGCGCTGGCGCACCGGCTCGGTGAGCAGCAGCTCGCGGCTCGGCGCGAGGGAGACGCGCTCGACGACCTGCGGCAGCGACCGCTGGTCGGCCACTGAGAATGCGCGCAGCTCGTCGACCTCGTCGCCGAAGAACTCGACCCGCACGGGGTGATCGGCCGTGGGCGGGAAGACGTCGAGGATGCCGCCGCGCACCGCGAACTCGCCGCGCCGCGACACCATGTCGACCCGGCTGTACGCGAGGTCGACGAGCTGCGCCGCGATCGCGGAGAGGTCGTGCCCGCGGCCTCCCTTCACGAGCTCGATGGGCGCGAGGCCCGCGAGGTTGTCGGCGAGCGGCTGCAGCGCAGAACGCACCGAGGCGACCACGACGAGCGGATGCCGCGACCCCGCCGCAGCCCAGTCGTGCATGCGCCGCAGCGCGTGCAGCCGGCGCCCGACGGTCTCGGCGCTCGGGCTCAGGCGCTCGTGCGGCAGCGTCTCCCAAGCAGGGAATTCGAGGATCTCGGCGCCGTCGAGGTACGGCGCGAGCGAGGCCCGCACCGACTCCCCCTCGCGGCTCGTCGCGGTGACGACGAAGAGGGCGGCGGGCAGGCCCGCCTCGACGCGGCGGGTGAGGAGCGCGGCGAGGAGCGGGACGTCGAGCCCCGCCGGCGCCGAGAAGTCGGCGTTGCGCCGGGCCTCTGCGAGGGCTCGGTCGATCGTGGAGGCGCGCGAAAGCGCCGCGTTCAAGCCCTGCAGGATCACCGTACGAGTCTACGCGGGGCCCCTGACAGCGGGCCCGGCGCGAGCGTGGGGCCTGCGGCATCCGTGGAGCCCTGCGTGGTCGGCGGCGCCGGATAGCATGGCCACCGACCCGACCACCCTGGAGGCATCATCGTGATCACAGCCGCAGCCGACGGATCCGCACTCGGCAACCCCGGCCCCGCCGGCTGGGCCTGGTACGTCGACGACGACTGCTGGGCCGCAGGCGGCTGGCCGCACGCCACCAACAACCAGGGCGAGCTCACGGCGGTGCTCGAGCTCTTCCGCGCGACCGCGCACCTCGACGACGAGCTGCACGTGCAGTGCGACAGCCAGTACGTGATCAACACCGTCACGAAGTGGATGGCGGGCTGGAAGCGCAAGGGCTGGCGCAAGGCCGACGGCTCGCCCGTGCTCAACCTCGAGCTCATCCAGGAGCTCGACGCCGTCATCGCCGGCCGCCGCTACCGCTTCGAGTGGGTGCGCGGCCACATCGGCCACCCGCTCAACGAAGCGGCCGACACGCGGGCGCGCGCGGTCGCCGAGGCGTTCCGCAGCCGGCTCGAGGTCCCCGTCGGTCCGGGGTGGACGCGCGACGTCCTCGTTCAGGGTGGCCTCGCGCTGCCGGATGCCGCTGCGCTCGCCGCGCCGGCAGCGGGCACCGCATCCGCCGCCTCCGCATCCGCCGCCTCCGCATCCGCCGCGCGCATCGACCGTGACGACCGCAGCCCCGCCGACGCCGCGCTCTTCGACTTCGAGGACCCGGCCGCCGAGTGGCTCACGATGACGCTCGAGCTCACCGACGGCGAGCACACCCGGCTCCTCGAGCGCGCACGCGCAGCCGGCGCGACGCCGGAGGAGTTCCTGCGCGGCCTCATCTGAGATCGGACCGCACGCGCAACCGAGGCCGCTCGCGCGGAGCGTGTCGGCCGCAGGTCTCGTGCGCCTACGCCGGCGAGTGGAACCGCTGCTGGGCGGCCACGAGGCCGTCGCTCGCGATCGCCTCGACGGCGTCCGCGGCATCCGACAGCAGGCTCGGCAGCGCCTGGCGCTCGGCGCCGGCGAAGTCCTTGAGCACGAAGTCGGCCGCGTCCTGGCGGCCCGGTGGGCGCCCGATGCCCACGCGCACGCGCGTGAAGTCGGGCGAGCCCGCGGCCTTCTGGATGTCGCGGAGGCCGTTGTGGCCGCCGTGGCCGCCACCGCGCTTCAGCCGAACGGTGTCGAAGGGGATGTCCAGTTCGTCGTGCACCACGATGAGGCGGTCGACGGGGACCGAGTAGAACTTGAGGAGCGCCGACACGGGGCCGCCCGAGGTGTTCATGTAGCTGTTGGGCTTCGCGAGGATGAGCTTCGGCCCGCCCGGTCGCAGGAAGCCCTCGGCGACGCGCGACGGCGTCTTGTGGGTCTTGAAGCTCGTGCCGAGCCGGCCGGCGAGCTCGTCGGCCACCATCTGGCCCACGTTGTGGCGGTTGCCCGCGTACTGGGCGCCGGGGTTGCCGAGGCCGACCACGAGCCAGGTGTTCTCGGCCACGGTCTCGTCCTTCCGGGGGCGCCGGAACCGGTCGAGGAATCCCATCGGCCCTCCCGAGCGCGTCGTGCGTGTACTGGATGTCGTGCGTGCGATCGCTGTTCGCGTGTGCGGATGTCGCGCGCGTGATCGCTGTCGTGCGTGTGCCGGATCGTGCGACCGAGACGGCGAAGGGCCCGCGGCCCGCATCCCGAGCGTACCCGGATGCGGCGCCGCGGGCCCTCCGCGGAACGACCTACTCGGCCGACTCCTCCGAGGGCGCCTCGGCGGGAGCCTCTGCGGCGGCCTCGGCGGCGGCGGCCTCGGCCGCCTCCTCACCGAGGTCGACCTTCTGGGGCACGTGCACGAGCACGACGAGCGTCTCGTCGTCGCTCACGAGCGTCGCGCCCTTGGGCAGCTCGACGTCCTTCGCGTGGATCTGGGTGCCCTCCTCGAGGCCCTCGACCGACACGACGATCGACTCGGGGATGTGGGTGGCCTCGACCTCGAGCAGGAGGGTCTTGGCGTCGAGGTCGGCGATGGTGCCCGAGTACGACTCGCCCTCGAGGTGCACGGGGACCTCGACCTGGACCTTCTCACCGCGGCGGATGACGATGAGGTCGAGGTGCTCGATGATCTGGTGCACGGGGTCCTTCTGCACGTCCTTGACGAGCGCGAGCTGGCTCTTGCCCGCGATCTGCAGGTCGAGCACGGCGTTCGCCTTGCGGATGAGCAGGCCGACCTGGTGGGCCGGGAGGGTGATGTGCTGGGGGTCGGTGCCGTGGCCGTAGACCACCGCGGGGATCTTGCCGGCGGCGCGGATCTTGCGCGCAGCGCCCTTGCCGAACGACTCGCGCGCGTCGGCGACGACCTTGTTGTCTTCGTCCATGGTGATGGCTCCTTGCGGGCTCTCGGCCCAGATCGGTATCTGAAATGTCAACTCGAACGCACGGCAATGGGTTGCGCTGTAGCGTGAGGAACAGCCGTGAAGCCTGCTTCCACCGCGTCGATCACGGATGTCGCACCCGGAAGACCGAGCCCCGCGACATCCCTCGCCGAAGTTCAGTGGGTCAGTCTACCAGCCTCACGGCTTCGCGGTCGCAGGAGCCGCGTCGCCCCGCGCGCGGCAGCGCGTACCGCAACGGCTCACCGCAACCGCTCACCGCAACAGGGCGCAACGGTGAGCCGGGCTCACAGTACGCTGGAGGCGACCCCCTGAACTTCTCGAGGAGAGCTTCGTGCCTGAAAACGGAACTGCAAACATCGGCGTCGTGGGACTCGCGGTCATGGGGTCGAACCTCGCCCGCAACCTCGCGAGCCGCGAGGGCAACACGGTCGCCGTGTTCAACCGCTCCCCCGAGCGCACGCAGACGCTCGTCTCCGAGCACCCCGAGGCGGGCTTCGTCGCCGCCGAGGCCTACGACGAGTTCGTCGCGTCGCTCGCCAAGCCTCGCACCGCGATCATCATGGTGCAGGCGGGCAAGGGCACCGACGCCGTCATCTCCGAGCTCGTGAAGCGCTTCGAGCCGGGCGACATCATCGTCGACGGCGGCAACGCGAACTTCCACGACACCATCCGCCGCGAGGCCGAGATCTCCACGACCGGCATCCACTTCGTGGGCACCGGCATCTCGGGCGGCGAGGAGGGCGCGCTGAACGGCCCCTCGATCATGCCCGGCGGCACCGCCGAGGCCTACGAGACGCTCGGCCCGATCCTCGCGTCGATCGCCGCGGTCGCCGACGGCGAGCCGTGCGTCACCCACGTCGGCACCGACGGCGCCGGCCATTTCGTGAAGATGGTGCACAACGGCATCGAGTACGCCGACATGCAGCTCATCGCCGAGGCCTACGACCTCATCCGCCAGGGCACGGGCAAGTCGCCCGCCGAGATCGCCGACATCTTCGCCGAGTGGAACACCGGCGAGCTCGAGAGCTACCTCATCGAGATCACCGCAGAGGTGCTGCGCCAGACGGATGCCGCGACCGGCGAGCCGCTCGTTGACGTCATCCTCGACGAGGCGGGCGCCAAGGGCACCGGCGCCTGGACCGTGCAGAACGCCCTCGAGCTCGGCGTGCCGACCTCGGGCATCGCCGAGGCCGTGTTCGCGCGCAGCCTCTCCTCCAAGCGCGCCCAGCGCGAGGCCGCCGCCGGCCTGCCCGGCCCCGCCCAGCCGTGGTCGGTCGACCCGGCCGACCACGACGCGTTCGTCGAGGACGTGCGGCGCGCGCTCTACGCGTCGAAGATCATCGCCTACTCGCAGGGCTTCGACGAGATCGTCGCGGGCGCCGAGCAGTTCGGCTGGAACATCGACAAGGGAGAGATCGCGAAGATCTGGCGTGCGGGCTGCATCATCCGTGCGCGCTTCCTCAACCGCATCACCGAGGCGTACGTCGAGGACCCGGGCCTCGTCGTGCTGGTCTCGGCACCCTACTTCCGCGACGCGATCGCCGCGAGCCAGGAGTCCTGGCGCAACGTGGTCGCGATCGCCGCGAAGGCGGGCATCCCCGCCCCGGCGTTCTCGTCGTCGCTCTCGTACTACGACGGGCTGCGCGCACCGCGCCTGCCCGCCTCGCTCGTGCAGGGCCAGCGCGACTTCTTCGGCGCGCACACCTACCGGCGCGTCGACAAGCCCGGCGTGTTCCACACCCTCTGGTCGGGCGACCACTCCGAGATCGAGACCACGCCCTCGTCGCACTGACGCGGGCAGGACGGGTCGACGGCGATGCGTGAACCAGCCTGGCGGCAGGAGGGCGACGAGCCCGACTACCGCTTCACGCTCGCGAACGAGCGCACGTTCCTCGCGTGGATCCGCACGGCGCTCGCGATCCTCGCGGGCGGCGTGCTGCTGCACCAGTTCGCGAGCGGGCTCGAGCCGCGCCTCGCGGTCGTGATCCTCGCGATCGTGCTCGCGGTCGCCGCAGCGGTGCTGAGCGTCGTGGCGTACACGCGGTGGCGCGCCAACGAGATCGCGATCCGCAACGGCCGTCCACTCCCGTTCAGCTGGGTCTTGATCCTGCTCGCGGGCGTGTGCCTCCTCACCGCAGCGGTGCTCGCCGTGCTGTTCGTCGTGGCCTGACCGGACTCCCGATGAGCGCGCACTCCGTGCCGGCGACCGGCGATCCGGGCCTCCAGCCCGAACGCACGGCGCTCGCATGGAGCCGAACGTCGCTCACCCTCGCGGTGAACGCACTGCTGTCGGTGCGCGCGGGCTTCATCGCAGGGGAGCCGCTGCTCGTCTCGGTCGGCGTGATCCTCTTCGGCACCGCCGGCGCGGCGATCGTCGTCGCGACCCTGCGACGACGTCAGCTGTCGGGCGACACGCTCACGATCACGCCGCCGCGTGGCGCGCTCGCCGGCCTCACGGCGGCCACCCTGCTCGCGTGCATCGCGGGTATCGTCTCAGTCATGGCGACCAACGGGGGTGGGGCATGAGCAGCGCGGCGTCCGACCCGTTCGACTCCGTCGAAGGACCCATCGACGGCAGGCCCATCGACGGTGGGCCCGACGGTGGGCCGATCGACGACGGCCCCCTCGACGAGGGCCCCGTCTTCGGCGAGCGGCGGCGGCGCATCCTGCGGCTCACCGTGCTCGTCGCGCTCGGCGCGATGGTGCTGCCCCTCGTGCTCTCCGCGTTCAGCGTGGCGAGGTCGGCGGCCGAGCGCGCCTGCGCGATCTACGTGTCCGATTTCGACGCGGATGCCACGGCCTCGCGTGTCGCGTTCGACCTCTTCGCCCAGGGCGGCCCCGGCTGGCTCTGCTACGACGTGCGCGGACAGGGCGGCGACGCGTACCTCGGCAACCTCGGGCCGATGCCCGCACTGCCGCGCACGACCCTTCCGGGCCAGCGCGACACCTGACGTCCACGCCGGAGGCTCACGTCCCCGAGCTCACTCCTCGGGGAACACCCGCTTGTACTTCCGCCCATCGGGCAGCTCGACGGTGCGCGCCTCGAGCAGCCCGCGATTCACCCGCTGGTAGATCGCCTGCGCGGTCACGCCGAACTTCGCGGCCGCCTCCGCGACCGACAGCCCTGGCAGGTCGGTGGGGACGCTCGACGGCCGCTCGCGCTTGCGGCGCCGGCTCGCCTCGTGTCGCTCGGCGATCTCGTCGTCGTCGCCCGCCCAGCGGTACTTCGCGGCCGAGGCGCTGAGGCCGGCCGCCTCGGCGACGTCGTCCCATCCGGCGCCGTCGGCGAGCGCCGCACGCACGGCGACGAGGGCCGCGGGATCGGCCTCGAGGGTCGCGGCGAGCTCGCGGATGCCGCGCAACCGCGCGAGCGGAGCGGCATCCGTCGCCTGCTCGAGCCGGACGAGCGCCGCGAGCGCCCGAGCCGTGTCGTCGGAGAGGAAGCCCGGGGCCACGTCAGGACTCGGCGTTCAGGAGCCCCGTGCGCACCTCGCGACGGATGACCTTGCCGATGAGCGACCGGGGCAGGTCGTCGGCCGCGACGACGCGCTTGGGCACCTTGTAGGCCGTGAGGTGCTCGCGGGCGACCGCGCGGATGCCCTCCGCGTCGAGCGTCGCGCCCTCCCGCAGCACGACGACCGCGACGACCTGCTCGCCCGAGCGCTCGTCGGGCAGCCCGACGACCGCCGCGTCGACGACGTCGGGGTGGTGCCGCAGCGCCTCCTCGACCTCGCTCGGCGCGACGTTGAAGCCGCCCGTGATGATGAGTTCCTTGATGCGGTCGACGATGCGCACGAAGCCCTCGGCGTCGATCGAGACGATGTCGCCCGTGCGGAACCACGGGGCACCGCCGGCGGGGTCCTCGACGAAGACCGCCGCGGTCTCCTCGGGCTTCTTCCAGTAGCCCTGGAACACCTGCGGGCCCCGCACGACGAGCTCGCCCTCGGTGCCCGGTGCGACGTCGCGCGTGGGCTCGTCGGGATCGACGACCCGGCACTCGGTGCCCGGCAGCGGCAGGCCCACGGTGCCGGCCTTGCGGTTCGGCGCGACGGGGTTCGCCATGAGCACGGGCGAGCACTCCGACAGCCCGTAGCCCTCGACGAGGTAGCCGCCGGTCGCGGCCTCCCAGGGCTCGACGACCTCGGCCGAGAGCGGCATGGCGCCCGAGATGGCGATACGGATGCCGCGCAGGGGCACGCCCGCGGCCGCCGCCGCCTTGGTGAGCCGGTCGTAGATGGGCGGCACGGCCGGCAGGAACGTGGGCGGGCGCTTGCGGACGACCTTGAGCACGAGCTCGGGGTCGAACTTCGGGAACAGCACGAGCCGGGCGCCCATGCTCATCGCGAAGGTGAGGCAGAGCGTGAGCCCGTACGCGTGGAACATCGGCAGCACCGCGTACACCACGGCCGTGCCGCGCTCGATCTCGGGCACCCACGCCCGCGACTGCGCCGCATTCGCGAGCAGGTTGCGGTGCGTGAGGGTCGCGCCCTTGGGGCTGCCCGTCGTGCCGCTCGTGTACTGGATGAGGGCGACGTCGTCGACGCCCGGCGACGTGATGTGCGGGTCGATGGGGGCGGATGCCACGAGCTCGCCCCACGGGGTGGTGCCGCGCACCTTCGTGGTGAGCGCCTCCCGCGACTCGCGGGCCTTGGCCACGGGCAGCCGCAGCATCGCACGAGTGAGGAACGGCATCGCCCGCGTCACGTCGACCGAGACGATGTGCGCCACGCGCACGTCGTCGGGGAACGCCTGGATGGTCTCGACGACCTTGTCCCACGCGATCACTACGCGGGCGCCGTGGTCTTCGAACTGGTGGCGGAGCTCCCGCGGCGTGTAGAGCGGGTTGTGCTCCACCACGATCGCCCCGAGCCGCAGCACGGCGTAGAACGCCACGATGTGCTGGGGGCAGTTCGGCAGCACGATGGCGACGGGGTCGCCCGGCTGCACGCCCATGAGGCGCAGCCCCTCGGCCGCCCGCTCGATGTCGGCGCCGAGCTCCGCGTAGGTGGTGGTCTTGTCGAAGAACTCGAGGGCGACGTGGTCGCCGTACTGGTCGACCGAGGAGCGGATCAGGTCGTACAGCGAGCCCTCGACGTCGGGGAGCTCGTGCGGAACGCCCGGCGCGTAGCTCGCGAGCCAGGGACGCCCCGGGGCATCCGTCATCAGGCGGCCCCGTCGAACATGCTCGTCACCGAGCCGTCCTCGAAGACCTCGTGGATCGCGCGGGCGAGCAGCGGGGCGATGGGGAGCACCGTGAGGCGATCCCAGCGCTTCTCCTCGGGCACCGGCAGCGTGTCGGTCACGACGACCTTGTCGATCACCGGGCTCTGCAGGATCTCGACGGCGGGGTTCGAGAACACGGCGTGAGTGGCCGCGACGACGACGCCGATGGCGCCGTTCTTCTTGAGCGCCTCGGCGGCCTTCACGATCGTGCGGCCCGTGTCGATGAGGTCGTCGACGAGGAGGCAGACCCGCCCGTTCACGTCGCCGACGATCTCGTGCACCGACACCTGGTTCGGCACGAGCGGGTCGCGGCGCTTGTGGATGATCGCGAGGGGCGCGTCGAGCTTGTCGCTCCAGATGTCGGCGACGCGCACGCGGCCCATGTCGGGTGAGACGACGGTGAGCGTCTCGGGGTCGAGGATCGAGCGGAAGTGCTCGAGCAGCACCGGCATCGCGAAGAGGTGGTCGACCGGGCCGTCGAAGAAGCCCTGGATCTGCGCCGCGTGCAGGTCGACCGACATGATGCGGTCGGCGCCGGCCGCCTTGTAGAGGTCGGCGACGAGGCGAGCCGAGATGGGCTCGCGGCCGCGGCCCTTCTTGTCCTGCCGGGCGTAGGGGTAGAACGGCGAGACGACGGTGATGCGCTTGGCGGAGGCGCGCTTGAGCGCATCGACCATGATGAGCTGCTCCATGAGCCACTCGTTGATCGGCGCGGTGTGCGACTGGATGACGAACGCGTCGGAGCCGCGCACGCTCTCGTCATAGCGCGCGTAGATCTCGCCGTTGGCGAAGGTGCGCGCGTCGGTCGGCACGAGGTCGGCGCCCAGCTCGTGCGCGATCTCGGTCGCGAGCGCGGGGTGCGCGCGGCCCGACACGAGCACGAGGCGCTTCGATCCGGTGGTCTCGATTTGCGACATGTGTGCTGTCCTCTCCACCGGATTCGGCGTGTGTCTCAGTCCTCGGCCGGAGTCTCGGCCTCGACGGAGGCCCGGGCCGCATCGGCGGCCGCGGTGCCCGCTCGGTGCGTCAGGACCCATCCCTCGATGTTGCGTTGCGGTGCCACGTTCACGGCCAGGGCGCCGGCGGGCACGTCCTTGCGGACGACCGTTCCGGCGCCGGTGTACGCGCCGTCCCCAATCCTAATCGGCGCGACGAACACGCCGTGCGACCCCGTGCGCACCTGCGACCCGATGATCGAGCTGTGCTTGTTCACGCCGTCGTAGTTGGCGAAGATCGAGCCGGCGCCGATGTTCGAGCCCTCGCCGATCGTCGCATCGCCCACGTACGACAGGTGGGGCACCTTGGAGCTGTCGCCGATCCGGGCGTTCTTCGTCTCGACGAACGTGCCGATCTTGCCGTCGGCGCCGAGCAGCGTGCCGGGCCGGAGGTAGGCGAACGGGCCCACCGAGGCGCCTTCGCCGATCACGGCGAGCGTGGCATCCGTGCGCTTCACCACGGCGTTCGCGCCGATCTCGCAGTCGACGAGCGTCGTGTCGGGGCCGACGACGGCGCCCGTCGCGATCGCGGTGGCGCCCTTGAGCTGCGTGCCCGGGCGGATCGTGACGTCGGGCTCGATGCGCACGGCGAGGTCGATCCACGTCGTCGCCGGGTCCTCGATCGACACGCCGTTCAGCTGCCAGCCGCGCACGATGAGCGCGTTGAGGCGGGCCGCCGTCTCGGAGAGCTGCGCGCGGTCGTTGATGCCGGCGACGAGCCACGGCTCGGAGACCGGTCGCGCCTTGACCTCCGAGCCCGCCGCGCGCAGGTGCGCGATGACGTCGGTGAGGTACTTCTCGCCCTGGGAGTTCTCGGTCGTGAGGTTCGCGAGCTGGTCGCGCAGCGCGTTCACGCCGAACGCGTAGACGCCCGCGTTCACCTCGTCGATCGCGAGCTCGTCGTCGGTGGCGTCCTTCTGCTCGACGATGCGGTCGAAGGCGCCCTCGGCATTGCGCACGATCCGGCCGTACCCCGTGGGGTCGTCGAAGCGAGCGGAGAGCACCGAGCCGGCGAGGCCGTCGGCGCGGTGCCGCTCGAGCATCTCGGTGAGCGTGGAGGCGTTGAGGAGCGGCACGTCGCCGTTCAGCACGAGCACCTCGCCCTCGAAGTCGTCGGGCAGGGCGACGACGGCCTGCTCGACGGCGCGGCCGGTGCCCGGCACCTCGTCCTGGTCGACGATGATCGTGCCGGGGAGCTCGGCCTCGATCGCCTCGGCGACGAGATCGCGTTCGTGGCGCACCACCGCGACGACGTGCGCCGCGTCGAGCGCCCGCGCGGTGGCGAGCACGTGCGCGATGATCGGCGCACCCGCGAGCGGATGCAGCACCTTCGGAACAGCTGACTTCATGCGGGTGCCCTGGCCGGCGGCGAGCACGATGATGGCGAGGTTGTTGTCCATGCTCCGCCACCAGGATTCGAACCTGGTCCTCACAGCTCCAAAGGCTGTCGTGCTGCCGTTACACCATGGCGGACCGCGCCGACGGTCCGCCGAACGCGACACCAAGTCTGCCACGCGGCATCCGCCCGCCCGAACCCACCGGGACGGGCCGGTCAACGGGACGGGCCCCTCGACGGGAGCGGGCCGATGGGATACTGGCGGCATGGCGGATGCTGACGAGGTCGACCGGATCGTCGACGACTGGGAGCGCGAGCGGCCCGACCTCGACTTCGCGCCGCTGCAGGTGTTCTCGCGCGTCGCCCGCCTCTCGAAGCTGCTCGACCGGGCCCGCCGGCAGGCCTTCGAGCGCTCAGAGCTCGAGTCGTGGGAGTTCGACGTGCTGTCGGCGCTTCGTCGCGCGGGCAGCCCCTACCGCCTCTCCCCCAAGGCGCTGCTCACGCAGACGCTCGTGTCGAGCGGCACGATGACGAACCGCATCGACCGCCTCGTCGCGCGCGGCCTCGTGACGCGGCAGACCGACCCGCACGACGGCCGCGGCGTGCTGGTGGAGATGAGCGCCGCCGGCCTCACCCGCGTGGATGCCGCGATCACGCGCCTCGTCGACGCCGAGGCCGAGCTCCTGAAGGGCCTTCCGGCGGCCGAGCAGCGCCGGCTCGCGGCGCTGCTGCGGAAGCTCTCGCTCGGGTTCGCGTAGGGCGTCGCTGGGGCCGCGATCCGCCGCGGATTCCTGCAGCGCCACGGCGTTCACGGCGCCGAGCCTCGCACGCTGAGCCACATCGGGCTCGCGGGCTCGTCGGCCCCGTTCTGAACAGAGCACCTCACCCTCGACAGTCCACATCACCGACGCGATGCGCGCCGCTGTCGAGCGCGAGGCGCCCCCGCATCACCGCCGCAGCACCGTGCGGGCCAACCAGTTGCCCGCGTACTGCACGACCTGCACGAACACCACGATGAGCAGCACCGCGGCCCACGTGACGACGGGCTCGAACTGGCGGTACCCGTAGAGCTGCGCGAAGTAGCCGAGGCCGCCGCCGCCGATGAACCCGGCCATCGCGGTCATGTCGATCACTGCGACGACGATGAACGTGTAGCCGAGGATGAGCGGTCCGAGCGCCTCGGGCACGACGACCGTGCGCAGGATGCGCCAGGGCCCCGCCCCCATCGACCGGGCCGCCTCGATCACGCCCGGACGCACGGTGAGCAGGTTCTGCTCCACGATGCGCCCGATCGCGAACGCCGCCGCGAGCGAGAGGGCGAAGATCGCGGCGTTCGTGCCGATGCCCGTGCCGATCACGGCGCGCGTGAGCGGCTGCACGGCCGCGATGAAGATGATGAACGGGATCGGGCGGAAGAAGTTGATGAGCACGTTGAGCACGTTGTACGCGCCCGCGTTGGGCAGCAGTCCGCCCGCACGCGTGGCGTAGAGCCCGGTGCCGAGCAGGAAGCCGCCCGCGCCGCCGAACACCATCGTGAGGGCGACCATGTAGAGCGTCTCGCCGGCCGCCTGCCAGAACTCGGGGGCGAGGTCGAAGAGGGCCTCCATCAGCTGGCCTCCGTCACGGTTGCGTGCGTGCCGATCGTCGCGAGCGCGGCGTCGACCGCGGCATCCGCCCCTCGGATGGCGAGGGTGAGGTGACCGAAGGCACGGCCGCGGACGTCGTTGATGCCCCCGTAGACGAGCTCGAACTCGAGGCCCGCCTCGGCGAGCTCGACGAAGACCCGCGCCTGGGAGGCGTCGCCGTCGCGGAACGAGAACGTGACGATCCGGCCCTCGTGCCGCTCGCGCAGCACCGCGAGCTCGGCGGCCGACGGGATGCCCTTCACGACGGTCCCCACGAACTTCTGCGACGACGGATGCCGCGGGTCGGAGAACACGTCGAACACGGGCCCGTGCTCGATCACCCGCCCGCCGTCCATGACGGCGACCCGGGTCGCGATCGACTGGATCACGTCCATCTCGTGCGTGATGACGATCATCGTGACGCCGTGCTCCTCGTTCACGCGCTTGAGGAGCGTGAGCACCTCGTGCGTGGTCTCCGGGTCGAGCGCGCTCGTGGCCTCGTCGGCGAGCAGGATCGCCGGACGCGTCGCGAGCGCCCGGGCGATGCCCACCCGCTGCTTCTGGCCGCCCGAGAGCTGGTCGGGGTGGCTGCGCGCCTTGTCGGCGAGGCCGACGAAGTCGAGCAACTCGTCGACGCGCTCCGCGATCGCGGCCTTCGACCAGCCGGCGACCTTGAGCGGGTAGGCCACGTTCGCCCGCACGGTCTTCGCGTCGAACAGGTTGAACTGCTGGAAGATCATGCCGATTCCGAGCCGGATGTCGCGGAGCTCGCGCTCGGCCAGCCCGGTGATCTCACGGCCGTCGATGCGGATCGACCCGCTCGTCGCCGGTTCGAGGGCGTTGACGAGCCGCACGAGCGTGGACTTGCCCGCGCCCGAGTAGCCGATGATGCCGGTGACCTCGCCTGCCTCGATGTCCAGCGACACGTCGTCGACGGCGACGAGCGGTGGGCCCTTCCGGTCGGGCGAGGGATACGACTTGGTGACGTTCGCGAGACTCACGAGGGCCATGGGGATGCTCCTTCGGCGACGCGCCCGCGCGGGTCGAGGAGGCCGTCGGGCCGTCTCGAGACCGAGGGAACGGCCACGAGACTCCGGCGGAGCCGGCTCCTCGACCCGCACACGTGGCGCGTCGATGCGTTGGTCGGGATCAGCCCTGCGCCTTCGTGTCCGCCTCGACGGTCGCGAGCGACTCCTCGAGCTCGGACACCGGGGTCGTGAGCGCCACCGCGGTGCCGCCCGACGACTCGAGCAGGCCCGCCTGCACCTCGGGGTCGGTCTGGAAGATCTCGACGAGCTTCCGGTAGGTCGCGTCGTCCTTGTCCTCGGCGCGGGCCGCGAAGATGTTCACGTACGGCAGCGCGTTCGGGTCGGACGGGTCGTCCTTCGCGATCGCATCGGCGAAGGTGAGGCCCGCGTCCTCGACGAAGTCGTTGTTGATGATCGCGGCCGCGACATCCGGCAGCGAGGTCGCGGTGAGCGACGCCTCGAGCGGGGTGACCTTCACCTTCGACTTCGCCTCGTCGATGTCCGCGACGGTGGAGAAGATCGAGCCGCCGCCGTCGAGCTCGATGAGGCCGGCCGACTGCAGCACGAGCAGTGCGCGCGCGAGGTTCGAAGGGTCGTCGGGCACGGCGACGGTGTCGCCCGCCTGGATGTCCTTCACCGAGTCGTACTTCGTGGAGTACAGGCCCAGCGGGTAGATCGCCGTCGCGCCGATCGGCGTGAGGTCCTCGTCGGCCGACACGTTGTAGTCGGCGAGGTAGACGATGTGCTGGAACTGGTTGAGGTCGAGCTCGCCCTCGGTGAGCGCCGGGTTGGGCTGCGTGTAGTCGGCGAAGTCGACGAGCTCGACCGTGATGCCGGCGTCGGCCGCAGCCTGCTCGAAGGCCGGCCACTGCGGGTCGCTCTTGCCGACGACCCCGATGGTCACGACATCGTCGGATGCCTCCTCACCGGCCGCGCCCGGGGCGCAGGCCGCGAGCGCGAGCACGAGCGGTGCCGCAGCGAGTGCGGCGAGGAGCTTGGTGGTGGTGCTGGACATGCTGTGTTCCCTTTCGCGTGGACGCGCGCGATCGAATGCTGGTGGCGTGGTGCCCGACATGACGAACCCCACCGCTGGTGGCGGTGGGGGCTTCGTTGCCGCGATCGCGGACGCATCTCCACCGTATGCGAAGGATCTTCGCTCACCTGACCCCGGCGACACACTCGGTCACAGATCCTGCGGGACCAAGCCGCATCCAGCTCACGACCTTCGACACAGCGCGTCTCGAGGCCCGGTCGGCGATCCCGGGCGGCCGGTCGGAGATCCCGGGCGGCTATCCCTCGAGCTGCTCGGAAACCTCGATCCAGCGCGTCTCGAGGTCGGCCACCGCGGACTCGAGAGCCGCGAGCTCGTCGCCGAGCACTCCGAGCCCCACGTAATCGCCCTGGTCGTGCAGCGCCAGCTTCTCGTGCTGCACGGCGATCTGCGCGGCGAGCTTCTCGAGCCGGCGGTCGATCGACGCGATCTCCTTCTCGGCCGCGCGACGCTCAGCGCCGGTCAGGGCAGCGGATGCCGCGGCGCCGCCGCCCGCGTTCGACCCCGCGACGGCGCCCCCGCTGGCGCCCGCGCCTGCTCCCCCGCCGGCGCTGGCGCCCGCCGCTGCCG
>NZ_RHHB01000016.1 GCF_003710805.1 Agromyces tardus | reverse complement strand
ACCGGGCGGCGCTGCGGCCGGACTCGACGCTCGCGGCGAGGGCGCGCCGCGACAGCGAGCGGCCGCGCAGCCGCGCCCGCGGGGCGGGCGCCTTCGTCTTGTGCGCGCCGCCACCGGTGAGGAGTCCGCGGATCGGCGCGAAGGTGTCGTTCGTGATGAGGCCGGCCCACACGAGCCGCCACAGGGCGTCGAGCACCGGCCCGTCGTCGGACGCACCCACCGACTCGACGAGCTGGCGGAAGAAGTACGCACCGCCGCCGCCCAGCAGGGCGAGGAGCTCGGTCTCGAGCGGGTCGAGCGGAGAGGCCACGGGCGGCGGCATCGTGAGCGCTGCCGTGTCGGCGAGGTGGAGGCTCACCCAGCCGTCGTCGCCGGCGAGCGAGCCCGCGCCCGTCCAGAGCACCTCGCCCGAGGCGGTGAGCTCGTCGAGCATCTCGGGGCGGTAGTCGCCGACCCGTGCGGGGAGCACGAAGGACTCCCACGCCGACGCCGGGATGCGCACGCCCTCGAGCTGCTCGACGACCGCGGCGACCCCGTCGACGCCCCGCAACCGGCCGCCGACATGCTGCCAGTCCGGCAGGAACCGTGCGTAGGCCCGCGGCTCGACGGGCTCGACCTCCTCGCGGAGTGCGGCGAGCGAGCGGCGTCGCAGCCGCCGCAGCACCTCGGCGTCGCACCACTCCGCGCCCGAGCCATGCGGCAGGAACTCCCCCTCGACGACACGTCGCTCCGACGCGAGCCGGGCGAGCGCCGACGCGGCGACCGCCGGCCCGATGCCGAACCGCGCGGCGACGGCCTGGGCCGTGAACGGGCCGTGGGTGCGAGCGAAGCGGCTCACGAGGTCGCCGATGGGGTCGCGCACGGGTTCGCCGAAGACCTCGGGCAACCCCGGCGGGATGGGCACGCCGAGCGCGTCCCGCAGGCGGCTCACGTCTTCTGCCGCAGCGAACCACTCGGTGCCCGCGAAGCGCACGCGGGCCGCGCGCCGCGCCGCGACGAGCTCGGCGAGGGCGGCCGCGGCATCCGTCGGCGCGTCGGTGCGCTGCGCGACCTCGTCGGCCGTGAGCGGTCCGAGCTCGCGCAGCAGGTCGGCGGCGCCCTCGACGCCCGTTGCGAGCCGTTCGGGATGCAGGTGCTGCAGCATCCGCTCGACCTCGTCGACGACGGCCGGATCGAGGAGCTCCCGCAGCTCGACCGTGCCGAGGAGCTCGGCGAGCAGGCTCGGATCGAGCGAGAGCGCGGCGGCGCGACGCTCGGCGAGCGGTGCGTCGCCCTCGTACATGAACGCGCCCACGTAGCCGAAGAGGAGGCTCGCGGCGAAGGGGCTCGGCGCGTCGGTGGCGACGTCGACGAACCGCACCTGCCGCGAGCGGATGCGCTCCGCGAGCGCGGTGAGCGCGGGCAGGTCGTACACGTCCTGCAGGCATTCGCGCACCGCCTCGAGCACGATCGGGAAGTCGGGGAAGTCGCGCGCGACCTCGAGCAGCTGCGACGCCCGTTGGCGCTGCTGCCACAGCGGCGAGCGGCGCCCGGGGTTCTGGCGCGGCAGCAGCAACGCACGGGCCGCGCACTCGCGGAAGCGCGACGCGAAGAGCGCCGAGTCGCCCACGCGCTCGGTGGCCAGCTGCGCCAGCTCGGCCGGCTCGAAGTCGAAGAGCTCGGCCCCGGGCGGCTGCTCGTCGGTGTCGGGCAGCCGCAGCACGATGCCGTCGTCGCTCGCGACGGCGTTCGACTCGACGCCGAACCGCTCGTGCACCCGGGCGTCGACGGCGAGCGCCCACGGCGCGTGCACGCGCATGCCGTAGGGCGAGTGCAGCACGATGCGCCAGTCGCCCAGCTCGTCGCGGAACCGCTCGACCACGAGGTTCACGCCGTCGGGCACGACGTTGGTCGCCGCGCGCTGGTCGGCGATGAAGGCCACGAGGTTGGCACCCGCCCGCTCGTCGAGGCCCGCCGCGCGGCAGCGCTCGAGCGCGACGGATGCCTCGCCGCCGGCGATCTCGCCGATGAACCCGCCGATCGCGGCCCCGAGCTCCGCGGGCCGGCCGATGCCGTCGCCCTTCCAGAACGGGAGCCGCCCCGGCTCGCCGAAGGCCGGGGAGACGAGCACCCGGTCGTGCGTGATCTCCTGGATGCGCCAGCTCGTGGCGCCGAGCGCGAAGACGTCGCCGACGCGCGACTCGTAGACCATCTCCTCGTCGAGCTCGCCGACGCGTCGACCCGGTCCCTGGTCGCCGATCATGAAGACGCCGAACATGCCGCGGTCGGGGATGGTGCCGCCGCTCGTGACGGCGAGCCGCTGGGCGCCGCGCCGGCCCGTGATCGTACCGGCGTCGCGATCCCACACGATGCGCGGGCGGAGTTCGCCGAAGCGATCGGACGGGTAGCGGCCCGCGAGGAGGTCGAGTGTCGCGTCGAACGCCGATCGCGGCAGCGCGTGGAAGGGCGCCGCGCGCCGCACGACGTCGAACCAGTGCTCGACCTCCCACTCGTCGAGGGCGACCGCCGCGACGGTCTGCTGCGCGAGCACGTCGAGCGGGTTCGACGGGACGCGGAGCGCCTCGATCGAGCCGGCGGCCATGCGCTCGACGACGACGGCGCAGTGCAGCAGGTCGGCGCGGTGCTTGGGGAACAGGACGCCCTTCGAGACCTCGCCGACCTGGTGGCCCGCACGGCCGATGCGCTGCAGGCCGCTCGCGACCGACGGCGGCGACTCGACCTGCAGCACGAGGTCGACCGCGCCCATGTCGATGCCGAGCTCGAGGCTCGAGGTGGCGACGACGCACTTGAGGCGTCCGCCCTTGAGATCGGCCTCGACGAGCGCCCGCTCCTCCTTGCTGACCGACCCGTGGTGCGAGCGGGCGATGATCGGCTCGGCGCCCATGGTCAGGCCCGACGCGCCGGGCAGCTCCGCGGCCACGCGCGCGGGCGGGTGGGCGGGCACGACGGACGTGGCGGCATCCGCCTCGGCCGCAGAAGCGGTGGCCGGGCCGTCGTCAGCCCCGACGAGCACGGGCTCGGCGGTGCGCTCGGCCCAGAGTTCGTTGAGCCGGGCCGTCAGCCGCTCGGCGAGGCGCCGCGAATTCGCGAAGACGATGGTCGACCGGTGGGCGAGCACCTCGTCGAGGATGGCCGACTCGACGTGCGGCCAGATCGAGCCGCCGCCCGACTCGCCGGCGAGGTCGGAGAGGTCGTCGACCGGGACCCGCACGCTGAGGTCGAACCGCTTGCCCGACGGCGGGGCGACGATCGTGACCAGCCGCGTGCCCGCGAGGAAGCGGGCGACCTCGGCATGCGGCCGCACCGTGGCCGACAGCCCGATGCGCTGCACGGGCGCGGCGGTGAGCTCGTCGAGGCGCTCGAGCGACAGGGCGAGGTGGGTGCCGCGCTTGGTGCCCGCGAGCGCGTGGATCTCGTCGACGATCACGGTGTCGACGCCGGTGAGGGTCTCGCGGGCTGCGGAGGTGAGCATCAGGAACAGCGACTCGGGGGTCGTGATGAGGATCTCGGGCGGCCGCTGCACGAGCGAGCGCCGCTCGGCGGGCGTCGTATCGCCCGAGCGCACGCCCACGGTGACCTCGGGCGTCTCGCCGCCGAGCGCCGTCGCCGTGCGGGCGATGCCGATGAGCGGCGCGCGCAGGTTGCGCTCGACGTCGACGCCGAGCGCCTTCAGCGGCGAGATGTAGAGCACGCGCGTGCCGGATGCCGCGGCCTCGGGCCCCGCACGATGCATGCGGTCGATCGCCCACAGGAACGCGGCGAGGGTCTTGCCCGAACCGGTGGGAGCCACGACGAGCGCGTGCTCGCGGTTCGCGATGGCACGCCAGGCGCCCCGCTGCACGGCGGTGGGCTCGGCGAACGACTCGGTGAACCACGCCCGGGTGGCGGGCGTGAACGAGTCGAGCGCGTGCGCCATCCCCCCATTCAAGCGGATGCCGCCGACACCGCGGCTGGGCGTGCGCTCAGTCCGGCAATCGGTGCGCGGCCGCCGGCGGCCACGGCGCTGACCCGATACTCCTCGCTACCGCCCCGCCCGGATCGCGGCGAGCGTGCGCGCGACGACCTCCACCGTGCGCGTCGCCTGCGCGGCATCCGTGCCCCAGTTGCTCACCGAGAACCGTACGACGGCGCGGTCGTGCCACCGTGAGGTCATCGCGAGCACCTCGCCGTCGGCCCAGAGCCGCTCGCTCAGGGCCTCGGTCGCGGCGTCGCTCTCGAGGGCGACGCAGACCTGGGTGAACACGACGTCGTTGAGCACCTCGACGCCGGGCAGCTCGGCGAGTCCGTCGCCGATGATGCGGGCGGATGCCGCGAGTTGCTCGACGAGCCGTGCGATCCCCGTGCGTCCGAGCGATCGCAGGACGGCCCAGGTGGGGATGCCCCGGGCGCGGCGCGACAGCTCGAGCACCTTCTCGTGCGGGTCGGCGCCGACCTCCGTAGCCTGCAGGTAGCTCGCGTGCATGCTGAGGGCCCCGGTCATCGCCCGTCCGTCGCGCACGATCGCGATGCCGCAGTCGTACGGCACGCTCAGCGTCTTGTGCGCGTCGGTGCTCCACGAGTCGGCGCCGCCCATGCCCGCGACGAGGTGGCGCAGGCGGGGGGATGCCGCGGCCCAGAGGCCGAACGCCCCGTCGATGTGGACCCACGCGCCCGCCTCGTGCGCGACGGCGATCGCGCCGAGGAAGTCATCGTAGGCGCCGGAGTGGATGTTGCCGGCCTGGAGCACCACGATCGCCGGCCCGGTTCCCGCGGCGAGCTCCTCGCGCAGGGCGTCCACGCGGATGCGGCCCTCGTCGTCGCTCGCGACCGCGATCGGCTCCCCGAGCCCGAGGTACCGGCCGGCGAGATCCACCGTGCCGTGCCGCTCCTCGCCGACGATGAAGCGGATGCGCGAGCCGCCGGCCATGCCGTCGCGCTCGACGTCCCACCCCTCGCGCCGCAGCACCTCGTCGCGCGCCGCCGCCATGCACACGGTCTGCGCCGTGGTCGCGCCGGTGGTGAATCCCACCTCGCTCTCGGCGGGGAGGCTCAGGAGGTCGAGGAGCCAGGTCGCGGCGATCTCCTCGACGGCGACGGCCCCCGGGGTGATCGTGCGGAGCCCCGAGTTCTGGTCCCACGTTGAGACGAGCCAGTCCGCGGCGAGCGCCACCGGCTGCGTGCCGCCGATGACCCAGCCGTAGAACCGCGGGGAGCCGATGGCGATGAGTCCGGGTTCCGCTCCCTCGGCAAGGCGGGTGATCACGTCGGCAGCGGGTTCGCCGTACTCGGGCAGCTCGCGCCCGAGGGCGTCCATGACCGCGTCGATGCCGGCACGCGGAGGGATCGGGCGCTCGCGCACCGAGTCGAGCCAGGCGCGCGCGTACCGGTCGGCGAGCTCGAGCACCTCGTCGTACGGTGCGTGCGCGGGAGTGGGATCGAGCGGCTCCGCCGCGGCTTCGGAGGACATCATGCACCTGGATTCCGCGCGACTCACGCGCTCTCCGATCATGCCCCCGGCGTGCCGCGCGGGTCAACGACCCCGATCAGGCCTGCGGGGCGTCGCCGACCAGCCGCACCACGAGCGAGTCCACCCCGGTCGCGATCGCGTCGTCCTCCGCCCAGCGACGCGCGAGGCGCGCCGTCGTCGCGTCGAGCTCGGTGCGGGTGAGCCCCGCGACGAGCCGCAGCCGCACGACGAGCTCGGGGCCGCGGAGGCGCGCCTCGGGGTCGCCGGGGAGCAGGTCGACCCCGAGCACCGCGAGTTCGGAGGACACGGAGCGCTCGAAGGCGGCGATGACCGCGTCGGACTCGAACGGCGGACGCCACGGCTGCGACTGCGCCACCGCCCAGACGGCCGGCCGGCGCAGCACGAACTCGGTCTCCGAGCCGGGATCGAGCACGACGAGCTCGGTGCCGTCATCGGCTGCGGCGAGCGCGACCCGCACGCCGTCGGCCGGAACCGGCCGCGCCAGGGGGTTCCACGCGGACATCGCCTGCACCGAGCCGAAGACGGGCAGCACGCGCCGCCCGTCGGGGCCCTCGACGGTGACGATCGAGAGCTCCTGGCTCTTGTCGACGGCGAGCCCGCGCGCGCCGATCTCGGCTCCGCCGTCGCCCAGTTCGGCGAGGAGCGGGATCAGCAGCCGCGACGGTCCGAACGCCGCGACGACGTCGGCCTGTGCGCCGGCGCCCGCGCGGAAGCGCTCGAGTGCGGCGCCGAGCGCCGGCGGCATCCGCCCGTCGTCGCCCGCGTGCGGGTTCGACTCGAACGACCTGCCCGCCCACGGACGGCCGGCCGAGTCGGCCGCGGCCGCGGCCGGGTCACTGGGACGCGACATCCAGCGCCTCGGGGAGCGTGAACGCACCCGCGTAGAGCGCCTTGCCGATGATCGCGCCCTCGACGCCGAGCGGCACGAGCTCGCGCAGCGCCGCGATGTCGTCGAGGCTGGAGACGCCGCCCGATGCCACGACGGGACGGCGCGTGCGCTCGGTGATCCGGCGGAGCAGGTCGAGGTTCGGCCCCTGCAGCGTGCCGTCCTTCGTGACGTCGGTCACGACGTAGCGGGCGGCGCCGGCCTCCTCGAGTCGCTCCATGACCTGCCAGAGGTCGCCGCCGTCCTTCGTCCAGCCGCGCGCGGCGAGCGTGGTGCCGCGCACGTCGAGCCCGACCGCGATCGCCTCGCCGTACTGCGCGATGACGGATGCCGCCCACTCCGGGTTCTCGAGCGCGGCGGTGCCGAGGTTGATGCGCTTGGCGCCGATCTCGAGCGCGTGCTCGAGCGACGCGTCGTCGCGGATGCCGCCGGAGAGCTCGACGTTGACCCCGCGCACCTGCCGGATGACCTTCTTCAGGATGCCGGCGTTCGACCCGCGGCCGAACGCCGCGTCGAGGTCGACGAGGTGGATCCACTCGGCACCCTGGTCGGCCCAGTCGGCGGCGGCGTCGACGGGGTCTCCGTAGTTCGTCTCGGTGCCCGCCTCCCCCTGCGTCAGGCGGACGGCCTTGCCTCCCGCCACGTCGACTGCTGGCAGCAGCACGAGACGGGGGGTCTTGTTGAACTCACTCATCACTGTCCTCGGATCTGAAGCCGCAAAGCGCGCGGCCGGCACAGTCACAGCATCCTAGTCCCGTCAGCGAGGGGCCGACGTGACGAACGACTCACGGCTCAACCGAGCGTCGAGAGCCAGTTGCCGAGCAGGCGGATGCCGGCATCCGCCGACTTCTCGGGGTGGAACTGCGTGGCCGACAACGGCCCGTTCTCGACGGCGGCGAGGAATCGGCCCCCGTACTCGCCCCACGTGAGGCGGGGGGTCGGGAACGGCGGCATGACGTCGAGCGTCCACTCCTGTGCGGCGTAGGAGTGCACGAAGTAGAAGCGCTCCTCCTCGATGCCGCGGAAGAGCACCGAGCCCTCGTCGGGCGTGACGGTGTTCCAGCCCATGTGCGGAAGCACGGGAGCCGGCAGCCGGGTCACGGAGCCGGGCCACTCACCGAGCCCTTCGGTGTCGACGCCGTGCTCGACGCCGTGCTCGAAGAGCACCTGCATGCCGACGCAGATGCCGAGCACGGGGCGTCCGCCCGCGAGGCGACGGTCGATGATCTCGTCGCCGCGCACCGCGCGGAGCTGGTCCATGACCGCCTTGAACGCGCCCACGCCGGGCACCACGAGGCCGTCGGCTTCGAGCGCCGCGGCGCGGTCGGCCGTGACGGCCACCTCCGCACCCGCGCGCTCGATGGCCTTCGCGGCGGAGTGCACGTTGCCCGAGCCGTAGTCGAGCACCACCACGCGGCGCGTGCGGGTCACAGCGCGCCCTTGGTCGAGGGGATGCCGGCGACGAGCGGATCGAGCGCCTTCGCCTGGCGGAACGCGCGCGCGAACGCCTTGAACTCGGCCTCGGCGATGTGATGCGGGTCGCGGCCGCCGAGCACGGTGACGTGCACCGTGAGACCGGCGTTGAATGCGATCGCCTCGAAGACGTGCCGCACCATCGACCCGGTGAAGTGGCCGCCGATGAGGTGGTACTCGAAGCCCGCGGGCTCGCCCGAGTGCACGAGGAACGGGCGGCCGGAGATGTCGACCACGGCCTGGGCGAGTGCCTCGTCGAGCGGCACGAGTGCGTCGCCGTAGCGCGAGATGCCGCGCTTGTCGCCGAGCGCCTGGCGGATCGCCTTCCCGAGCACGATGCCCACGTCTTCGACCGTGTGGTGCACGTCGATCTCGATGTCGCCGCGGGCGCGCACGGTGAGGTCGGTGAGCGAGTGCTTCGCGAACGCGGTGAGGAGGTGGTCGTAGAACGGCACGCTCGTCTCGATGTCGCTCGTGCCCGTGCCGTCGAGGTCGATCGAGAGATCGATGCTCGACTCGCTGGTCTCGCGCTGCACACGGGCGGTGCGCTGCGTGCGTTCGGTGCTCATGCGGTCATCCTATTCGGGGCGAACGAGGCCATCGCCTCGAGGAATGCAGTGGTCTCGGCCTCGGTGCCGGCGGTCACGCGGAGGCAGCCGGGTAGTCCGATCTCCCGGATCAGGATGCCGCGTGCGAGGAGCGCCTCGAACACGGCGTGCGGGTCGTCGACGCCGCCGAAGAGCACGAAGTTCGCGCCGCTGCGGTACGGACGGTACCCGAGGGCGGCGAGCTCGCGTGAGATGCGCTCGCGCTGCCCGCGGATCTCATCGACCATGGCGAGCATCTCGTCGGCGTGCGCGAGCGCACCCAAGGCGGCCGCCTGCGTGAGGGCCGAGAGGTGGTACGGGAGGCGCACGAGACGCAGCGCATCGATCGCGGCCGGATCGCCCGCGAGGTAGCCGACCCGGGCACCGGCGAATGCGAACGCCTTGCTCATGGTGCGCGAGACCAGCAGGCGGGGTCGCCCCTCGAGCAGCGTGAGCGCACTCGGATCGCCGGGCTCCGCGAACTCGAAGTACGCCTCGTCGACGACGACGATGCCTCGGGCGGTGTCGGCGACCGCGCGGATCGTGTCGAGCGCGAGCGGGGTGCCCGTTGGGTTGTTCGGCGCGCAGAGCAGCACGATGTCGGGGTCGTGGCGTTCGATCGCCGCGAGCGCCGTCTCGGCCGAGAGCTCGAAGTCGTCGTCGCGCTCGGCGGTGACCCACTCGGTGCCCGTGCCCGCGGCGAGCAGGCCGTACATCGAATACGTCGGGCCGAAGCCCAGCGCGGTGCGCCCCGGTCCGCCGAACGCCTGGAGGATGTGCTGCAGCACCTCGTTGGATCCGTTCGCCGCCCAGATCTGCTCGGGCACGAGGCCGTGGCCGAGATAGCCGGCGAGTGCGGTGCGCAGCTCGGTGAACTCACGGTCGGGGTAGCGGTTCAGCCCGATGATGGCGGCTGCGACGCGGGCGACGATGTCGTGCGCCACGTCTTCAGGGATCGGATGCGTGTTCTCGTTGACGTTGAGGGCGACCGGCACGGTCTTCTGGGGGGCGCCGTACGGGGTCTTGCCGCGAAGGTCGTCGCGGATCGGGAGCTCGTCGAGACTCGTCACTGATCCATGTTATCGGCGCGGCCACGGGCGCCCGTCGCCTGGGTCGGCGGATGACGCGACGCCACCAGGCGCGGCGGGAGCCACCCGGCCGCCCGCCGGTCAGGGAACGACGGGGAGCGCGAGTCGCTGCCCGGGCTCCACGAGCGCGTCGTCGAGTCCGTTGAGACGGATGATCTCGTCGATCACGACCCGCGGGTCGTCGTTGGGGGCGATCGACTCGGCGATGGCCCACAGGGACTCGCCGGCGCCGACCGTGACGTATTGGAAGGCGGTGGTGCGCAGCGACTCGGTCTCGGCCGCCGCTCCCCCGGAGCCGAGGACGACGGTGAGCGCCCACGCTACGAGCGGCGCCGCGGCCAGGGCGGTGAACACGACCCTGCCCCGCCGCGTGAGCCGCAGCCGCGTGCGCGTCATCGGCTGCTGCACGGTCGCCGTCGGGACGACCGAACGGTTCATCATGACCACTGCGCTCATCTCGCACCTCCCTTGGAGATTCGCCCCCGGCCCTCGGCCGGGAGGACCGGGGTGCGAATCTCTGTTCCGAATATATCTTCGAATGTTCGAAGCCGCAATCACCCTGTGCGCGTGTTTCGCGGACGAATTCCGCGACACACTCGAACGAATGTTTGTCGCGCGCACGCGAGGCGGATACAGTTTCGAATGTTCGACGACAGTCGATCAGACACCACCGACATCCGGTCGCGGTCGCGGCCGACACGAGGGGCGGAGACCGTGAGCACCGACATCGACGAGGCACGCGAGGGCGCGAGGTCGCGGCGACGCAAGAGCCTCAGCGCCAAGCAGGTCGCGATCCTCGAGATGATCCAGCGGTCGGTGGCGACCCAGGGCTACCCGCCGAGCATGCGCGAGATCGGCGACGCCGTCGGGCTCTCGTCGCTCTCGAGCGTCACCCACCAGCTCAACCAGCTCGAACTCGCGGGATACCTCCGGCGCGACCCCAACCGGCCGCGCGCCCTCGAGGTGCTCATCGAGCTTCCCGGCGTCGAGCCGAAGCCGCAGTCGGGAGTCGAGCCCACCCCGGTCGGCGACGCCGCGATGGTGCCGCTCGTCGGTCGCATCGCAGCGGGCGTGCCCATCACGGCCGAGCAGCAGGTCGACGAGATCTTCCCGCTCCCCCGCCAGCTCGTCGGCAAGGGCGAGCTGTTCATCCTCAAGGTCGTCGGCGATTCGATGGTCGACGCGGCGATCTGCGACGGCGACTGGGTCGTCGTGCGCGCGCAGCGCACCGCCGAGAACGGCGAGATCGTCGCCGCCATGCTCGACGGCGAGGCCACCGTCAAGGTGTTCCGCCAGCGCGACGGCCACACCTGGCTGCTGCCCCGCAACACGGCCTTCGAGCCCATCCTCGGCGACCACGCCGAGGTGCTGGGCAAGGTCGTCGCGGTGCTCCGCTCGGTCTGACGCGTCGGTCTGACGGGTCGGTCTGACGCGTCGATCTGGCGCGCCGCGGTGCGCCCCGAATCGGTTCCCCTCCGGAGCACCCGCCCCGGCCGGCGGTGCCGGTCAGGCGGCCACGAGCGCCCTCGCCGGCTCGGCGCCCGCAGGCGCGAGGCTGCGGAGCCAGCCCACCACGGTGTCCATGAAGCCCGAGTGGTCGTCGCGGAACACGGTGTGCCCGGTGCCCTCCACGGTCTCGACCGTCATGCCCTGGCGACGCAGCTGCGCCGCGACGCGCTCGGTGATGAGCAGGCTCTTCTCGGCGAGCACGACGAGGCTCGGAGCCACGAGGCGTGCGGGCGGCACGAGCGGCTTGGTGTCGAGGAAGCCCAGGATCGTGCGCTTGTCCCAGTCGCGCAGGGTCGCGACCTCGATGTCCACGTCGACGGCGCTCCACTTGGGGTTCATGCGCACGAGCGCCGACCGCTTCGGCCGCGGTGCGACCGCGAAGAAGGCCTTGAACGCCCAGCCCTTGATGCCCGACGGGAAGGAGAAGGCCGGGTCGATGTAGATCGCGGCACGCGGCGCCAGCCGGTCGGCCACGATGCTCGCGACGAGGCCGCCGAGCGAGTGGCCCATGACCACGTCGGGCGGTCCGTCGAGCAAGGGTCCGAGCGTCTCGACGACGTCGTCGGCCCATGCCGCCGGCGAGTACTGCCGTGCGCGCGGGCTGCGTCCGTGCCCCGCGAGGTCCACCGCGAGCACCCGGAAGCCGTGGGCCTCGAGCTCGGCGGTGACCCGGTGCCATGCGCGGGAGTCCGACATGATGCCGTGGATCAGGATCGCGGTCTTCTGGCCGCTGCCGGACTGGTGCACCGCGAGTCGCATGACCTCACGGTACGCGGCCCACCTGTGGGAGTGCCCGGCGGAACATTGGGTTCACCTGTGTGCCGGCGCCCGCGGTCATGCCCCGAACCGGCACGACGACGGGGGCGGATGCCGCGGCAGCGCGCCGCGGCATCCGCCCACTTGTGCGTCAGCCCGCGTTCGCGGGCACGGCGAGGCCCGCACGAACCGCGCGCGTCGCCTCGATGATGTGCTCGAGCGACGCGACGGTCTCGTCGTAGCCGCGCGTCTTGAGGCCGCAGTCGGGGTTCACCCAGAGCCGGCCGGCCGGGATCTCGGCGACGGCGCGCTCGAGGAGCGACTGCACCTCCTCGACGCTCGGCACGCGCGGCGAGTGGATGTCGTAGACGCCCGGGCCGATGCCGTGGTCGAACCCGCTCGTCGCGAGGTCGTCCACGACCTCCATGCGGCTGCGCGCGGCCTCGATCGAGGTCACGTCGGCGTCGAGGCTGCGGATCGCGTCGATGACCACGCCGAACTCCGAGTAGCAGAGGTGCGTGTGCACCTGCGTCGCGGGCGCGGCGCCCGCGGTCGCGAGCCGGAACGAGCCGACCGACCAGTCGAGGTACGCCGGCTGGTCGGCGAGCTTCAGCGGCAGGAGCTCGCGCAGGGCAGGCTCGTCGACCTGGATCACGCGGATGCCCGCCGCCTCGAGGTCGGCGATCTCGTCGCGGAGCGCGAGTCCGACCTGACGGGCGGTGTCGCCGAGGGGCTGGTCCTCCCGCACGAACGACCACGCGAGGATCGTCACGGGGCCCGTCAGCATGCCCTTGACCGGCTTGTCCGACAGCGACTGCGCGTACGCCGACCACTCGACGGTCATGGGAGCCGGACGCGAGACGTCGCCCCACAGGATCGAGGGGCGCGTGCAGCGCGACCCGTAGGACTGCACCCAGCCGTGCTGCGTCACGGCGAAGCCGTCGAGCAGCTCCGCGAAGTACTGCACCATGTCGTTGCGCTCCGGCTCGCCGTGCACGAGCACGTCGAGGCCCAGCTCCTCCTGCAGGCGGATGACGCGCGCGATCTCCTCCCGCATGAGCTCGCGGTACGCGGCATCCGTCAGCTCGCCCTTCAGCAGGCGGGCGCGGGCGCGTCGGATCTCGGCGGTCTGCGGGAACGAGCCGATCGTCGTGGTGGGCAGGGCGGGCAGGTCGAGGCCCTCCTGCGCGGCGACCCGCTCGTCGTAGGCGACGCGCGAGAAGTCGGCGTCGTCGAGCGCCGCGAGGCGGTCGCGCACCGCGGGCACGCGCACGCCCGGCGCACCGGCGCGGTCGGCGAGGGCAGCGGATGCCGCGTCGAGCTCGCTCGCGATGGCGTCACGGCCCTCGGCGACGCCGCGGGCGAGCACGGCGACCTGTGCCACCTTCTGGTCGGCGAAGGCGAGCCAGCTCACGAGGCGCGGGTCGAGGAGCGTCTCGTCGTCGACGTCGTGCGGCACGTGCAGCAGCGAGGTCGAGGTCGAGACGGCCACGGAGCCCGAGAACGAGCGGACGGCCTCGGCGAGCTCGAAGGCGCGTTCGAGGTCGCCCCGCCAGATGTTGTGGCCGTCGATGACGCCCGCGACGAGCGTCTTCGCGGCGAGCGACTCCTCGGTGGCGGGGTCGAGCTGCTCCGGCACGGTCCCGCGCACGAGGTCGAGGCTCAGCGCCTCGATCGGCGCCGCGGCGAGCGCCGGCAGCGCGTCGTCGAGCGAGCCGTAGGGCGCCGCGACGAAGATCGCGGGACGCTCCTCGGCGGAGCCCAGCGCGTCGTAGGCGATGCCGACGGCCTCGAGCACGCGGTCGCGCTGCTCGTCGATGCTCTCGCTCACGAGCGCGGGCTCGTCGAGCTGCACCCACTCGGCGCCCGCCGCGGCCAGCTCCGCCAGGAGGGTCGCGTACACGGGGACGAGGTCGGCCAGCCGGTCGAGCGGACGGAAGCCCTCGGGGGCGTCATCCGCCGCCTTCGCCAGGAGGAGGAAGGTGACCGGGCCGACGAGCACGGGCCGGGTGAGGAACCCGGCGTCGCGGGCCTCGCGCACCTGCGCGACGAGGCGCTCGCCGTGCGCGGCGAAGGAGGTGTCGGGCCCGATCTCGGGCACGAGGTAGTGGTAGTTCGAGTCGAACCACTTCGTCATCTCGAGGGGGGCGTCATCGCCCTCGCCACGGGCCACGGTGAAGTAGCCGGCGAGGTCGAGCGCGCCGTCGGCGTCGAGCAGCCGCTCGAATCGGGTCGGCACCGCGCCCACCGCGACTGCGGCGTCGAGCACCTGGTCGTAGAAGGAGAAGCTCTCGGGGATGGCCGAGTCGGTGCGGCCGAGGCCCAGGCCGGCGAGGCGCTCGCGGGTCGCGGCGCGGAGTCCGGCGGCGGTGCGCTCGAGCTCCGCGGCGTCGATGGCGCCGGCCCAGAAGGCCTCGACGGCCTTCTTGAGCTCGCGGCGGCGCCCGATGCGCGGGTAGCCGAGGATCGTGCCGGTGGGGAAGGCGGGTGCGGTCATCGTTGTCTCGTGTTCCTCTCGGTGGTGAGCTGTGCGGGCGTGCGGATGCCGAGCCGGTCGAGCACGGCGAGCACGGCCTCGTGGCGGTTGAAGGTGTACAGGTGGAGTCCGGGGGCGCCGCCGGCGAGCACCTCGTCGGCGAGCCGGGCCGCGTACTCGACGCCGAGGTCGAACTGCGCGTCGGCGTCGGGCTCGATCTCGAGCGAGATGGCGAGCTCGCTCGGCGCGGGCACGCCCGTGAGCTCCTCGAGCCGCGCGAGGCGTGCGGGCGTCGTCACGGGCATGATGCCCGGGAGGATGGGGATCGTGACGCCGCCCGCGCGGGCGCGCTCCACGAACGCGAGGTAGTCGTCGGCGTGCCAGAACAGCTGGGTGATCGCGAGGTTCGCGCCGGCGATCTCCTTCGCGAGCAGGTTGTCGACGTCCTGGGAGAGGCCGCGCGAGCGCGGGTGCCCGGTGGGGAAGGCGGCGACGGCGACCCGCTCGGGACGCGGCCGCTCGCGGATGCGCGTCGCCCCGGGCATGCCCGGGATGCCCGACTGGCCGAAGGGCTCCCGCTCCTCCTGCACGCGGTGGATGAGCTGCACGAGCTCGGCCGCGCTGCCGAGGTCGCGGATGCCCGCGTCGGCATCGGCGTCGGCGCCCGACGGCGGGTCGCCGCGCAGCGCGAGGAAGCTCGTGATGCCCGCGTCGAGGAACTCGCGCACGAGGCGGTTGGCCTCGGCGTGGCTCGACCCGACGCACGTGAGGTGCGCCATCGGCTGCACGTCGGTGTGCTCGAGCATGTAGCGCAGCACGGTCAGCGATCGGTCGCGCGACGATCCTCCGGCCCCGAACGTCACCGAGATGAAGGCGGGGCAGACCTCGGCGAGGCGGTCGATCGTGCGCCCGAGCGCCAGCGCCGCGGCATCCGTGCGGGGCGGGAAGAGCTCGAACGAGATCGGCGGCCTCGGCCGACAGTCGGTGCCGTCGACATCGCTCCCGGTCATGCTGCTCCTGATGGCGGATGCCGCGGGGTCGTCGGTCACGCGGCACGCCGCGCCCGACCGGCCGTCACGGCAGGCGGGTCTCGCGGGCGGGTGCCGGGCTCGGCGGTCGCTCCTGGCGGGCGGCATCCGGCCGCTCGCCTCGATCACCTGCGACGATACGCCGCGCCGGCGGCGTGCGCCCCTCCTGTGACGCAGGATGACGCACGCAGCGCGGCCCTCGAGCTCGGGCCGCCGCCGGTCGCCACCGCATGTCGGCGCGGGCGGCCGATCAGGCGAGTGCGGGCGAGCGGAACTCGGCGAGCTGTGCCGCCTGCTCGGGCGCGGCGAGGGCGCGGATGCGCGTGCCCTCCTCGAGGTACTCGACCGAGAGCACGCGGCCGGTCTCGTGCAGCGTCGAGACCACGTCGCCCCGGTCGTACGGCACGAGCAGGTCGACCTCGACGGCGGGATCGGGCAGCATGCGCGCGATCGCGGCGAGCACGTCGGCGACGCCCTCGCCCGTGCGCGCCGACGCGAAGATCGCGCCAGGCTCGAGACCCTGCAGCACGAGCCGCTCCTCGGGGGTGACGAGGTCGGCCTTGTTGAAGACGACGAGCTCGGGGATGCCGCGTGCGCCGACTTCGCCGATGACGTCGCGCACGGTGGCGATCTGCCCCGCGGGGTCGGGGTGGGCGGCGTCGACGACGTGCACGATGAGGTCGGAGTCGGCGACCTCTTCGAGGGTGGAGCGGAACGCCTCGACGAGCTGGTGCGGGAGGTTGCGCACGAAGCCCACGGTGTCGGCGATCGTGTAGACGCGGCCGTCGGGGGTCGTGTTGCGGCGCACCGTCGCGTCGAGCGTCGCGAACAGGGCGTTCTCGACGAGCACGCCCGCGCCCGTGATGCGGTTGAGCAGGCTGGACTTGCCGGCGTTCGTGTAGCCCGCGATGGCCACCGAGGGCACGGCGTTGCGCTTGCGGTTCGCGCGCTTCGCCTCGCGGGCGGGCTTCATGCCCACGATCTGCTTGCGCAGCCTGGCCATGCGCGAGTGGATACGGCGACGGTCGAGCTCGATCTTCGTCTCACCCGGACCACGCGAGCCCATGCCGGCGCCCGCGCCGCCCACCTGGCCACCGGCCTGGCGGGACATCGACTCGCCCCAGCCGCGCAGTCGCGGAAGGAGGTACTCGAGCTGCGCGAGCTCGACCTGGGCCTTGCCCTCGCGGCTCTTGGCGTGCTGGCTGAAGATGTCGAGGATGACCGCCGTGCGGTCGATGACCTTGACCTTCACCGCGTCCTCGAGCGCGCGCCGCTGGCTCGGGGCGAGTTCGGTGTCGGCGACGACCGTGTCGGCGCCGAGCGCGGCGACGATGTGCCGCAGCTCCTCGGTCTTGCCGCGACCGAGGTAGGTGCTGGGGTCGGGATGCGGACGGCGCTGCAGCACGCCGTCGAGCACGCGGGCGCCCGCCGTCTCGGCGAGGGCCGCGAGTTCGCGCATCGAGTTCTCGGCGTCGTCGAGGGAGCCCTGCGAGTAGACGCCGATGAGCACGACGTTCTCGAGGCGCAGCTGCCGGTACTCGACCTCGGTGACGTCCTCGAGCTCGGTCGAGAGGCCGCCGACACGTCGCAGCGCCGCGCGGGCCTCACGGTCGTACTGCTCGCCGTCGGTGCCCTCGGTGTCGAACCCGTTGCCGTCGCGCTGGATCGAGGTGGCCTCGGTCGCGCCGAAGCGCGAGATGCCGGCCGTCTGGCCGGCGTTCCGCAGCACACGCTCGACGACGTCGTCGGAAGGGTCGTGTGCGGTGTCATTCATCGTGTTCAAGCCTACTTCTCTTCTCTGGCATAGTTCCCTGTATGCCGCAGGAGCACTACTTCTCGTCGAAGCCTGCGTCGGGCGATGCGCTCCGCACCATCCCCGTCCGGCTGGCCGGCCGCACCGTCGAGGTCCTCACCGCCGGCGGCGTCTTCAGCCCCGGCCACCTCGACCAGGGCACCCGCGTGCTCCTCGACGAGGTGCCCGCTCCCCCGGCATCCGGAGACCTGCTCGACCTCGGGTGCGGCTGGGGGCCGATCGCCCTCACGCTGGCGCTCGAGTCGCCGGATGCCACCGTGTGGGCCGTCGATGTCAACGAGCGTGCGCTCGACCTCGTGCGGCGCAACGCCGCCCGCCTGGGCCTCAGGAACATCAACGCCGTGCGGCCCGAGGATGTTCCCCCCGGCGTGCGCTTCGCGACCGTGTGGTCGAACCCGCCCATCCGCATCGGCAAGCCGGAGCTGCACGCGATGCTCGCCGACTGGCTCCCCCGGCTCGACGACGGCGCGACGGCGTGGCTGGTCGTGCAGAAGAACCTCGGCGCCGACTCGCTGCAGCGGTGGCTCGCCGAGACGCTCGGCGACGACGCCGACGTCGAGCGCGCGGCGACGTCGAAGGGGTTCCGCGTGCTCACGGTGACCCGCGCCGACTGACCGCGGCGACCGGCGGCACGTCACGCGGGGCTGGGCACTCAGGCGAGGCTCAGCACCCCGTCGAAGACGAGCTCGGCCGGGCCGGAGAGCGCGACGTGCTCGCCGTCGGGCCCCTCGAACATGCGCACGCCCACGACGCCGCCGGGCACCTGCACCCGCCAGTCGTTCGGCGCGCCGGCGCCCGCCCAGTACCGCACCGCGAGCGCGGCCGCGACGGCGCCGGTGCCGCACGACAGCGTCTCGCCCGAGCCGCGCTCGTGCACGCGCATGCGGATGCGGCCCACGCCGTCTTCGACGAGGGGCTCGGCGGGCACGACGAACTCGACGTTCGCACCGGCCGGCGGCACCGGGTCGATGAGCGGCTCGTAGGCGAGGTCGGCGGCCGCCAGCTCGTCGTCGTCGGCGAGGGCGACGACCACATGCGGGTTGCCCACGTCGATCCCGAGCCCCGGACGCGGGACGGGCACCTCCTTGGCCCGCACGAGCGGCTCGCCGCCCGCCAAGCGCCAGAGCCCCATGTCCACCTGGAACCCGTCGGCGCTGTGGCTCACGCGCCGCACGCCGGCGCGGGTGCCGATGGCGATCGACCCTCCGGGGTGCAGTTCCGCGAGTCCCTGGTCGAGCAGGTAGCGCGTGAAGACGCGGATGCCGTTGCCGCACATCTCGGAGACGGAGCCGTCGGCGTTCCAGTAGTCCATGAACCACGTCGCGTGCGGGTCCTCCGCGAGAGCGGCCGCCCCGTCGTCGAGGCAGTCGGATCGCACGGCGCGGATGACGCCGTCGCCGCCCACGCCGAAGTGCCGGTCGCAGACCGCCGCGATCTGGTGCGGCGACAGCGGGTTCTCGCCGTCGGGGTCGCTGAAGAGCACGAAGTCGTTGCCGGTGCCCTGCCCTTTGGTGAACCGCAGATCGAACGCCATACGGTCAGTCTAGGGTCGCCTGGCGGGCGACCTCCGCGCCCGTCGCGGCGGCATCGTCGGCGTCGACGACGGTGGCCTCGGCGTACCTGCGGAACCAGCCGACCTGGCGTCTGGCGTAGGTGCGGGTGAGCTGCTGGGTCTCCGCGATGGCGTCGGCCTGCGTCATCCGGCCGTGGACCTCGGCGAGGGCCTGCGCGTAGCCGATCGCCTTGCGGGCGGTCACGCCGCGTTCGAGCCCGCGCGGGATGAGGCCGCGCACCTCGTCGACCAGGCCCGCCGCCCACATGCCGGCTGCGCGCGCGTCGAGGCGGTCGACGAGGCGCGCCCGGTCGCTGCGCAGGTGCACGATGCGATGGGCTCGCCACGGCACGGGCTCGTCGGGCAGGCGGGCGGCCTTCGGCTCGCCGGTGACCTCGATCACCTCGAGGGCGCGCACGACGCGTCGTCCGTTCTGCGCGTCGACGCCCGCGGCCGTCTCGGGGTCGATCTCGCGGAGGCGCCGGTGCAACAGGCCGGGCCCGAGCTCGGCCAGCTCCTGCTCGAGGCGCGCCCGCACCGCGGCATCCGTGCCCGGGAAGCGGAAGTCGTGGATCACGCTCGACACGTAGAGGCCCGAGCCGCCCACGAGCAGGGCCACGCCGCCACGGTTCACGATGTCGTCGATCGCGGCCCGCGCTGCGGGCTGGTAGGCGGCGACGGATGCCTCGGCGGTCACCTCGAGCACGTCGAGCAGGTGGTGCGGCACGCCCTCGCGCTCCTCGGGGGCGAGCTTGGCCGTGCCGATGTCCATGCCGCGATAGAGCTGCATCGCGTCGGCGTTGACGACCTCTGCGACGCGTCCGGCGCGCGCGAACGCGTGCGCGAGGTCGAGCGCGAAGCGCGACTTGCCCGTGCCGGTCGCGCCGACGATCGCGATGAGGGTCACGTGAGCGGCGGGGTCACGTCAGCGCTGGGCGTCGGTGGGGTCGTAGATCGGCATCGTGCCCACGCCCGGCGCCATGAGCGGTGCGCTGCCCACACGCAGGGTCGGCAGGCCCAGCGAGACGGCGCCGCCTGCGGATGCCGCGGCTCCGGGCACGGCGGGCACGCCGCAGCTCTCGGCCTGCATGCGGTCCCACGCGTCGCCGGCCCGGGTGCGGCGCACTCGCAGCGGAGCGCCGTCGAGGGAGTCGGCGAGCAGGTGGAAGGGCGCGGCCTGGGTGATGACCACCGAGACGACATCGCCCGGGCGCGGCAGCTCGGATCCGGCCGGGACCTCGAAGTGCACGAGTCGGCTGTCTTCGGCGCGTCCGCTCAGGCGGTGCGTCTCGGCGTCCTTCTTGCCCTCGCCGGTGGAGACGAGCACCTCGACCGCACGGCCGACCAGCTGCTGGTTCTCCTCCCACGAGATGCGCTCCTGCAGGGCGGTGAGTCGCTCGTAGCGCTCCTGCACGATCTCCTTCGGCACCTGGTCCTCCATCGTCGCCGCGGGCGTGCCGGGGCGGATGGAGTACTGGAACGTGAACGCCGATGCGAAGCGGGCCGCCTCGACGACGCGGAGGGTCTCCTGGAAGTCCTCCTCGGTCTCGCCGGGGAAGCCCACGATGATGTCGGTGGAGATCGCGGCGTTCGGGATGCGCTCGCGCACGCGGTCGAGGATGCCGAGGAACTTCTCGGAACGGTAGGAGCGTCGCATCGCCTTGAGGACGCGATCGGACCCGGACTGCAGCGGCATGTGCAGCTGGGGCATGACCGCGGACGTCTCGGCCATCGCGTCGATGACGTCGTCGGTGAAGGCGGCGGGGTGGGGGCTCGTGAAGCGGATGCGCTCGAGCCCCTCGATCTGGCCCGCGGCGCGGAGCAGCTTGCCGAACGCCTGCCGGTCGCCGAACTCGACGCCGTAGGAGTTCACGTTCTGCCCGAGCAGGGTGACCTCGACGGCGCCGTCGTCGACGAGGGCGCGGATCTCGGCGAGGATGTCGCCGGGCCGCCGGTCCTTCTCCTTGCCGCGCAGCGCGGGCACGATGCAGAAGGTGCAGGTGTTGTTGCAGCCGACCGAGATCGACACCCAGCCGGAGTAGCTCGAGTCGCGCTTGGTGGGCAGCGTCGACGGGAAGACCTCGAGTGCGTCGAGGATCTCGAGCTGCGCCTCGTCGTTGTGGCGGGCGCGTTCGAGCAGGCTCGGCAGCGAGCCCATGTTGTGCGTGCCGAAGACGACGTCGACCCACGGCGCCTTCTCGAGGATGACGTTCTTGTCCTTCTGCGCGAGGCAGCCGCCGACGGCGATCTGCATGCCCGCGTGGCGACGCTTGACGCCGGCCAGGTGCCCGAGGTTGCCGTAGAGCTTGTTGTCGGCGTTCTCACGCACGGCGCAGGTGTTGATCACCACGATGTCGGGCTCGGCTCCGTCGGCGGGGACGTAGCCGGCCGCCTCGAGGGAGCCGCTCAGTCGCTCGGAGTCGTGCACGTTCATCTGGCAGCCGAACGTGCGCACCTCGAAGGTGCGGGGCGTCGGCACGTCGGTGGTCGCCTCGCCGGGCGAGGCCTCCTGAATGGTGCTCATGATCGCACCAGTCTACGATCCGTCGGCGGTGAGCGCCGCCGTCACCGCCTCGCGGACGACGCTCGACGGGTAGCCGCGGCGCATCAGGAAGGCCGTGAGCCGCCGCTCGGCGGTGGCGTGGTCGAGCCCCGTCAGCTGACGGGCGCGCCGTTCGGCGACGGCGGTGGCGTTCACGATCTCGGCTTCGGGGTCGAGCCCGTCGACCGCCGCCCGTGCGACGTCGCCGCCGATGCCGCGTCGCTCGAGCTCGTGCAGGATGGCGGAGCTGCCCCGCCCACGTCGGGTCCCGTGGCTGTGGGTGAGCTGCTCGGCGAGCCGTGCGTCGTCGAGGTAGCCGAGGCGCTCGTAGCGTTCGATCCACTCGTCGATCTCGGCGTCGTCGAGCCCGTGCTCGGCGAGCACCGCCCGGACCTCGGCGATCGAGAGCGCCGATCGGCGCAGCCGGGACACGACGAGCCGGTCGATGCGATCGTCGCGTTCGGCACCGGTCTCGTCGGGCCGCTCGTCGTCGCCCACGAGTGACAACCGCGACCCGCTTCGAGCGCCGAGCCGGCCGAAGCCGCGCGAGCGGCCACGCTCGCCGAACCCGCGCCCCGACGACGCCTGATCAGTTCGCGCCGGACTCGTCGACGGCGCCGCCTCGTCGAACGCGAGCGTTGCGCCGTTCGGCTCGACCTCGTCGAGCTCGGCGTCGGTGGGGTCTGCGCCGTTGCGCTCGACGTCGTCGACCGCGGCGTCGTCGATCGGGGCGGCGCCGACGCCCATGCGTGCTGCACGGCCCCGGCCGGCCGCGGGGTGCTCGTCGCGCGGAGCCGCCCACGGCAGGTACGAGACCGGGGCGAGGCGCTCCTCTGAGCTGTCGTTCATCGTGCCTCCGCTCCCGGTCTCGTGGACGTCATCGCTCAGGCCCCGCGCCGCTGCTTCGGCGCGATGGGCTCGACGTTGGCGACGGGCGCGGCGGGCGCAGCCGCGGCCGGAGCCGCCTGCTGGCCGATGCCGAGCTTGACGAGGATCTTCTTCTCGATGTCGGCGGCGATGTCGGGATTCTGCAGCAGGAAGTTGCGCGCATTCTCCTTGCCCTGCCCGAGCTGGTCGCCGTCGTAGGTGTACCAGGCGCCCGACTTCTTGACGATGCCCTGGTCGACGCCGTAGTCGATGAGGCTGCCCTCGCGCGAGATGCCGATGCCGTAGAGGATGTCGAACTCGGCCTGCTTGAAGGGCGGCGCCATCTTGTTCTTGACGACCTTCACGCGGGTGCGGTTGCCGACCGCCTCGGTGCCGTCCTTCAGGGTCTCGATGCGGCGGATGTCGAGTCGCACGGAGGCGTAGAACTTGAGCGCCTTGCCGCCCGCGGTGGTCTCGGGGCTGCCGAAGAACACGCCGATCTTCTCGCGCAACTGGTTGATGAAGATCATGGTGGTGTTCGTCTGGTTCAGGCCGCCCGTGAGCTTGCGGAGCGCCTGCGACATGAGGCGGGCCTGGAGGCCGACGTGCGAGTCGCCCATCTCGCCCTCGATCTCGGCACGCGGCACGAGCGCCGCGACGGAGTCGATGACGACGAGGTCGATCGAACCGGAGCGCACGAGCATGTCGGCGATCTCGAGCGCCTGCTCACCCGTGTCGGGCTGCGAGACGAGCAGCGAGTCGATGTCGACGCCGAGCTTCTTCGCGTAGTCGGGGTCGAGTGCGTGCTCCGCGTCGATGAACGCGGCGATGCCGCCGGCGCGCTGCACGTTCGCGATGGCGTGCAGCGTGAGGGTCGTCTTACCCGACGACTCCGGGCCGTAGATCTCGATGATGCGGCCGCGCGGCAGGCCGCCGACGCCGAGTGCCACGTCGAGCGCGATCGACCCGGTGGGGATCACCTCGACGGGTGCCCGGTCTTCGCTGCCGAGGCGCATGACGGAGCCCTTGCCGAACTGGCGATCGATCTGGGCGAGTGCGGTCTCGAGGGCCTTCTCGCGGTCTGCGGGGGATGGCATTGGTGGCTCCTTGATGCTCGATGCGGCTGCCTCTAGGCTGTCGTTCCACGTTGCGGGCCGTGACCCGTGGCGTCTCGCGACAAGGCGGTTGCGGTGTGTTCCGACGCATCGACCGTATGGCCGCCCACCGACATCCGTCGCTGCGAGAGCGGGGATGTGGTGAGACGCGTCGTCCCTCCTGCTGTTGAGGACGAGCCTAGCCGAGCATCCGAACGCATGTTCGAAACCGCGCCCGGCGTGTCGAACGCTTCTTCGGAGCGCCCTGAGGGCGACCCGCTCTACCGTCGCTCGCCCGGAACCGGCCTGCCGACGCCGTGCCGGCGCGACTCGGGAACATCCGTCGCCGCGCAGAGCGCGAGCCAGACGTCGCGCGGCGGCACCCCTGCGGCGAGGGCGTCACGGGCGGTCCGCCCGCCCAGCTCGCCCAGCACGAGGTCGTTCACCACGACGCTGCCGTACCCCTGGCCGAACTCCGCGTCGACCGCGAACTGGAACTCGCTGCGCTTCACCTGCGCCCTCCGGACATGCGATCGGCCGGTCCCCCGACCGGCCGATACGCGCTCAAGAAAAGGAATTCGGTCAGCGGACCATCATGTCCGCGTCGAACTCGGCGACGAGCTCGTCGGGCAGGCTGTCGGGCACTGCCGACAGTCCCTCGAGCACCGCGATGCGATCGCCGACCTCGTGCATGATCACCGAGATGGGCGTGTCGAGCGCCTCGGCGACCGACGCGAGGATCTCGGACGAGGCCTCCTTCTGGCCGCGCTCCACCTCACTGAGGTAGCCGAGCGCGACGCTCGCCTTGCTGGCGACCTGACGGAGCGTGCGGCCCTTCTGCAGGCGGAAGTCCCTCAGCACATCGCCGATCTCCTGTCGAACCAGAACCATCGGGAACCTCCTTCTCGCTGCCTATGACCCGTCACCCGGGCCGGTGCGGGGAGGTCAGTCTAGCGCCTCATCCCGTTCACCGACTCTAGCGTCGATCACTGGACTTTTCTTGTGAACCTGCCACCTGTAACAGGCCGTTCACGCAGACTATTCCGCAGGCTGCGCCTCCCGTTCGGGTACAACGTCCGGTGACGGCGCGGACGCCTCGAGGCGCGCCTTGCGGCGCTTCAGCCACATGCCGAGCACGATGATCACCGCGAGCGTCGAGTAGGCGATGATCGCGAACGGGCTGTGCACGAGGTACGCGAGATCGCCCTGGCTGATCGCCATCGACTTGCGCAGCTGCTCCTCCGCCATCGGCCCGAGGATGCCGCCCACGACCATCGGCGCGACCGGGTAGCCGTATCGCCGCATGAGGAATCCGATGAGGCCGACGAGCAGGAGGGTCAGCGTGTCGAACACGTTGAAGTGCAGTGCGTACGCGCCGAGCCCGGCGAACGCGAGGATGCCCGCGTAGAGGTACGGACGCGGGATCCGCAGCACCTTCACCCACATGCCCACGAGCGGCAGGTTGAGCACGAGGAGCATGACGTTGCCGATGTAGAGGCTCGCGATGAGCGCCCACACGAGCCCGGACTGGTTCTCGAAGAGCATGGGCCCCGGACGGATGCCGTACGACTGGAATGCCGAGATGATGATCGCCGCCGTCGCCGTCGTCGGCAGGCCGAGGGTGAGCAGCGGCACGAGCACGCCGGCCGCCGCGGCGTTGTTCGCCGCCTCCGGCCCGGCGACGCCCTCGATGGCGCCCCGGCCGAACTCGGCCTTCGCCCCGCCCCGGGCGAGGCGGCGCTCGGTCGCGTAGGAGAGGAAGGTCGCGACATCCGCCCCGCCCGCGGGGATGGTGCCGATCGGGAACCCGATCGCGGTGCCGCGCAACCACGGACGCCAGGAGCGCGCCCAGTCGCCCCGGGTCATCCAGGTGCGCCAGCCCCCGGTCACCGGGATGACGCGCACCGGCCCGTGGCGGAGCCGCGACGCGACGTAGAGCGTCTCGCCCACGGCGAAGAGCCCCACGGCGATGATCACGACGTCGATGCCGTCGGCGAGGCTCGGGATGCCGAAGGTGTAGCGCTGCTGGCCCGAGAGCACCTCGGTGCCCACGAGGCCGAGCAGGAGTCCCAGGCCGAGCGACACGAGACCGCGCGACACGCTCGATCCGAGCAGGGCGCCCACCGTGAGGAACGCGACCACGATGAGCGCGAAGTAGTCGGCGGGTCCGAGCTGCACCGCGAGCTTCGCGATGCCGGGCGCGAGGAAGGTGAGCGCGATCGTCGCCGCGGTGCCGGCCACGAACGATCCGATCGCCGCCGTCGCGAGCGCGGCGGCCCCGCGGCCGGCCTTCGCCATGCGATTGCCCTCGAGGGCGGTGACGATCGAGGCGGACTCCCCCGGCGTGTTGAGCAGGATCGAGGTCGTCGACCCGCCGTACATGCCCCCGTAGTAGATGCCGGCGAACACGATCAGCGCGCCGGTCGGGTCGAGCGAGTAGGTGAGCGGCAGCAGGAGTGCGACCGTCATGGCCGGGCCGATGCCGGGCAGCACGCCGACGGCGGTGCCCACGAACACGCCGAAGAGCGCGTAGAGGAGGTACTGGGGCTGCAGCGCGGTGGCGAAGCCCTCGAGCAGTGCGGTGAGGCTATCCATGGAAGATCGGGATCCAGTCGAGGAGCGGGCCGGCGGGCAGCGAGAGCCCGAGCCAGGCGCCGAAGACGAGTTGCGTGACGAGTCCGAGGCCGAACCCGATCGCGAGGGCGGTCCACCAGCGCTTCGCGCCGAGCGCCCACGCGGCCCCGCCGAAGAGCACGGTGACCGCGAACGGCCAGCCCGCCCACTCGATGAGGAACAGCTGGGAGACGAAGCACGCGATGAGCTTGGCGACGGTGAGCCAGTCGGTGGGGGCGTCGGGGTCGACGTCCTCGCCGTCGTCGGGCGTGCCGCTGTGTCCGCGCAGCACCTGCACGATCACGGCGACGGATGCCGCGACGAGCAGCACTCCGACGGCGTACGGGAAGACGCGCGGCCCGAGCACGCTCGCCGAGCCCGGCGGCACCCGGATGAAGCCGGCGCCGATGATCGCGTAGGCGCCGAGGGCGGCGCACACGACGGCGAACGCGAGTTCCCCGAGCGGCCGACGCGCCCGGGACGCCGAGGGGGCTCCCCCCGACGCCGCAGCGTCGAGGGGAGCCGGTGCCGACTCGGTCACGGTGCGACCAGGCCGATCGTCTGGAGCGTCTGCGTCACCTCGGTGATGTTGCCGTCGAGGAACGACTGGAACTCGTCGCCGACGAGGAACGCGTCGGCCCACCCCTTCTCCTCGAGCGTGGCCGCCCACGCGTCGGAGTCGTGCACCTGGGTCACGAGTTCCTGCAGCGCGGCGACGTCGGCGTCGTCGAGGTCGCCGGGCGCGAGGAGCCCGCGCCAGTTCGTGAGCTGAACGTCGTACCCCTCGTCGATGAGGGTCGGGGTGTCGGGGAGCAGCGCGACGGGCTCGGGCGAGGACACCGCGAGCGCGCGGAGCTCGCCCGCCTCGATCTGCTCGACGAACTCGCCGACGCCCGAGATGCCCGCCTGCACGGTGTTGCCGAGCAGCATGGTCACGGCCTCGCCGCCGCCCGAGTTGGGGATGTAGTTGAGCGTCGACGGGATGTCGGCGGGGTCGACGCCCGCCTCGGTGAGCAGCATGCCGGCGAGGATGTGGTCGGCGCCGCCCGCCGAGCCGCCGGTCACCGAGATCGCGGCGCCCTGGTCGACGATCGCGTCGACGAGGTCCTCGGTCGTCTTGTACGGCGACGACGCCGGCACGACGAGCACGAGCGCCTCCTCGGTGAGCTTCGCGATGGGGGTCGTGTCCTCGATGCGCACCTGGGAGGCGTTCGTCTCGACCGCGCCCACCATGACGAGGCCCGTGACCATGAGCGTCGCGGGATCCTTCTCGTTCGCGAGTGCCGCGAGCCCGACGGTGCCACCGGCGCCGCCGATGTTCTCGACGGGGGCCGAGCCGACGAGGTCCTCCTCGGTCAGCACCTGGGAGAGCGCGCGCGCGGTCTGGTCCCAACCGCCGCCCGGGTCGGCGGGGGCGATGAGGTTGACGGCGTCGAGGGATGCCGGCGCGGCATCCGCGTCGCCTGTGGAGGCATCCGCCGCGGTGCAGGCCGCGAGGCCCAGCATCGTGACGACGCCGACCGCGGCCAGCCCGCCGCGGGTCGCCCGCTTGCGCGGGGTGAGGGTTCCGGCCGACGTGCGCGGCTCGCTGTGAGATCGCAAAGCTCCTCCTTGAGTGCCCGGGACCGTTCCCGGGCTGACGATCGATGTGCGGATGACGCTAGGGGCGCGCCTGCGCGCCGGGAATGCTGCGGTCGTAACGGTCGTACTGGTCGTAACGGTCGATTCGGTCGTATTGGTCATGGCTCCGGATGCGGCGCACCGGCGTCGGTGCGGCACACTGGACGGATGGGCCGGTCGATGACGCTGGGCATGCAGCTGCTGCTGCTGCAGGTCGCCATCGTGCTCACGACCGTGGTCGGCACGGGCGTCACGGCGATGCTGCTGCAGGAGCACCAGCTGCGCGAGGCCTACCAGGACCGCATGATCGCGGTCGCCCAGTCGGTCGCCGGACTCCCCGCGATCACCGACGCGTTCGACGACCCCGACCCGGCGGCGACGATCCAGCCCGTCGCGGAGGTGATCCGGCGCGCCTCCGACGTGACGTACGTCGTCGTCGCGAACGAGGAGGGGATCCGCTACTCGCACCCGAACCCCGACCGCATCGGCGAGAAGGTGTCGACCGACCCGGCGATCCCGCTCTCGGGCGAGATCTACGTCGGCACGCAGACGGGAACGCTCGGCGAGTCCTGGCGCGTGAAGGTGCCGATCTTCGACGACGACGGGAACGTGATGGGCCAGGTGTCGGTCGGCATCCTCGAATCGGAGCTGCGGGCCGACTTCCTGGGCGGCCTCTCGGGACTGCTCGTCGCGCTCGTGGTCGCGGCCGTGATCGGCGTGCTCGGCTCGGCGTGGATCGGGCGCCTCATCCGCCGCCGCATCTACGGGCTCGAGCCCGACGAGATCCGCGCGATGCTGGAGACCCGCGAGGCGATGCTGCACGGCATCCGCGAGGGCCTCGTAGCGGTCGACGACAACGGCAGGATCGTGCTCATGAACGATGCGGCGGCGCGCCTGCTCGACGTGCCGGACCCCGCGGCGGTGCTCGGCGCGCGGGTCGAGGACGTGCTCGATCGCGAGCTCGCCCGCTTCATCGCGTCGGGCGAGGACCGCGAGACGCCCGTGCTCTCGGGCGAGCGGGTGCTGCTCGTGCACGGCGACCGCGTGCGGGTCGACGGGCGAGAGGTCGGCTCGATCGCGATCCTGCGCGACCGCACCGAGCTCGAGACGATGCTCCGCGAGCTCGAGGGCGCGCAGGGACTCGCCGAGGGGTTGCGCGCGCAGTCGCACGAGTTCTCCAACAAGCTGCACGTGGTCAGCGGACTGCTCGAGCTCGGCCATGTCGACGCCGCGATCGCGTTCATCGAGCGGGTCGGCAGCGGTGGCGCGCTCTCGCCGCTCGACGAGCACGACGGCATCGCCGACGTCGAGACGGCCGCCCTCGTGCTCGCGAAGCGCTCGCGGGCGCAGGAGCTCGGCATCGCCCTCGAGCTCGACCCCGCGTCGCACCTCGACGCCGCCGCCGGCGACGCCCCGCGCACCGACCTGCTCACGGTCGTGGGCAACCTCCTCGACAACGCGATCGAGGCGTGCGTGCTCGGCGGCCGCATCGCGCTGTCGCTGCGTGACGACCTCGAACCGGGCGTCGTCCTCGTGCGCGTCGACGACGACGGCCCCGGCGTGCCCGCCGCGCAGCGGCAGGCGATCTTCGAGCCCGACGTCACCGGCAAGGCCGCGACCCCGGGCAAGGCCCGGCGCGGCATCGGGCTCACGATCGTGCAGCGTGTCGCCGCGCGGCTCGGCGGATCCGTCTCCGTCGGCGAGTCCCCCGCCGGCGGTGCGCGGTTCACCGTGCGGCTGCCCTGGGCGGCGGACGCCCCCACCTCGACGGCTGCACGCGCCTCGCGCGCCGCGTACTCCGCAGGCACGGCGAGCACGCCGGGCGCCGTGACGACCCAGGTGCCGCGATGAGCGACATCCGTGTCGTGATCGTCGACGACGACTTCGCGGTCGCCCACGTCAACCGCGCCTTCGTCGACGCGCAGCCGGGATTCGTCGTCGTCGCCGAGGCGCACACCGGCGCCGATGCGCTCGCGGCGATCTCGTTGCATCGGCCGCAACTCGTGCTGCTCGACGTGTACCTGCCCGACCTCGGTGGACTCGACGTGCTGCGGCGGCTGCGAGCCGAGGGTGACGACCTCGAGGTGATCGCCGTCACGGCCGCGCGCGACCTCGACACCGTGCGACGGGCCCGCCTCCTCGGCGTGCGCCACTACCTCGTGAAGCCCTTCTCGGGCGCGAGCCTCGGCGAGCGGCTCGAGGAGGTGCGCCGCGGTATCGCCGCCGACCGGGCGACCCCCAGGGCGACGCTCGACCAGCGCGCCGTCGACCAGTTCCTCGGAGCGGCCTCGCCACGGCGGGCGACGCTGCCCAAGGGCCTCTCGACCGTGAGCCTCGCCCGGGTCGCCGAGGGGCTCGCGGCGTGCACGACGGATGTCTCGGCCGCCGAGCTCGCCGAGACGCTCGGGATGTCGCGGGTGAGCGCCCGCCGGTACCTCGAGCACCTCGTCGCGACGGGAGCCGCCGAGGTCGCCCCTCGATACGGCTCGGCCGGTCGACCCGAGCATCGGTACCGGATGCCGTCGCGGCAGCGCTGAGCGACGCAGCCTCGTCGCGCCGGGTTCAGCCCGCGTCGAGCCGTGAAAGCACCGCGTCGATCGCGCGCCGCACCGTCTCGCGGCGGATCTCGCCGCGATCGCCCGCGAGGTCGAGCGCGATGGCCTCGACCTCGTCGCCGATCGCGACGCCGACGTAGACGGTGCCGGCCGGCTTGCCGTCCTGCTCGGCGGGACCCGCGACCCCCGTGGTGGCCACGCCGATGTCGGCGGGGCGGCCGGCGACCGCGAGCACTCGCCGCACATGGTCGGCCATCTGGCGCGCCACCTCGGGATGCACGGGCCCCTCGTCTGCGAGCAGCTCGGCGGCCACGCCGAGGACCGACCGCTTCACCGCGGTGTCGTACGCCACGACGCCGCCGTTCACGACGACCGAGGCCCCGGGGATCCGGGTGAGCTCCGCGACGACGAGACCGCCCGTGAGCGACTCGGCGACCGCGATGCGCAGGCCGCGGCGGGTCAGCTCGCCGATGAGGCGCGCGGCGGGATCGGGCGTGCCCGGCACCGGCTGCGGCATCCGCTCATCGGAACCGGCTGCGAGCCCGCCGGCAACCGTCATGCTGCCGCCGCGCCGCCGCTGTGGCGTTCGCGGTACAACCGCCGGGCGTCCCGGACGTAGAGCAGGCCCGACCACACCGTGAGCACGAGCGCGACGCCCATGGCGATCCAGTTGAGCCAGAAGATCCAGTCGCCCACGAGCGTCCAGAGCGGCAGGAGCGCGAGCGAGATCGCGATCGACTGCGCCATGGTCTTGGCCTTGCCGCCGGATGACGCGGGCACGACGTTGCCGCGTCCGAGCTCGACGAACCGCCAGATCGTGATGCCCACCTCGCGCACGACGATGACGATCGTGACCCACCACCACAGCTCGCCGAGGATCGAGAGGCAGACGAGGGCGCCGCTCGTGAGCAGCTTGTCGGCGATGGGGTCGAGGATCTTGCCGAGGTCGGTGACGAGGCCCCGGGAACGCGCCATCCACCCGTCGACCCAGTCGGTCGAGATCGCGATGATGAAGAGCACGGCGGCCCACCATCGCATCGGGCCGTCGGCGCCGGCGTCGGCGAGGAGGAGCCAGAACACGAGGGGCGCCATGAGGATGCGCACGATCGTGATGGCGTTCGGGAGGTTCCAGTTCGCCGATCTCGTCGGGCTGCCGGCGGAGGAGGTCATGTCGAAAGCCTAACGTCCGACCGGCTCCGCGAGATGGGCCCATCGGCCTGTGTTCGGCAGTGCTCGCAGCGCCCGAGCGGGCACCTCGGCGACGGCATCAGTCGCGGCCGGTGAGGCCCCAGGCGTCCTCGTCGTCGCTGCCGCCCTCGACCTCCTCGAGGCCCTCGGGGATGCGACCGACGGGGTCGTCGTAGCGATCGTCGACCGGCTCGTGAGCGGGCTCGGCCGCGGTGCGCGGAGCTGCGGCCGCCGGAGCCGCGACCGGCGCACCGTCTTCGCCGCGGAGCTTCGCGAGCACGCCCGCCAACTGCTCGGCAGTGACGAGCACGTCGCGCGCCTTGGACCCCTCGGAGGGGCCGACGATCTCGCGCGACTCGAGCAGGTCCATGAGGCGACCGGCCTTCGCGAACCCCACGCGCAGTTTGCGCTGCAACATCGACGTGGAGCCGAACTGGGTCGAGACGACGAGCTCGGCCGCCGCGAGCAGCAGTTCGAGGTCGTCGCCGATGTCCGAATCGATCTCCTTGCGCTCCACCGCGGCGGCGACATCGTTGCGGTACTCGGGCCTCGCCTGCCTCGTGACGTGCTTGACGACCTTCTCGATCTCGGCCTCGCTCACCCACGCGCCCTGCACGCGGATGGGCTTCGACGCGCCCATGGGGAGGAAGAGCGCGTCGCCCTGCCCGATGAGCTTGTCGGCGCCCGGCTGGTCGAGGATGACGCGCGAGTCGGTGACGCTCGTGACCGCGAACGCGAGCCGTGACGGCACGTTGGCCTTGATGAGGCCCGTGACGACGTCGACCGACGGCCGCTGCGTGGCGAGCACGAGGTGGATGCCCGAGGCGCGCGCGAGCTGGGTGATGCGCACGATCGAGTCCTCGACGTCGCGCGGGGCGACCATCATGAGGTCGGCGAGCTCGTCGACGACCACGAGCAGGTACGGGTACGGCTTGAGCGTGCGCTCCGAGCCCGCCGGCAGCACGATCTCCTCGTTCACGACGGCCTTGTTGAAGTCGTCGATGTGACGGAACCCGAACGACGCCAGGTCGTCGTACCGCATGTCCATCTCCTTCACGACCCAGGAGAGCGCCTCGGCGGCCTTCTTCGGATTCGTGATGATGGGCGTGATGAGGTGCGGCACGCCGGCGTACGGCGCGAGCTCGACGCGCTTCGGGTCGATGAGCACCATGCGCACGTCGGCGGGCCGGGCCCGCATGAGCAGCGACGTGATCATCGAGTTCACGAAGCTCGACTTGCCCGAGCCGGTGGAGCCGGCCACCAGGAGGTGCGGCATCTTGGCGAGGTTCGCGACCACGTAGCCGCCGCCGACGTCCTTTCCGACGCCGATCGTCATGGGGTGCTTCGCGTTCGCCGCCGCGCCCGAGCGCAGCACGTCGCCGAGGGTGACGATCTCGCGGTCGGCGTTGGGGATCTCGACGCCGATCGCGCTCTTGCCGGGGATCGGCGAGAGGATGCGCACCTCGTTCGACGCGACCGCGTACGCGAGGTTCTTCGAGAGGGCGGTGACCCGCTCGACCTTCACGCCGGAGCCGAGCTCGATCTCGTACTGCGTGACCGTGGGGCCCCGCGAGAAGCCGGTGACCTTCGCGTCGACGCCGAACTGCTCGAACACGCCGGTGATCTGGCGCACGACGTCGTCGTTGGCCTGCGAGCGCGTCTTCGCGGGCGCGCCCGCGGCGAGCGTCGACGCGGCCGGCAGGTGGTACGGACGGTCGGGGGCGGATGCCTCGTGGCCGCCGCCCGCGCCGAGGCTCGCCGTGCCCACGGGGTCGACCGGCACGTCGACGGGCTCGTCGAAGATCGTGACCGCGGCGCCCGCGCCGGGGTCGTCGCCGCGCAGCCCGGTGCCGCCGCGCGGCACGTCGCCCGTGAAGTGCTGCAGCGCCGACTCGGCGCGCTCGAGGTCGCCGAGCACCTCGGTGCCGTACGCGTCGGGGCCCGCCACGCCGTCGAGCGGCGTCTCGAAGGCCCCGGCCGCCGAGCCCGCGCCGAACACCTCGGTCAGCCCCTCGACGCCTGCGGCTTCGAACGCCGGGTCCTCCTCGCGGTTCGAGGAGTTGCGCCGCCACCACGGCAGCATTCCCCCCGCCGGCTCGTCGCCCGACGCACCGTCGATGCCGTCGAGCTCGGGCTGCTCGCCCTTGCGGCGACGCGACGGCTTCCCGGCCGCCTCGGTGGCCGCCTCGGGCTCCTCGGGCGCACCGAACAGCCAGACGTAGAGCTCGCGGAAGCGCCGCGGGATGCGGTTCGGCGGCGTCTTCGTGAGGATCAGGAGCGACAGCAGGAGGAGCACGAAGAGGACGACGGCCGCGCCCACGTCGGTCGCGAGCAGGATGAGCGGCTCCGCGAGCATCCAGCCGAGTATGCCGCCGGCACGCGCCAGCACGGCCATGCCCTCGCTCGGGGCAGGCTGCCCGCCGAACAGGTGGCAGAGCGCCGAGACCGTGAGCAGCAGCATCCCGAGCCCGATGCCGATGCGGGTGTTGTCGTGCACCGAGCTGGGGTGCCGGAACAGCCAGATCGCGAACATGAGCATGATCACGGGCAGGGCGAACGCGACGCGGCCGAACAGCCCCCCGAAGGTCCACGAGTCGAGCACCTGCGCGACGGGGTCGTTGATGAGGAACCACTCGACGACGGCGCCCGCGATCGCCAGCAGGACGATGAAGAACGGCAGGCCGTCGCGACGCTCCTCCTTCTGCAGCGTCTCGGGGCCCAGTGCACGCGCGGCGGCGCCGGTGAGGTGAGCGAGGCCCATCCACGCGCGCACGAGGAGGTTCGGGCCGGCCGGCTGCGTCGACGCCTTCGTGGTGCGCGCCCGCGACGGGGGGCTCGATGCGGGGAGCTTCTTCGTGGGGGCGGTGCGCGAGGACGAGCCGCGGGCGGTGGTGCCCGAGGCACGACCGTTCGACCTGGTGCTCGTAGCCATGCCCTCCACGTTAGGGCCGACCGCCGACTCGGGGCCGGAGGCGCATCGAGTGTCGGGCCACTCCCCCGGCGTGTCGATTCGGCCGTGCGGGCCGGAGCGCGGCTCGCAACGCCGGACGCAGCCGCCCGGGTCAGCGCAGGGCGCGCACCATCGTGTCGCGCGTCGGGGTCGACGCGACGACGCCGAACCCCTCCGAGCGATAGAGCTCGAGCGCGAAGTTGCCGTGTTCGACGCTCAGTGCGAGGCGGGCGAATCCCTCCGCACGCGCGGCGGCCGTCAACTCGCGCAGCAGCGCGCGGCCCACGCCCTGCGCGCGCCACATGGGCTTCACGCCGATGATGAGCTCGGGCACCCCCGTCGCGACGAAGCCGTAGGCCGGACGATCGGCGCCGAAGAGGCGGTACCACGCGGCGCCGACGGGCGTGCCGTCGTGGCCGATCGCGACGACGCCGCGATCGGCGGGCCGCTGCCAGCCGGAGATGTACGCCGAGTGCACCGGGTCGGTGAGCACGGCGGGGCGGGGGCGCGTGGCGCCCGCGCGCCAGTTGGCCGCCTCGACGACCATGTCGGCGAGGAAGGCTCCATCGGCCGGAAGCGCGGGCCTGATCGTGAAGTCCGCCATGCGCGGAGCGTACGCGTGCCGCGTTACGGCCGCGTTTCGCGAAACGGATGCCGCCCGGCCGTCGGCCGGCACCGCGGCATCCGTTTCACGAGCCGTTCACGCGCCGAGCGACGCCGCGGCCGCTACGCCTCGATGACGAGCGGCACGAGCATCGGCCGGCGGCGGAGCCGGCGGTTCACCCAGCCGCCGAGGGTGCGGCGCACGATCTGCGAGAGGGCGCGCGGGTCGCGCACCCCGTTGTGGGCGGCGTCGGCGAGCGCCGCGATGATCTTCGGCTTGACGTCCTCGAACACCGAGTCGTCCTCGGCGAAGCCGCGCGCGTGGATCTCGGGGCCCGAGATGACGCGGCCCGTCGTGGCGTCGACCACGACGATGACCGAGATGAAGCCCTCCTCGCCGAGGATCCGGCGATCCTTGAGGTCGGCGTCGGTGATCTCGCCCACGGTGGAGCCGTCGACGTAGACGAAGCCGAGGTCGAGCTGCCCCGCGACCGTGACGACGCCGTCGCGCAGGTCGTAGACCGAGCCGTTCTCGCCGATGAAGGTGTTGCGCTCGGGGATGCCCGTGTCGCGCGCCAGCTTGGCGTTCGCGAACAGGTGCCGGTACTCGCCGTGGATCGGCAGCACGTTCTTCGGCTTGAGGATGTTGTAGCAGTAGAGCAGCTCGCCCGCGGCGGCGTGGCCCGAGACGTGCACCTTCGCGTTGGCCTTGTGCACGACGTTCGCGCCGAGCTTCGTGAGGCCGTCGATGACGCGGTACACCGCGTTCTCGTTGCCGGGGATGAGGCTCGACGCGAGGATGACGGTGTCGCCCTCGCCGACCTCGATCTGGTGGTCGCGGTTGGCCATGCGCGAGAGCACCGCCATCGGCTCGCCCTGCGATCCCGTGGACATGTAGACGATCTCGTCGTCGGGGATGTCGCCGGCCTTCTTGTAGTCGACGAGCACGCCCTCGGGCACCTTGAGGTAGCCGAGGTCGGCGGCGATCGTCATGTTGCGCACCATGCTGCGCCCGAGGAGCGCGACACGGCGATGGTTCTCCCAGGCGGCGTCGAGCACCTGCTGCACGCGGTGCACGTGGCTCGAGAAGCTCGCGACGATCACCCGGCGCGGCGCGCGCGCCATGATCTCGTCGAGCACGGGGCCGATCGAGCGCTCGAGCGGCGTGAAGCCGGGGACGTCCGCGTTCGTGGAGTCGACCATGAACAGGTCGACGCCCTCTTCGCCGAGGCGGGCGAACTCGCGCAGGTCGGTGAGGCGGCCGTCGAGCGGCAGCTGGTCCATCTTGAAGTCGCCGGTGGCGAGCACGGTGCCCGCCGAGGTCTTGATCGCGACCGCGAGCGCGTCGGGGATCGAGTGGTTGACGGCGACGAACTCGAGCCGGAACGGCCCGATCTGCTCGTGGTTCCCCTCGCGCACCGTGAGGCTGTACGGCTTGATGCGGTGCTCCTTGAGCTTCGCCTCGACGAGGGCGAGCGTGAGCTGCGAGCCGATGAGGGGGATGTCGGCGCGGAGCTTGAGGAGGTACGGAACCGAGCCGATGTGATCCTCGTGCCCGTGCGTGAGCACGACGCCGACGATGTCGTCGAGGCGGTCGCGCAGGAACCCGAAGTCGGGCAGGATCAGGTCGACGCCCGGCTGGTGCTCCTCGGGGAAGAGCACGCCGCAGTCGACGATGAGGATCTTGCCGTCGATCTCGTAGCTCGTCATGTTGCGGCCGATCTCGCCCAGGCCGCCGATGGGGATGATGCGCAGGGTGCCCCGCGCGAGCGGCGCGGGTGCGATGACGTTGCTGTCGTTGTCGTTGTCGGTGTCGGGCATGTGCCCCCCTTACGTTGCGGTGTTCAGTTCGGTGCGGCCGGATGGGCGGATGCCCCGGCTCGCGATCAGCGTGTGGTGCCGGCCACCTTGGGCAGCGCACCGCCGGCGGCGGCGTTGCGGTCGGGGCGGAAGTTGTGGAAGTCGACGCCGGGGATGCCCTGCACGAGGTCGATCTCGTCCTCGATGAGCGCGGCCTCCCACTCCTCGGGCCCGACGAGCGGCAGGCGCACGCGCGGGCTCGAGATGCGGCCGAGGCCGTGCAGGATGTACTTCGCCGCGACGGTGCCGGGCACGTGGGTCATGACGGCGCGCACGAGCGGCTCGAGCTGTCGGTGCGCCGCGGTCGCGGCCGTCAGGTCGCCGCGGTTCACGGCGTCGATGATGGTGCGGTAGGGCGCCGGCGCGATGTTCGCCGTGACGCCGATGAGTCCCGTGGCGCCGATCGAGAGGTGCGGGAGCACGTTCGCGTCGTCGCCGGAGAAGTACATGAGGTCGGTCTGGTTGAGCACCCGGCTGACCTCGCTGAAGTCGCCCTTGGCGTCCTTCACGGCGAGGATGTTGGGGTGCTTGGCGAGGCGGATGATCGTCTCGTACTTGATCGGCACGCCGGTGCGCCCGGGGATGTCGTAGAGGATGACCGGCAGGTCGGTGGCGTCGGCCACCATCCGGAAGTGCGTGAGGATGCCCGCCTGGGTGGGCTTGTTGTAGTACGGCGTGACGATCATGATGCCGTCGGCGCCCGCCTGCTCGCTGTGCTTGTAGAGCTCGATGGCGTGCGCGGTCTCGTTCGAGCCGCCGCCCGTGATGATCTTGGCGCGGCCCGCCGCGACGTCCTTCCCGACCTCGACGAGACGGATCTTCTCGGGGTCGGTGAGCGTCGAGGTCTCGCCGGTCGTGCCGGTGACGACGATGCCGTCGGCGCCGGCGGTGATGACGTCGTCGATGTGCTTCTCGACCCCGGCCCAGTCGACTTCGCCGTCCGCCGTCATCGGCGTGACGAGCGCGACGAGCACCTGTCCGAAGGGGTTCTCTGCAGTCACGGGTTACAGGGTATCGGCTCCGGCGGGGGTCGCGTGCCCGCGGTACGGCCGGAGTCAGCGCGTGAGGGTGACGAAGCGGTACCGGATGCCGCTGCGCGACGTGTGCCATCCCGTCTCGGGGTCCGTGCGCTCGACCCGCCACTCGGGGCCGCGGTCGGGGGCCCGCGTGTCACCCTCGACGTCGAGGTCGAGCTCGGTCACGACGAGGCGCTCGGCGAGGCCGATCGTGCGCCCGAAGAGCTCGGCGCCGCCGATGACCCAGATGCAGGCGTCGGTCGGGCGTCCCTCGAGCAGGTCGCCGAACTCGTCGTGCACGCCGTCGTCGGCGTCGGATGCCGCGAGCGCGAGCGCCTCCTCGACGGAGCCCGCCGCGACGGCGCCCTCGCCGTGCCAGTCGGCCTGACGGGTCACGACGATGTTCGCCCGGCCGGGCAGCGGGCGGAACCGCTCGGGGAGCGACTCCCACGTCTTGCGGCCCATGACGACGGGCGCCCCCATCGTCGTGCGCGTGAAGTGCGCGAGGTCCTCCGGAACATGCCAGGGCATGCCGCCGCCGGCGCCGATGACCCCGCCGTGGGCCTCGGCCCAGATGAGCCCGATGACGGGCAGGCCGTCGGCGCCGCTCATACGGCGACCGCGGCCCGGATGGCCGGGTGGTGCTCGTAGCCGACGACTTCGAGGTCGTCGTACTCGTAGCCGTCGATGGACTCGGGCACGCGGCCGATGCGGAGCACGGGGTACGGGAACGGATCGCGGCTCAGCTGCTCGGTGACCTGCTCGACGTGGTTGTCGTAGATGTGGCAGTCGCCGCCCGTCCAGACGAAGTCGCCCACCTCGAGGCCGGTCTGCGCGGCAACGAGGTGCGTGAGCAGCGCGTAGGAGGCGATGTTGAACGGCACCCCGAGGAAGAGGTCGGCGCTGCGCTGGTAGAGCTGGCACGACAGCCTGCCGTCGGCCACGTAGAACTGGAAGAGCGCATGGCACGGCGCGAGCGCCATGTCGGGGATGTCCGCCGGGTTCCACGCCGAGACGATGAGCCGCCGCGAGTCGGGGTTCGTGCGGATCTGCTCGATGACCTGCTGGATCTGGTCGATCTGCTCGCCCGAGGGGGTGGGCCAGGAGCGCCACTGCACGCCGTAGACGGGACCGAGCTCGCCCGCGGCATCCGCCCACTCGTCCCAGATGGTCACGCCGTGCTCCTGCAGCCAGCGCACGTTCGAGTCGCCGCGCAGGAACCAGAGCAGCTCGTAGGCGATCGACTTGAAGTGCACCCGCTTGGTCGTGATGAGCGGGAAGCCCTCGGCGAGGTCGAACCGGATCTGCCGGCCGAACACGCTGCGGGTTCCGGTGCCGGTGCGGTCGGACTTGCGCGTGCCGTGCTCGAGCACGTCGCGGAGGAGGTCTTCGTACGGGGTGGGGATCGTGGCGGCCACGGTGTCGATGCTAACCCCGCGCGGCGGCGGCGCGCCCGAAGCGGCGGGCGCGCCTGGGGCGGCTCGCGCGGCCGGGGCTGGGGCCGCGTCACCGTGCGTCACAGACCGGCAGCGGGCCGACGGGCCGGACTAGCATCGCCCGCATGGACCCCCTCGCCGGCCTCGTCGCGCTCGTCGCACTGCCGGTGCTCGCGACCGTCGCGGGCCTCGCCTGGCGTGCGCGCCAGGGCCACGTGCGGCGTTCGGCGCCCCCCGTCGCGGGTGCCGCGGATGCCGCGGGCACCGCCTCCACCGTGACCGCCCTCGGCCTCGATCCCGCGGCGCTCGGCGACCGCGTGACGCTCGTGCAGTTCTCGACCGAGTTCTGCAGCCGCTGCCCCGCGACCGCGCGGGAGCTCACGGCGATCGCCGGCGACTACGAGGGCGTGCGCCACGTCGAGATCGACCTCACCCGCGACGCCGCGCTGGCCGATCGCTTCCACGTGACGCAGACCCCCACGACGCTCGTGCTCGACGCGCGCGGCGAGCAGACGGCCCGCATCGGCGGCGCGCCCCGAACCCGCGAGGTGCGCGAACTCCTCGACTCGATCACCCGGAGGACCCGTGTCGCTTCCTGATTCCACCGCACCGTCGGCAGCGGATGCCGCGACGACGCGCCCCGCGGGCATCGACCCGCGCGGCCCGCGCTTCGCCGCGGGCGTCACCGCGACGCTCCTGCTCGTCACCGCGGCCCTCGGGTTCGCGGGCGCAGACGCGGCGGCCTGGTGGCTGCTCGCGGGGATCTGCGCGGTCTTCGCCTGGAGCGCCCTCGCGGGCGTCGCGCGCAATCCGTTCGGGGTCGTCTTCCGCCGCGTCGTGCGCCCGCGGCTCGCGCCGCCGGCCGAGCTCGAGGATCCGCGTCCGCCGACCTTCGCGCAGGCCGTCGGGTTCGTCGTGACCGTCGTGGGCGTCGTGCTCGGGGTGTTCGGCGTCGCCGCCGCCGTGCCGATCGCTGCGGCGCTCGCGTTCGTGGCGGCGTTCCTCAATGCGGCGTTCGGCTACTGCCTCGGCTGCCAGATCTACCTGCTGCTCGTGCGCGCCCGCGTCATCCGCACCGCCTGAGCGTCGCTGGGGAGAGACCTGCCGCAGGCGGCATCCGCTGGGTAGGGTGGAACTCCGGCCGCGACGAGGAGGACTCAATTGGCAGTCACGAGTGAATCGACCACCCTCTGGACGGGCACGCTGAAGGAAGGTTCGGGCACGACGCGCCTCGACTCGTCGAAGGTGGCGGAGTTCCCCGTGAACTGGAAGGCCCGGTCCGTGGGCGAGGCGGGCACGACGAACCCCGAGGAACTGCTCGGCGCCGCGCACTCCGCGTGCTTCTCGATGGCGCTCGCGAACATCCTCACGAGCGCCGGCCATGCGCCCGAGAGCATCCAGACCACCGCCGCCGTCACCTTCGAGGCGGGCAGGGGCGTGCTCGGCAGCCACCTGCTCGTCAGCGCGCGGGTTCCGGGGATCACCGAGGCCGAGTTCGAGGCGTTCGCCGACGACGCGAAGGCGAACTGCCCGATCTCGAAAGCGCTCGCGGGCATTCCCATCACGATCGAAGCCGAGCTCGCGTAACGGTGCGGGTCCTCATCGCCGGCGCCTCCGGCTTCATCGGCACCGACCTCACCGCTCGCCTCGCAGAGGAGGGGCACGACGTGCTGCGCCTCGTTCGGCGTCGCGCGCAGGGACCCGACGAGGTGAGCTGGTCGCCCGCGGCCGGCATCATCGACTTCACGGTCATGGACCGGGTCGACGCGGTCGTGAACCTCTCGGGCGCCTCGCTCGCCCGCCTGCCGTGGACGAAGCGGTACCGCGAGGAGATCCTCGACTCGCGCATCGCCGCGACGCGCACGCTCACCGATGCGATGCGCAAGGCCAAGCGGCCGCCCGGCGTGTTCCTGAGCGGCTCGGCGGTGGGCATCTACGGCGATCGTCCGGGCGAGTCGCTGACCGAGCACTCCCCCGCGGGCACGGGCTTCCTCGCCGACGTCGTCGCGAAGTGGGAGGCGGCCGCGGCCCTCGCGCCGCACGAGACGCGCACGGTGCTGCTGCGCACCGGAATCGTGGTGGGCCACGGCGGCGCGATGCAGCGCGTCGGCACGCTCACGAAGCTCGGCATCGCCGGGCGACTCAGCACCGGCGGCCAGCACTGGCCGTGGATCGCGCTGGAGGACGAGGTGGGCGCCATCGCGCACCTGCTCGACTCCGAGCTCGCGGGCGCGGTGAACCTCGTCGGTCCCGTGCCGGCGACCGCCGACCGCATCATGCGCGCGCTGGCGAAGCGGATGCACCGGCCCTACGCGATCCCGGTGCCGGCGCCCCTGCTCGAACTGGCGCTCGGCAAGGCCGCCGACGACCTGCTGCTCTCGAGCCAGAAGGTGCGTCCCGAGCGACTCCTCGCCGATGGCTTCCGATTCCGGCACGCCACCGTGGAGTCGGCCCTCGACGCGATGCTCAGCCCTGCTCCGAAGGCGGCGGCGTCGCCGCCTGCCGCTCAGCCCGCTCGAGCTCGATAGCGCGACGCACCGCGCCACGGGCGCGCCGCCGGTCGCCCGCGGCATCGTAGGCGAGCCCGAGCCGCAGCCACGCACGCCAGGAGTCGGGCTCGGCCTCGGCGGCCGCTCGGAACGCGGGGAACGCGGCATCCGCGGCCACGCGATCGGCGCGTCCGCTCGGGCGCACGGGGATGCCGAGGTCGAGGCCGCCCTCGGCCTCGAGGCGGCGCACGAGCGCCTGCGAGCGCATGCCGAACGCGAGCTCCCGCCACAGCGCCCACGCCGCGACGATCGGCAGCACGATGAGGGCGATGCCGATCGCGATCGCGACGGGTTCGCCCGTCTGCACGAACTGCACGGCCCGCCAGCCGACGAGCGCGAGGTAGAGCGCGAGGAGCGCCGCCATGACGAGCGCCCCGGCCTTCGCGCTCATCGCGGCGTGCCGGGCAGGTGCAGGCCGAGGAGCGCGTCGAGGCCGACCGTGACGCCCTGCATCGCCGGCGCCCGGCGCAGCGCGAGCAGGATCCCGGCCTCGTAGGCCGCGGACGAGATCGTGGAGTGGCCGATCGTGAGGGTCTCGCCGTCGCCGCCGAGCACGACGCGCTGCTCGGCGAGCAGTCCGGACATCCGCAGGCTGTGCACCGGCACCCCCGAGACGAGCTGCCCGCGGGCGCGCTGGTCCGCGTGCGGCGCCGAGACCGGCCCCGCGTCGGCGCGCGCCGCGCCGATGAGCTCGGCCGTGCGCACCGCCGTGCCCGACGGCGAGTCGACCTTGCCGGCGTGGTGGGCCTCGACGATCTCGATCGAGTCGAAGTAGGGCGCCGCGAAGGCCGCGAAGGCGGAGCCGAGCACGCTGCCGATCGAGAAGTTCGGCACGAACAGCACCGCGCGCGACTCGTGACGGTCGCGCAGGAGGTGCCCGATCTCGGCGATGCGCTCGGCCGACCATCCCGAGGTGCCGACGACGATGGGAACCCCTGCGTGCGCCGCATGCTCGACGATCGCGCCGCTCGCGGCGGGGTGCGTGACGTCGAGCGCCACGTCGGCCCCCTCGAGCTCCGAGAGGCTCGAGCGCGAGTCGAGTGCGGCGTGCAGTTCGAGGTCGTCGGCCTCCTCGATCAGCTCGAGTGCGAGGCGTCCCATCTTGCCCGTGGCTCCCGCCACGGCGACCCGTATCGTCACGGGCTTCACCCTAGCAAGCCGCACCGCGCCCCTAGGCTGGAAGGCATGTTCCAGCTCCGTGACGCGGCCGTGACCGACCCCGATGCGCAGCGGCTGCTCGGCGCGTACTTCGACGAGCGCGCGGCCGGGTTCCCGCCCGAACAGGGCGCCTACCGTCCGACGTGGCCCGATCCGGCCCAGTTCCAGCCGCCGGTCGGCGTGTTCCTCCTCGTCGTCGACGAGCAGGGCGAGGCGGTCGGATGCGGCGGGGTGCGCCGCATCCAGCGGTCGCCGTCGAACGCCGTGCGCTTCGAGGTGAAGCACCTCTGGCTCGCACCGGCCGCACGAGGACGGGGCGAGGGACGGCGCCTGCTCGCCGAGCTCGAGCGTCGCGCGGCGCAGTACGGCGCCGAGGAGGTCGTGCTCGACACGAACGCGAGCCTCGAGGCCGCGGGCGGGCTGTACCGCGCGAGCGGCTACGTGGACATCGAGCCCTACAACGCGAACCCGAACGCCACCAACTGGTACGGCAAGGCCGTCTGAGCGCCGGTCGGGCTCAGATCGCGTAGGCCTCGGGGAGGCCGGTGCGCAGCTCGGGCGGGAGGTGCGCGAGGTCGTTGTGCGTCACGAGGCTCCACGGGCGCCCCGTCTTCTGCGTGAGCACGGTGAGGCCGCAGTTCGCCTGGTTGATCGAGACCCACCGCCACTCGGGTGCCCCGAGCGCCTCGCGCACGAGTGCGGCGATCACGAAGTTGTGTGTGATGAGCAGGTCGTGACGATCCTCGCGGTGCGAACGCAGGAACTCCGCGGTCGCGTCGGCCATCTGCGCGCGGCCCGCGTCGAACTCCTCCTCGGTGTGGGAACCGAAGAAGGGGGCGTACGCCGGCGGGGTCTCGGGTGCCGGCCCCGACGGGATGCAGTCGAAGAGGAGCGCCGACGGCTCGGGGTTCAGCGCGGGCATCTTCGCGGCGATGATCGCTGCGGTCTCGGTCGCCCGCTGCAGCGGCGAATGCCACGCATGGTCGAACGGGATGCCGCCGAGGCGTTCGGCGAGGAGCTCCGCCTGGCGGCGTCCGCGCGGGGAGAGCGGTCCGTCGGGGAGGCCGTGCTCGGCGTCGAGCTGCTCTCCGTGGCGGACGAGGTAGAGGTGGTGGGGCACGATTCGGGTCCTGTACTGCTGTCGGGTGCCGCTCAGGCGACGTCGGAGCGGATGGCGGGCTGGTCGATCACTGCATGGAACTCGGACTCGTCGGCGGAGCCCACCGCGACGAGGGAGTACGGACCCGCGGCGAGGTCCGCGGCGAGGGACTGCACGTCGTCGGCGGTGACGAGCGAGACGCGGCGCAGTGCCTCGTCGAGGTCGACGAACTCGCCGAGCATCAGCTCCGCGCGGCCGAGTCGCGACATCCGCGTGTCCGAGTCCTCGAGGGCGAGCGCGGCGGCGCCGCCGAGCTGGCCGGCCGCACGCTCGAGCTCGTCGGCGGTGACCCCGTGCGACGCGAGTCGTTCGAGCTCCGAGCGCATGAGCGCCGCGACGGTGGGTGCCTTCGACGGGGTGCAGCCGGCGTACATGCCGAAGAGGCCGGCGTCGGAGTAGCCGGGCGCGAACGAGTAGACGGAGTAGGCGAGGCCGCGCCGCTCGCGCACCTGCTGGAACAGGCGGGAGGACATCCCGGAGCCGAAGATCGTGTTGAGCACGCTGAGCGCGACGCGTCGATCGTCGGTCGCGACGACGCCGGGCACCCCGAGGATGAGGTTCACCTGCTCGGTGGGGCGCTCGACGACCGTGATGGGCGTGGGCGCCTCGAGCGCGGGAGCGGCGGTGGCGCGGCGCGCGACGGGCTCGCCCGGCTCGTCGAGCGCCCAGCCCGCGGAGCCGAGCGCCGCCTCGAGCTCGGCGATCGCGGCGTCGTGGTCGACCGCGCCGGCGATCGTGACGACGAGGTCGGCCGGGCGGTAGTTCGCGCGGTAGTGCTCCCAGACGGCGTCGCGCGTCGCGGACCGGATCGAATCGGGGGTGCCCCCGATGGGACGCCCGAGGGGATGCGCGCCGAGGACCGCCTCGAAGAAGCGCTCGCTCGCGACATCCGCCGGGTCGTCGCCCGCCATGGCGAGTTCCTCGAGGATGACGCCGCGCTCGCTCTCGAACTCGTCGGGGTCGAGCAAGGACGAGGTGAACATGTCGGCGAGCACGCGGATCGCCATGGGCAGGTCCCTGTCCTGCACCCTGGCGTAGTAGCAGGTGTGCTCCTTCGCCGTGATCGCGTTGTGCTCGCCGCCGACGGCATCGAACGAGATCGCGATGTCGAGGGCCGTGCGCTGCGGGGTGCCCTTGAACAGCAGGTGCTCGAGGAAGTGCGTGGAGCCGTAGGTCGCCCGGTGACCCGACTCGGCGGAGTGCTCGTCGCGCGAGCCGACCGCGACCCAGAACCCCACGGTGGCGCTGCGGCTGCCCGGCACGCGCTCGCTCAGGACCCGCACTCCCGAGGTGAGGAGCGTGCGGCGCACGAGCGTGTCGCCGGCGGCGCGGAAGGTGAGGTCGGCCTGGCCGAGTGGGAGGTCGACAGCGCCGTTCATCGGGTCCAGCCTACGTCACCGACTCCCCGTCGGGCGGTTCCGCGGCGCGCGGCGCGGCATGGCAGTGAGCGTCGCTCGCGTCGTCGGAGTCGACGGGCCCGGGTCACGCCGAGGCGCGGTCGAGCTCGACGATCTCGGATCGCTGCAGCGGAACGGATGCGGCGGCCACGAGCGCGTCGACCTGCTCCGGCCTGGTGGCGCTCGCCACGGGCGCGGCCACCGTCGGGCGGGCGAGGAGCCAGGCGAGGGCGATCGTGGCGGGCTGCACGCCGTGCGCGAACGCGAGCTGGTCGAGCACTCCGAGCACCCGGAGGCCGCGCCGGGAGAGGTGACGAGCCTGGCGCAGGCCGCGGGCGTCACGGCGGATGTCGCGGCGGCGACGGACGGCGCCGCCGAGGAACCCGTTGGCGAGCGCGAAGTACGGCAGCACCGCCAGGCCCTGCGCGTGGGCGACCAGCTCGGGCGCGCCCTCGAAGGCGCGACGCTCCATGAGGTTGTACCGGGTGGTGAGCACCTCGAAGCGCGGCAGTCCATTCGCGGCGAGCACCCGCGCCTCGATGAGGCGCTCGGGGCTGAAGTCGGAGGCGCCGATCGCGCGCACCTTGCCGGCGGTGATGAGCGCGTCGACCGCGCCCAGGCTCTCCTCCAGCGGGACCTCGGGGTCGTCGCCGTGGAAGCAGAGCAGGTCGATGCGATCGGTGCCCAGCCGCGCGAGCGAGCCGTCGACGGCGGCCTTGATCGTCTCGGGGGCGAGGCCGCGGTGGTCGGGGTGCCGACCCACCTTGGTGATGATGCGGACCCGGTCGCGCGTGCCGCGGGCGGCCATCCAGCGGCCGATGATCGATTCGCTGCGGCCCGCTGCATAGCTGTCGGCGGTGTCGATGAGCTCGCCGCCGATGCCGGCGAACCGGTCGAGGACGTCGGCCGCCTGGTCGGCGCCGAGCGTCCACCCGAAGGTGCTGCCGCCGAGCACGAACGGGTACGCCTCGATGCCGCTGCCGGCGAGCGCGACGCGCCTCGGAACGGTGATGGGTCCCGAGAACGGATTCGAGGCGACCTCTTCGACGCGTTCCCGCAGCCCGCTCGGCTCGGACGTCGCGGCGAGCGCGACGGCGGAGCGGCCGGGCATGGCGAGGAGTCCGGCGGCATCCGCCCCCGATGGCGCCGTCGCGATGCGCGTGCGCAGTGCGTGTCGTCGTGCCACGCGGCCCTCCTCCCCAGGATGGATTCGACCATATGTCCTCTCCGACTGTCCCCCGGACCGAATCGATGAAGCGTTACCGAATCGTTGGTGGACCCGTGGTCGCGGGCGACCCCGCGTCTCCGGTCGGCGCAGGCTCGCCGGCCGGATCCCCGCGGAACGCGAAGCATCGCATCGTGGGCATCGCCGCGGTCGGCCGAGACGCCGTGCCGGATCGGGACCTTCGCCCCTTGCCCCCCGATTGCGAGATCGCGAGCATGCTGCGGGTGCATCCCGCCAGCGATTCCGAACCGACGGCGACGTCCCGCGAGACCGACCGTGGGCGGCCGGCGTGACGGACACCGACCACCCTGTCGTCACGAGCCGCGCCCTCGTCAAGCGCTACGGCTCCCACGAGGCGCTGCACGGCATCGACCTCGACATCCCGCGCGGCAGCGTGTTCGGCATGATCGGACCGAACGGCGCGGGCAAGACGACCACGATGCGACTGCTGCTCGACATCATCCGCCCGTCGGGCGGGGAGCTGCGGGTGCTCGGGGAGTCGCCGCGCGGCGGCGGCGCGGGCCTGCGCCGCCGCATCGGCTACCTGCCGGGCGAGCTGCACCTGGCCTCGCGCGTGCGCGGCCGCGAACTGCTCGCCCACTATGCGCAGATCTCTGGGCGCGTGCGGCCCGGGGCCATCGAGGACCTCGCGGACCGGCTCGGCGTCGACCTCGGCCGGCCCGTGCGCACCCTGTCGAAGGGCAACAAGCAGAAGGTCGGGCTGATCCAGGCGTTCATGCACGAGCCCGAGCTGCTCGTGCTCGACGAGCCGACGAGCGGCCTCGATCCGCTCGTGCAGCAGGAGTTCCACGCGATGCTCCGCGAGGCGAAGGCGAAGGGGCAGACGGTGTTCCTGAGCTCGCACGTGCTCAGCGAGGTGCAGCAGACGGCGCACGAGATCGCGATCCTGCGGGCGGGCCGGATCGTGGCGCTGTCCACGGTGACGGCCCTGCGCGAGAACGCGGTGCATCACGCGCGAGTGGTCGTGTCCGAGCCGGATGCGTCCGCGGCGCGTGCGATCCTCGCGCGGGTCCCCGGTCTCGGCAGCGTCACCGAGGCGCAGAACGGACCGGGCACGGTCGCGTTCTCGACCACGCTCGACTCGCACGTCGACGCCTTCGTCAAGGCGATCTCCGCGCTCCCGATCGTCGACCTCACGATGGAGGAGCCCGACCTCGAGGAGACCGTGCTGCGGTACTACGACGACCGGCCCGGCACGACCGACCATGGCGCATCGGAGCCGGGACGATGAGCGGCGTCCTCCCGCTCTTCCGTCGCAACCTCGCCGACACGTGGCGCGGCCTCGTCGCCTGGACCGTCGGCATCATCGCCGCGCTGTTTCTCTACCTCCCCCTGTACCCGTCCATCGCCGGAAGCGGGCAGATGCAGGACATGATCGACGCGCTTCCGCCGCAGCTCGTGCACACCCTGGGGTACGACCAGATCAGCTCGGGCCCCGGCTACACCGAGGCGACCTTCTTCGGGCTCCTCGGCTTCGCGTTCGTGACGATCGCGGGCGTGGGCTGGGGCACGGGCGCGATCGCGAACGACGAGGAGAACGGGCAGCTCGAGCTCACGCTCGCGCACGGCGTGGTGCGGGGCCAGCTCTTCGCCGAGCGCACCGCCGCGGTGCTCGTGAAGCTGCTGTGGCTCGCGCTCGTCAGCTTCGTGGTGGTGCTCGCGCTCGACGATCCGTCCGAGCTCGGAATCGAGGCCGATCGCCTGCTCGCAATGGTGACCGCGTTCTTCGGGCTCACGGCGCTGAGCGCGGTGGCGGCCATCACCGTCGGCGCGGTGACCGGGCGTCGCACCTGGGCGCTCGGCGCGGGCGCGGGCGTCGCCGTGTACGGCTACGCGCTCAACGCGCTGGGCAACCAGAGCGAGGACCTGCGCTGGCTGCACGACTGGTCGCCGTACAGCTGGGCACTCGCCGACCACCCGCTCACGAACGGGTGGGGCGAGCAGACGTGGCTCCTCTTCGCCCTCACGGCGGTGCTGCTGCTCGTGGGCTGGCTCGTGTTCCGGGCGCGCGACGTCGCAGTGTGACGGCCGCCCGGCGCGATGGCGGCCGGTGCGACGGCGGCCGGATGCCTCGGCGCGCCCGCCGGCGCAGGGCCGCGCCCGCGGCATCCGATCGCCGTCAGCCGCGCGCCCGCCGTACGAGGGCTTCCGCCTGCCGCAGGAGCGGCGCGTCGACCATCTGCCCCCGGAACGCGAACACTCCCGTGCGCTCGCGCACGGCCGCCTCGGCGATGAGCGCCCGCGCCCACTCCAGCCGGTCGGGGTCGGGGCGGTAGGCCGCGCGCACGATGGACACCTGCCCCGGGTGCACGCACGCGGTCGCGGCGAACCCGAGCGCCGCGGCATCCTCGGCCTCGGCACGCTGCCCGGCGTCGTCGGCCAGGTCGAGATGCACCGCGTCGATCGCGGCGATGCCGTGCGCGCCGGCCGCGAGGAGCACCCGGGAGCGGGCGTGCACGGCGACGTCGCGGTAGCGTCCGTCGGGATGCCGGCTCGACGAGCCGCCCAGTGAGGCGACGAGGTCCTCGGCGCCCCACATGAGCGCCGAGACGTTCGGCAGCGCCGCGAGCTCCTCGGCGGCGAGCACGCCCCGCGCGGTCTCGCAGAGGGCGATCACCTCGAGGTCCTCGAGGTCGACGAGGTCGGCGGTGTCCTCGCACTTGGCGAGCATGACCGTGCGATACCGGGTGGCCGCGAGCGCGCGCAGGTCGTCGGCCCGGTGGGGCGACGACGCGGGGTTCATGCGCACGATCACGCGTTCGGGGTCGAGCGGCGTGGCGACGAGCGCCTCGCGGGCGGCGCCCTTCGCGGCGTCGGACACCGCGTCCTCGAGGTCGAGGATCACGGCGTCGGCCCGCTCGAGCGCCTTCGCATAGCGGTCGGGACGGTCGGCCGGGCAGAAGAGCAGTGCCGGACCGAATCGGAACGACGGGCGCGTCATGCGCTCGCCTCGCCGTCGGCGACCGCCTGGCGCTCGCCGGCCTCGCGAGTCCAGACCAGCATCGTGCGCGACGCGGTCGCGACCACGATGCCGTCCTGGTTTCGCGCCGTGTGCGCGAGCACGACCACGCCCTGGCCGGGGCGCGACGCGGACTCGCGCTTGGACTCGACGACGCTCTCGCCGTAGAGCGTGTCGCCGATGAACACCGGGTGCGGGAACGCCACCTCGCCGAAGCCGAGGTTCGCGACGAGCGTGCCCTGCGTGAGCTGGCCCACCGACTGGCCGACGAGGGTCGACAGCGTGAAGAGCGAGTTCACGAGGCGCTGCCCGAACGGCTGCCCGGCCGACCATGCCGCGTCGAGGTGCAGTGGCTGGGGGTTCATCGTCAGCGTCGTGAAGAGCACGTTGTCGGCCTCGGTGACCGTGCGCCCCGGGCGGTGCAGGTACCGCACCCCCTCCTCGAACTCCTCGAACCAGAGTCCGCGCTGCACGACCTCGCGCATCGGGGCATCCGTCATGGTGAACCTCCTAGCCGATGCCCAGCTCGCGTGCGATGACCATGAGCTGCACCTCGTTCGTGCCCTCGCCGATCTCGAGGATCTTCGAGTCACGGTAGTGCCTCGCCACGAGGCTCTCGTTCATGAAGCCCATGCCGCCGAAGACCTGCGTGGCATCGCGCGAGTTGAGCATGGCGGCGTCGCTCGAGACGAGCTTGGCCATCGCGGCTTCCTTCTTGAAGGGGAGGCCGGCATCGAGCCGCCGGGCGGCGTCGCGCCACGCGAGGCGCGCGGTGTAGACGCGGGCCTGCATCTGGGCGATGGTGAACGCGACGTACTGGTGCGAGGCGATCGGCACCCCGAACACGTTGCGGGTCTTCGCGTAGCTGAGCGCCTCGTCGAGGCAGCCCTGCGCGACGCCGGTCGCCAGTGCGGCGATCGCGATGCGGCCCTCGTCGAGCGTGCGCAGGAAGTTGGCGAAGCCACGCCCTCGTTCGCCGAGGAGGTTGGCTGCCGGGACCCGCACGTCGTCGAAGCTCAGCGGGTGCGTGTCGGAGGCGCGCCATCCCGACTTGTCGTATCCCGGCGCGACGGTGAATCCGGGTGTGCCGTTCGGCACGATGATCGTCGAGAGCTCCTTCGACGTCGAGCCGTCGGGGCGCGTCCGCTCGCCCGTCACGGCGGTGACGGTGACGAACCTGGTGATCGGCGTGCCCGAGTTGGTGATGAACTGCTTCGAGCCGTTGATGACCCACTCGTCGCCGTCGAGCACCGCCGTCGTGCGCGTGGCGCCGGCATCCGAGCCTGCCTCGGACTCCGTGAGGCCGAACCCGCCGAGCGCACGCCCCGCGACGAGGTCGGGCAGGTACTCGGCCTTCTGCTCGTCGGTGCCGTGCCGGTAGATCGGCATGGCGCCCAGGCCGACTGCCGCCTCGAGGGTGATCGCGATCGACTGGTCGACGCGGGCGAGGGCCTCGATCGCGAGGCACAGCGCCATGTAGTCGCCGCCCTGGCCGCCGACCTCCTCGGGGAACGGTAGGCCGAAGAGGCCGAGCTCACCCATCTGGGCGACGACGTCCATCGACAGGGTGTGGGTGCGGTCCGCCTCGTACGACTGGGGGGCGACGACGGTGTCGGCGAACTCGCAGACCATGTCGTACAGCTGCTGTTCCTCGTCGGTCAGGTCGTGCATGGTGCTCCTCATTCCTGGTGGGATGCGGTCGCGACGGCGCCCTCGTGAGGGCCGTCGATCGACTGTGGTTCGGATGCCACGGGGTGCGGCTCGACGCGTGCGACCGCCTGGTCACGACTCACGAGGTCGCCCACGGCGACGCTGAGCCGCACGGTGCCGTCGAATGCGGCGACGACGCGATGCTCCATCTTCATCGCCTCGATGGCGACGATCGCGTCGCCCTCCTCGACGGTGTCGCCGTCGGCGGCGAAGACCGCGGTGACGGTTCCCGGCATGGGTGAGCGCAGGTCGGGCTCGGCGGCGAGGCCGCCGCGTTCGGTCGCGGCGCGGCGATGCTCGGCGCGGGCACGACGATCGATGCGCACGAAGGCGACAGACTCGCCATCGCGGTGCACCCAGACCGAGCCGTCGTCGCCGACCCGCACGACCTCGTCGCCGGAGTCGGCCGGCGCGGCGCCCTCGGGCTGCGCCACGACCGTGCGGATGTCGTGCGGATGATCGCGTGGGGCGAGCAGCACCTCGGGTGGGCGCAGCGATCCCGGTCGCCAGCCCGTGGCCGACTGCCAGGCCCTCGGTCCCGCGGCGGTCGTCGCGAGCCGGTCGGCGACGTCCTCGCGTACGAATCGCCGCGCTGCCGCGTCGAGGAGCGACGGCGACCAGCCGGCGAGGTCGCCCTCGGGCATCCGATCGATGAGCCCCGTGTCGAGGTCGCCCGACCGAACCGCGGGATCGGCGAGCAGGCGCCGGAGGAAGGCGATGTTCGTGTCGACGCCGAGGACGACGGTGTCGGCGAGCGCACGGTCGAGTCGGCCGAGGGCCTGCGCGCGATCGGAGCCGTACGCGATCACCTTGGCGATCATGGGGTCGTAGTGGGCGGTGATCTCGAAGCCCTCGTCGATGCCCGCGTCGACGCGCACGCCCTCGCCCGCCGGGGCGCGCCAGGCGAGCACCTCGCCGGTGGAGGGGAGGAAACCGCGGTGCGGCGTTTCCGCGTAGACGCGGGCCTCGATCGCGTGTCCCTGCAGCCGGACGTCCTGCTGAGTGACGGCGAGCGGCTCGCCGGCGGCGATCCGGAGCTGCTGCTCGACGAGGTCGATGCCGGTGACGAGTTCCGTCACGGGGTGCTCGACCTGGAGCCGGGTGTTCATCTCGATGAAGAAGAACTCGTCGGGCGCGGCATCCGACACCAGGAACTCGACCGTGCCCGCGCCGAGGTAATCGACGCTGCGGGCGGCGTCGCACGCGGCCTGTCCGATGCGGGACCGCGTCGCGGCGTCGAGCAGCGGGGAGGGCGACTCCTCGATGACCTTCTGGTGCCGGCGCTGCAGCGAGCACTCGCGCTCGCCGAGGTGCACGACGGCGCCGTGGGCGTCGGCCAGCACCTGCACCTCGATGTGCCGCGGTCGCTCGATGAGTCGCTCGATGAGCAGTGTGTCGTCGCCGAATGCGGCGAGTGCGATGCGGCGGGCCGCAGGCAGTGCGGCAGCGAGCTCGTCGGCATCTCGGGCGACCTGCATCCCCTTGCCGCCGCCGCCCGCCGACGGCTTCACGAGCAGGGGGTAGCCGACCGACGCGCCCGCGGCCAGCAGGGCCGCGTCGTCGAGCGCGGCGTCGGCGACGCCGGGCACGGTCGGCACACCGGATGCCTCGACGTGCCGCTTCGCGCGGATCTTGTCGCCCATCACCTCGAGCGCCTCGATGCCCGGACCGACGAACACCAGGCCCGCATCGCGGCACGCCTCGGCGAATCCGGCATGCTCCGAGAGGAATCCGTAGCCCGGGTGCACCGCCTCGGCGCCCGACTCGAGGGCGGCGGCGATGATCCGCTCGGGGTCGAGGTAGCTCTCGGTCGCGGGCGCCGGTCCGATGCGCACGGCCTCATCGGCGAGCCGCACATGCGGCGCGTCGGCGTCGGCGTCGGAGTAGACGGCGATCGAGCGGATGCCGAGGCGGCGCAGCGTGCGGATGACGCGAACGGCGATCTCGCCGCGGTTGGCGACGAGCACCCGGTCGAACGGGCGCGGGGCGGCGTGCTGCACCGTTCCCGATGCACGATCGAGCGGGCTCATGAACGTGACCATCCGCGCCTCTCTGCGACCTCGTCCGCGCGCCATCCAGTTAGCGCGGACTAACTGGAGTCGATGTTAGCGGTCGCTAACTGAAATGACAAGCGCCGGCGCGACTCGACGATGCGCTAGCGGCCGACCTTGCCGAACATCCCCGCGACGGGGGCGAGCAGCGTCGGACGCGCGGCGATCCACGCCGCCGCGATGACGACGAGCGAGGCGACGAAGATCCAGAACCCCAGCCAGCCGTCGGCGTCCTGCGCCGCGTACATGTGGTTGAGGTTGCGCAGCGCCCCGGTCAGGAAGACGAGCGTGACGTGCACCACGATGAATGCGACGAAGTACAGCATCACGGGGAAGTGCACGGCACGCGCCCACTCCACGGGATAGGCGCGATTGAGGGCGGTGGCGTTCTTCGGCCACAGCCCCGACATGCGCACCCCGGTCAGCGCCGCGAGCGGCGCCGCGATGAAGATGGTCGCGAAGTAGGCGAGCACCTGGAGGCTGTTGTAGTTGACCCAGCCGTTCTCGAGCGGCCAGTCGAGCGACAGGTACTGCAGGCCGGCCGAGACGGCATTCGGAACGACCTCCCAGCTCGTCGGCACGACGCGCATCCACTGGCCGGTCGCGAACAGCAGTACGACGAAGATGACGCCGTTCACGAGCCACAGGATGTCGAGCGACTGGTGGAACCACAGGCTCAGGCTGATCCTGCCCCGGCCGCCCTTCGCCCACCGCGGCGTCCAGTACGCGGGCGGTCGCTTCTCGGTGCGCACCTGCAATCCCGAGCGGATGATGAGCACGATCAGGAAGACGTTGAAGAAGTGCTGCCATCCGAGCCACGCCGGCAGGCCCACGGGTGCGCCCTCGGGCAGTGGCGTCTCGCCGGGGTAGCTCGCGAGGAAGTCCTGCATGAAGTCCAGCCCGAGGAACCACCGCGTGAGCTGCACGACGATGGTCGCCGCGCCGATGATCGCGAGAACACCGACGACGGATGCCCCGACCCACTGCGTGCGGGTCAGCGGGCCGTACCGCGTCGTGGTCGGACTCGAAGGGGTGCTCGCGGGCACGATCGGCGCGGCGGGCGACACGGGCCTCTCGGGCTCGGCCGGCTTCCGTTCCACCGATGCCGCGGGGGACGCTGCGGCGGACGGCGCGGCGGAATCCGGCACCACGGCCGCTGGGACCGGTTCGGCGGCAACCGGCGGCACAGCCGCCGGGAGCGGCTCGGCTGCGGATCTCGCGGCGAGCGGGGGCGCGGCGACCGGCGCCACCGCCGAGGGCGCCGGCCACGGGTCTCCCCCGGCGACTCGCGGGAGTCCTCGGCGAAGTGCACCGCCCGTCGCCGGTGATGCGGCGGCGACGGCGGGCTGCGCTCCTCCCGGCATCGGCGCGGCCGGCGCGGACACGGGCGGCGCCGGCGGGGGCTCCTCGACGACAGCGTGCTGCGGTGCGGCCGCGGCATCCCTCACTCCCACGTCTGCTGCCCCGGGCGTCGCGACCACCTCAGGCCACGCCCCGCCGCCGGCCACCCGCGGAAGCCCGCTTCGAAGCCGACGACCCGAGGCCGGAGCAGCAGCGACAGCAGGAGCCGCCGCGATCGGCATCGACGCATCGGGTGCCGGGACGGTCGGCGTCGACGCGGTCGCGGTGGTTCGAGCCGACGCCGCGACGAGTCCGCCGGGCGCTTCGCCGGGCGGAGGCCAGGCGTCACCGCCGGGCCGGCGAGGCAGTCCCCTGCGCAGGTTCCGCGCGTCGGCGGCCACTGGTCACCGCTTCCGCTCGGCGAGCGCGCTGATCAGCTGCGGCACCACGGTGAACACATCGCCGACGACGCCGAAGTCGGCGACCTCGAAGATCGGCGCGTCGGGGTCCTTGTTCACGGCGACGATGTGCTTGGCCGTCTGCATGCCGGTGCGGTGCTGGATCGCACCCGAGATGCCGAGCGCGATGTAGAGCTGCGGCGAGACCGACACGCCGGTCTGGCCGACCTGGTAGCTCGCTGGGATGTAGCCGGCGTCGACGGCCGCGCGCGAGGCGCCGACGGCGGCGCCGAGCGCGTCGGCGAGCTCCTCGACGAGTGCGAACTTCTCGGCCGATCCGAGCCCGCGGCCGCCGGAGACGACCCTCGTCGCTCCCCGCAGTTCAGGTCGGCTCGACGTCTCGGTCACGGCCTCGACCGAATCGATGGCGGCGGATGCCGCGCCCGAGGCCGACACGTCGAGCGACTCGAACGCAACGGGCTGCGCTTCCGCACGCGCGTCGACGGCCCCCTGGCGCACGGTCACGACGAGCAGCCCGAAGGTCGCCGCGGAGTCGACGTTGTACGCACCGCCGTAGACCGAGTGGTGGGCGACGATGCCCTCGTCGTCGCGCGAGACGCCGATCGCATCGACGGCGATCGGGGCGCTCGCGCGGGCTGCGAAGCGGCCGGCGATGTCGCGGCCGTCGATCGAGTTCGAGATGAGCACGGCATCGGGCGCGACGACCGCGGCGGCGGCGGCGAGCGCGTCGACGTGCGGGACCGTCAGCTGCATCGAGTCGGTCTCGACGACGAGCACCCTCCCGGCGCCGGTGGCCGCAGCCTGCTCGGCGACCGCCTGCGCCTGGCCGGCCGCCACGACGGCGAGCGCCACGGGCGTGCCGATGCGCGAGGCGGCGCCCAGGAGGCCCGCGGCGCTCGTCGCGAGTTCGCCGTTCGGGGTGGTCTCGAGCAGGACGAGGATCGAGTCTGCGGGGTAGTCGGTCACGATCGTCCTCTCAGACCAGTCGGTTCTCGATCAGGAACTCGGCGATCCTGGTGCCGCCGTCGCCCCCATCGGTGATCTTGACCCCCGCCGCACGCGGGGGCTTCTCTGCGATGGCGGTCATGATCGACATGGCGACGGAGAGATCGTTCGGTTCGATGCCGAGATCAGCGGCAGCCAGCGTCTCGAACGGCTTCTTCTTCGCGGCCATGATGCCCTTGAAGTTCGGGAAGCGCGCATCGGGGAGCGCCTCGGTGATCGAGACCACCGCGGGCAGCTGCGCGCTCACGTGCAGGGTGCCACCGTCGACGCTGCGCGTTCCCGACACCGTGCCGGCCGCGATCTCGACCGAGGAGAGGGCGGTCGCGTTCGGCACGTCGAGCAGTTCGGCCAGCATCGCCGGGATCACGCCGCCACCGCCGTCGGTCGAGAGGTTGCCGGTGATGACGAGGTCGAACCCGGTGCGTCGGATCGCCGCGGCGAGGGTGCGCGCGGTGAGGCCCAGGTCCGCGCCTGCCAGACCGGGGTCGGTGATGTGCACGGCCGATGCCGCTCCCATCGCCAGGCCCTTGCGGATCGTCGCCGCAGCCCGCTCGGCCGCCATGGACATGACCACGACTTCGGCGTCGTCGTGCGAGTCGGCGTAGGCGAGCGCCACCTCGAGGGCCCGCTCGCCGATCTCGTCGAGCACGGCCTCGCTCGCGGCGCGATCGGCGAGCCCCGTCTCGAGGTCGAGCTTGCGCTCCCCGTAGGTGTCGGGGACCTCCTTCACGAGGACGATGATCTTCATCGGACCCGGGTCCCAGGCGTGCTCATGGGCATGACCGTCTGCGCCTCTCTGCGACATTGCCTCGCACGCCTGCAGTCGGCGCGCTCGGACCGGATCCGATGTTAGTGCTCGTTAACTGGAATGGCAAGCGGCGCCCCGGCGGGTTCACATCCGGAAGAGGCCGAACGCCGGCTCCGGCAGCGGCGTGCGGCTCGCGAGTTCCAGCGCCATCGCGAGCACCGTGCGCGTGTCGGCCGGGTCGATGATGCCGTCGTCCCAGAGCCGCGCCGTCGAGTGGTACGGGCTCCCCTGGTCCTCGTACTGCTCGCGGATCGGCGCCTTGAACGCCTGCTCCGCGGCATCCGGCCACTCCTCGCCGCGCACGGCGAGCTGGTCGCGCTTCACCGTCGAGAGCACGGATGCGGCCTGCTCGCCGCCCATCACCGAGATGCGGGCATTCGGCCACATCCACAGGAATCGCGGCGAGTAGGCGCGGCCGCACATGGAGTAGTTGCCGGCCCCGAACGAGCCGCCGATGACGACCGTGAACTTGGGCACCCGGGTCGTCGCCACAGCCGTGACCATCTTCGCACCGTGCTTGGCGATGCCGCCGGCCTCGGCGTCGCGGCCCACCATGAACCCCGAGATGTTCTGCAGGAACACGAGCGGGATGCCGCGCTGGTCGCACAGCTCGATGAAGTGCGCGCCCTTCATGGCGGACTCGTTGAACAGCACGCCGTTGTTCGCGATGATGCCGACCGGATGCCCGTCGAGGTGCGCGAACCCGGTGACGAGGGTGTCGCCGTACTCGGGCTTGAACTCGGAGAACTCGCTCGCGTCGACGAGCCGCGCGATCACCTCGCGCACGTCGTACGGCTGCTGCACGTCGACCGGCACGGCCGCCGTGAGCGACGCGGGGTCGACGGCCGGGGGCCGCGACTCGCGCACGGCCCAGGCGCGGTCGCCCGGCGGCGGCAGCGTCGCGATCATGTCGCGCACGAGCTCGAGGGCGTGCTCGTCGTCGTCGGCGAGGTGGTCGGTGACGCCAGACACCCGCGCGTGCAGCTCGCCGCCGCCGAGTTCCTCGGGCGTGACGACCTCGCCGATCGCCGCCTTCACGAGGGGCGGGCCGCCGAGGAAGATCGTGCCCTGGTCGCGCACGATGACGGACTCGTCGCTCATCGCCGGGACATACGCACCGCCCGCGGTGCACGAGCCGAGCACCGCCGCGAGCTGCGGGATGCGCATCGACGACAGCTGCGCCTGGTTGTAGAAGATGCGGCCGAAGTGCTCGCGATCGGGGAACACCTCGTCCTGCAACGGGAGGAACGCACCGCCCGAGTCGACCAGGTAGATGCACGGCAGCCGGTGCTCCCTGGCCACCTCCTGGGCGCGCAGGTGCTTCTTCACCGTCATCGGGTAGTAGGTGCCGCCCTTCACGGTGGCGTCGTTGCAGACGACCATGACCGGTCGGCCGTGCGCGAGGCCGATGCCCGTGATGATGCCGGCACCCGGCGAGTCGCCGCCGTACAGCCCGTCGGCCGCAAGCGGCGAGAGCTCGAGGAACGGGCTGCCCTCGTCGAGCAGCCGGTCGACCCGGTCGCGCGGGAGCAGCTTGCCGCGGGCGACGTGGCGCTCGCGGGAGCTCTCGGGTCCGCCGAGCGCGGCCGCCGCGAGCTTGTCGCGCAGCTCGCGGACGAGCTCCGCGTGCTCGGCGGCGTTGCGTCGCCCCTGGTCGCCGGAGGGGTCGATGCCCGTCGTGAGGGTCGTCATGCGGTCCGCCCGTCTTCGTCGACGGCGCGCCCACTTGTGCCCGGCACGCCATTTCGGTTAGTGTGCACTAACTCGATTCCCGATGTTAGCGAGCACTCACCGACATGGCAAGCACCCTCGACGAGGCAGGCACCGCCCCGATCACCGACCCCTCCCCTCGTACCGAGCGCGGCAGGCTCAAGGCGGACCGCCGCGCGGCCATCCTGCGGGCGGCCGCGACGCTGTTCGCGGAGCGCGGGTACGCGGGGGTCACGATCGAAGACCTGGGTGCCGCGGTCGGCGTGAGCGGTCCCGCGGTCTACCGGCACTTCCCCGGCAAGGCGGCGGTGCTCGCGGCCATCCTGCAGGGCGCGAGCCTGAGCCTCCTCGACGGCGCGGAGCGGGTCATCGACGCGGCGCAGGACCCCGAAGCCGCCCTCCGCTCCCTCATCCGCTTCCACGTCGACTTCGCGCTCGCCGAGGCCGACGTCATCATCGTGCAGGACCGCGAGCTCGAGCAGCTCGACCCCGGCGCACGCCACGAGGTGCGCACCCTCCAGCGCCGCTACGTCGAGCACTGGGTCGACACCCTCCACCGACTCCGGCCCGATCGGGCCGAGACGGAGCTGCGGGTCCGGGCACACGCCGCCTTCGGACTCCTCAACTCCACCCCCCACAGCGCCCGCATCCCGGGGCGCCGACCCGCCGAGGGCACCGTCCGCGGCATCCTGGAGGAGATGGCATGGTCGAGCCTCATGTCGTGACCCTGCGCGCGACCCGCGCGGACGATCTCGACGAACTGTTCCGACTCCGGCAAGACCACGACGCGATCCGCATGGCGGCCTTCACCCCCGACGACTTCGCCGACCGGGCCGCGTTCGACGCGCGCATGGCGCGGCTGCTCGCCGACCCGTCGAAGCGGCTCGTCACGATCCGCGCCGACGGCGAGATCGTGGGCGACGCCGGCCGCTGGACCGACCCCGACGACGGGCCGATGATCACGTACTGGATCGACCGCGCGCACTGGAGCCGCGGCATCGCGACGCGCGCCATGCGACTCTTCCTCGACACCGAGCGACGCCCCCTGCGAGCGCGGGCGGCCGCCGACAACGCCGGCTCGCTCGCGGTGCTCCGCAAGCTCGGGTTCACGGTCGTCGGGCAGGACCGCGGCTACGCCGCGGCGCGCGGTGTCGAGATCGACGAGGTCGTGCTCGAGCTGCGCTGAGGATCGGCGACTCCTCGCGAGCCCGCCGCTAGGCGGGCGTCGCGCCCTGCTCGTCGGCGAGCTCGCGGATGCGGCGCGCCAGCTCCACGTCCCGGCTCGTCACGCCCCCCACGTCGTGCGAGCTCAGCTCGAACGAGATGCGCCCCCAGCCGAGGTGCACGTCGGGATGGTGGTTCGCGGCATCCGCCTCGACCGCGACGGCGTCGAGCAGGCGCACCGAGCTCGCGAAGTCGGCCGTGCGGAAGGCCCCGACCAGCCGGTCCTCGTGCGCGAAGCCCGAGCCGTCGAGCTCGGACGCGGTCTCGGCGGGCGAGAGGATGGTGCGCGGATCGTCCATGCGCCCCATCCTCCCGCCGAACGCGCGATCACGCCATGGTGAGGGCGAGACCCGGCTCGCGCAGGATCCGGCCGATGTCGGCGAGGAAGCGCGAGCCCTGCTCGCCGTCGACCAGCCGGTGGTCGAACGACAGCGAGAGCGTCATGACCTCGCGCAGCGCGATCTCGCCGCGGTGCTCCCAGGGCTGCCGGCGCACGGCGCCCATCGCGAGGATCGCCGCCTCCCCCGGGTTCAGGATCGGCGTGCCCGCGTCGATGCCGAAGACGCCGATGTTCGTGATCGAGATCGTGCCGCCCGTGAGGTCGGCGGGGCTCGTGCGGCCGGCTCGCGCCGTGTCGGCGAGCGACGCGATCGCGTCGGCGAGCTCGATGAGCGTCATCCGCTCGGCGCCCTTCACGTTGGGCACGACGAGCCCGCGGTCGGTCGCGGCCGCGATGCCGAGGTTCACGTGGCCGAAGCGCACGATCTCCTGCGCCGCCTCGTCCCAGCGCGAGTTCACCTCGGGCGTTCGCGCGGCGGCGATGCAGAGCGCCTTCGCGACGACCGTGAGCGGGGTCACCCTGTGCCCGGCGAACGCGCGCTCGGCACGGATGCCCGCGAGCAGCTCCATCGTCGCGGTGACGTCGACCGTGAGGAACTCGGTCACGTGCGGGGCGGTGAACGCGCTGCGCACCATCGCCGCGGCCGTGTGCTTGCGCACGCCCTTGATGGGGATGCGCGTCTCGGCGGGGCGTTCCCCCCGAGTCTCGAGGTGAGCCGAGAGCTCCGCGACGCGTGCGTCGACGGGCTCGAGACGGCCTCCGGTCTCCTCGACCCGCAGGCGGGCACCGGATGCCGCGGCTTCGACGTCGGCGCGCGTGATGAGCCCGCGCTCCCCCGTGCCCGGCACGGTCTCGAGGTCGATGCCGAGGTCGCGCGCGAGCTTGCGCACGGGCGGCGTGGACCGCGGACGCTCGCGTTGCTCGTGCAGGGCGTGGGCGCCGTGGTGCTCGGGAGCACGTGCCTCGGGCGCGACGACGTGGGACAGCGCCGGCGTGCCCGCGTGCGTGGCCGTGTCGGGTTCGACGCGGTGGTCGTCGTCGGGTGTCGACGGCACGAGGTCGCCCGCGAGGCCGGAGCGGCGGGCCCGGCGGTGCGGTCCGCGTTCGGCACCGGCGCCGTAGCCCACGAGCGTGGGCTCGCGCACGTCGTCGGCGGCGGGGGCCGCGTTCGGTGGCGGCGGCGCGGCCGCAGGCGTCTGCCCGGCAGCCCC
>NZ_RHHB01000015.1 GCF_003710805.1 Agromyces tardus | reverse complement strand
CCGCCCGCCGCCGCGGCTGCCGCCGCCGCGGCCGCTGCGGCGGCGGCCTCGCGCCGGCGGCGCTCCTCCTCTTCCTTGCGCTTGCGCTCGCCCTCCTCGTATGCGGCGGCGGTCTTCGCCTCCGTGTCCTGCAGGAACTTGAGCTGCTGGTCGAGCTCGATCTTCTTGGCCTCGGATTCGGCGAGCGCGGCCTCAGCCGCAGCCTGCGCCGCCTGGGCTGCCGCGAGGGCTTCCTCGGCGGCGATGCGTAGCCGCTCGCGTTCCCCGCGGGCGACCTCGGCCTGGTCGGCGAGCGACTGGGCGGCGTTGGACTTCTCGTTCGCCTGCCGGTAGATGCCCGAGGTGCGCTCGACGAGCTTGTCCATGCTGCCGAGCTTGGCGAGGAACTCGTCGGCCGCGGTCGCGTCGCCCGCTTCGAGCATGAGGTTCACGCCGAGGTCGGTACCCCCCGTGCGGTAGAGCTGGGCCGCGATCTGCCCGGCATTCTGCTCGGCCTCGGCGGCCTCCGCTGCCGCGGCGTCGGCCTGCGACTGGATCTCGTCGGCCACGCGCACCGCGTCGTCGTACTCCTGCTGGGCGACGAACAACTCGTCGGCCCGCTTCTCCGCCTCGGCACGGGTGGCCTCGACGTTGTCGGCCAACTGCGCGATGAGGCCCTTGATCTGCTCCACGGCCTTCGCGGCGCTGGCGGTGTTCGCCTTCGCCGCCTGCAGCTCGTCCCACGTCGGGTAGTCGGCGGCGACGGCCGCGACCGGGTTCGCGACGACGCCCGCGGTGGCCGAGAACGCCGCGATCGCGGCCACGGCGAGGATGCGGCGCAGGAGACGCCCGCGTGCGGCGAACCGGCCCGAGCGGCTCGCCGAGCGGTCGCGGCGCGTGCGCGCTCGCGTTCCGCCGGTCGGCGTGCGCTCTGCGATTCCGTGCATGGTTCCCCGTCCACGCGGCCCTCGGGGCGCCGCGCTCCTCGCTCTCATCCGGGCAGTTGTTCTGTCACCGTATGCAGGGTTCCGCGTGAATCCGGGCATTTCGGCCGCGCGTGGCGGATGCCGGCGACCGCGCGCCGACGACCCGGGCCGGCCGCATCCGGGGCGCTGCTGCGGCATCCGCGGCCCTCGTTTTGGAATCTGGCCGGAGGATGCGTATGCTGTCTTCTCGGCGGTCGTGCTCCGGCATGGCCATCGGCCCCATCGTTTAGTGGCCTAGGACACCGCCCTTTCACGGCGGCAGCACGGGTTCGAATCCCGTTGGGGTCACACACACGACGAGGTAGCAAGTACAATCGAATAGCCGGTGTCGATCAGACACCATCGAGGCCCTGTAGCGCAGTTGGTTAGCGTGCCGCCCTGTCACGGCGGAGGTCGCGGGTTCAAGTCCCGTCAGGGTCGCTCAGGCGACAAGCCCTTTCCCTTTCGAGAGAAGGGGCTTTCTCCTTATCGAGGCACCTGGTTCCGGTTTCGGCCGGTCGGATGTCGCGAGGCTCTGTAGCTCAGTTGGTAGAGCGTTCGACTGAAAATCGAAAGGTCACCGGATCGATGCCGGTCGGAGCCACAGTCAAAACCCCCGGTTTACCGGGGGTTTTTTCGTGCCAGCGGGTCGTTCCGCCGGGCTCGCCGGTGGCGTCTCGAGAGTTAGCCGACCTTGGGAACCAACCGGCCGCTGGTGCGGTACCAGGCGACCTCCCCGTTCGGGCCACGCACGAAGTCGGAGCGGGGCGAGAGGGGGCTCGCGCCCACCACGTGGTCGTCGCGGTAGAAATCCACGTACTCGGGCGCTGCTTCGTCGGCCACCGTGCCATCCGGATTCAGTGGTCGGATGCGCAGCCGGCCGCTCTCTGCGGTGAATTCGAGCGTCACCCTCGCCGTGGTGCCGTCGGGCCCGATCTCGGCGAGGTCGTACCGACCTTCGTAGGGGGCCAGCTGCGCAGCGGTTCTGCTTCTGGGATCGGCCGGCAGGTTGTGGACGCCGGCGAACCGCGACAATGCCCAGTCGTCTTGGAAGAACTTACTCAGGAGCTTCGGGCCATCCTCGGAGTTCGTGAGCATGGCGATGCCGAAATTCCGTTCGGGAACGAAGAGGAACCCGCTGTGCTGCCCGGGCCAATCGCCGCCGTGCTGCACGACGCGAACCCCTTCGGCGGTCGGCCGCAACCGGAAGCTGACTGCGTACCCGTCGATCTCGATGAAGATCGTTCCCCCCGGGCCCGGATTCGAGTGCATCGCCTCGAGCGAACCGGGGCTGAGGATCCGGCGGCCATCCGGTCCGGTGCCGTCGCCCAGGTGGAAGCGCAGGTAGCTCAGTTGATCGCGAGCGCTCGAGATGAGGGCGCCGGTCGGGTTGAGCGACCTCGGGACATACCAGAAGGACGGATCCACTACCGCCTTGCCCTCGACCACGCTGTGGGCGCCGGTGAAGGTGTGTCCGACGAGGTCGTCGGTGAAGAACCGGGTCTGGTCGAGGCCCAGCGGGTCGAGCACGAGCTCCTGGATGGCTTGCTCGAAGCTCGTTCCGTGCACCTTCGCCACCACGCGGCCCGCGAGCACGACTGCGGCGTTGTTGTAGAAGAACGTGGACCCGAGCGGCGTCAGCTGGGGAAGGCCGGCCATGCTCGCCACGTAGCGCTCGATCGCGTCCTCACCCCGCCCGAAGTCCTCGAGGTCGTCACCGAACCAGCCGGCGGTGTGGTTCAGCAGGTGCCGTACGGTCACGTTGGCCGCCACGTCGTGGTCGGCGACGGTGAACTCCGGCACATAGGTGCGCACGGCCCGGTCGAGGTCCACCTTGCCCGCATCGACCAGGCGCATCATCGCGGTCCCGGTGAACGTCTTGGTCGTCGATCCGATTCGGAACAACGAGTACTCGTCCACCGGCACCGGAGCATCGACGCTGGCGATCCCATAGCCGCGCACATGCTCGTTCCCGTCGTGGAGTACCGCCACCGCGACGCCGGGCACCGCGTACTCCTCCATCGCCGACAGGATCTCGGCGTCGAGCTCGGCGAAGAGGGCGTCTGACGTGGTGGGCAACGATGCAACCGTCGGGCCGGTGCCCCCTGTCGGACTCGAAGCACCCGCGTCCTCGGCGGTGCATCCCGCCACCACCGTGCCGGCGGCCACAATGGCAGCCAGGTCGGCGGACCTCCGCAGCATCGACCGCCTCGACATCGTCCGCGACGCAGACGGAACTTCGTTGTCCAGCAGGCCCATCGTTGCCCCCTTGCGCCGAGTCGGGCAAATCCTACTCGGCCGGTGCGACCACAGCGAGAGCGCCTCGTCGCACACCACGACCATCCTGAATCCGTCCCACTCGGGCCCGTACATGCAACCGGTATCCCGTTGACTCGAATAATGTGAGCGACTAACATTCAGGCATGTCGACCGAGACGCCCCCGTCCAAGCGCGAGCGCACCCTCGCCGCATTGGTCGAACACGGCCTCGACATGTTCGAACGGCAGGGCTACGAACAGACCACGGTCGCCCAGATCGCGCGAGCAGCGGGGGTGACCGAGATGACCTTCTTCCGCTACTTCCCCGCCAAGGAGCACCTGGTGCTCGACGACCCCTACGACCCGATCCTCACCGCCGCCATCGCCGCGGAGCCGCGTGAGTCGCCTCCGTTCCTGCGGGCCGCCCGCGGCATCCGCTCGGCGTGGCGGGCGCTGCCCGAACCCGAGACGCCCATCATCAGGAGGAAGGTGCGCATCGCCGCGGGAACGCCCTCGCTCCGGGGCGCCGTGTGGCGCTCGACCGGCAACACCGAGCAGGCCGTGGTCGAGCAGCTCGTCGCCGACGGCGCGACACCCGAAGTCGCACGGGTCGCCGCGGCGTCCGTGCTCGCGGCGCTCGTCGCCGGGCTGTTCTCGTGGGCGGAGTCCGAGCGCGGCACGCTGGCCGACGCGATCGAGCGAGCCCTCGACGTGATCGAGGTGGCGTCGTGAGCGGGCCCGTGGCACGGATCGAGGCGCGCGCCCTCGCGCGCGAGTTCCGCGGCGGCGCGGGCGTCCACGGCATCGACCTGGTGGTCGCGCCGGGCGAGGTGCACGCGATCGTCGGCCTCAACGGCGCAGGGAAGACCACGCTCATGCGCCTGCTGCTCGGGATGCTGCGCCCCGACGCCGGCGACGTGCGCGTCGATGGCGTCGACGTGCGGAAGGCGGGCCCCGCGACGTGGCGGCGGGTCGGGCACCTCGTGGACACTCCCCTGGCCTACGCCGAGCTCGACGCGCGCGCGAACCTGCTCGCGGCCGCACGGCTGCACGGTCTCGGCCGCCAGGAGGCCACCGCCGCCGTCGCCGCGGTCATCGCCGAGTTCGACCTCGCCCGATACACCGACGTGCGCACGAGCCGGCTGTCGCTCGGCAACCGCCAACGGGTGGGGCTCGCCGCCGCGCTCGCGCACGACCCGCAGGTCATCGTGCTCGACGAGCCCACGAGTGCGCTCGACCCGGCGGGCGTCATCCTGTTGCGCGAATCGCTCCTGCGGCGGGTCGAGGCGGGAGCCGGGGTGCTCGTCTCGAGCCACCACCTCGACGAGGTCGCGCGCATCGCCGATCGCATCACGGTCATCAACGACGGGCGCGCGATCGGCGCGCTCGACCCGGCCGGCGTCGACCTCGAGCGCGCGTTCTTCGCCGCGGTGCACGCCGACGACCGCGCCCGGAGCGCGGCATGAACGGGGCGTTCCACGGATTCGGCGTCGCGCTCGCCTTCGAAGCGCGCAAGGCCGCCGCGTCCCGGGTGATGCTGTCGATCACGGTCCTGTTCCTTGCAGGAGTGACCGCGATCGCCGTCGGGATGCTGCTCGCCGCGGCATCCGGCCAGGAGCAGGTGCTCGCCAAGCTCGGCCCACTCGCCGAGCTCGACGGCTGGGCGCGCCTGGTCGGCGTCGTCGTGCAGGTCACCGCCGCGGGCGGACTCGGCGCGTTCGGCATCGCGCTGAGCTGGATGTTCGGCCGTGAGTTCGCCGACGGCACGGTCTCGGCGCTCTTCGCCCTTCCCGTCTCCCGCGCCACGATCGCCCTCGCGAAGCTCACCGTCTTCGGAATCTGGGCGGCAGGCGTCGCCGTCCTCCTCACGGCGGCGATCGCCGTGCTGGGCTTCGCCATGGGCTTCGGGGCGACGGATGCCGCGGGCCTCGGCGAGATCGCACGCGTGCCCGTGCTCGCCGCGCTCACGGCACTCATCGCGGTGCCGGCGGCCTGGGCGGCGACGATCGGGCGCGGACTGCTGCCCGGGATCGGCGCGACCATCGTCATCATGGTCGTCGCCCAGGTGCTCGCGGTCGCCGACTTCGGCACGTGGCTGCCGATCGTCGCTCCCGCGTTGTGGGCCATCTCGCCGGGATCCGTGCCGACGGAGGCGCTGCTCCTGGTGCCGACGGTGCCGCTCGTCTTCGGCGCGCTCTGCGCGCTTTCCTGGAGACGCCTGCAGCTCGATCGCTGATCCGGCGCCCGATCCGGCCGTGCCGGTTTCTCCCGTTGATCGGGCCTGAAAGCAAGGGGTCGGGGCAAGTTCGTCGGATCCGGGCCCGCCTGCTTGCATTGTCCTCGGTGCAATTCGCACTGACGAGCACCACTGATGCAGCAAGGACGAATCACATGAGCACCACCACCCGCAACGCCGTCACCAGGCTCTCGACCGAGACCAAGGCCGCGTTCAAGACCACCGAGTTCATCGCCTACGTCGTCATCCTCGTCGGCATGTTCATCGCCTCCGCTCTCGTCGACAGCAACGAAGACGGACAGGGATTCGGGGCCGAGCAGGTCTGGTTCTTCGCCACGCTGCTCACCATCGGATACATGATCAGCCGGGGCCTGGCCAAGGCCGGCAGCCGCGAGTTCTACGACCGCGACGACCGTGACGACCGCGGCGACCGTCGCTGATCTCGGGACACCGACCGGCGACGCACTCGCCCACCACACGAAGGCCTCCTGCCCTGCAGGGGGCCTTCGCTGCGCCGCCACCGACCGACTCGGCCGCCGCCGGCTTCCCTCCGAATTTCCTCCGCCCCCTCACGGTCGGGCGAGAGCGGGCGTACATTTGCGTTATATCGCGTTTCGAGGCGACGGCTCAGCGACGGCGCTGCTGGATGGAGGCGGACACATGGACCCGATTTTCGAACGTCGGCGCGTCTCAGGCGGCGGGCGCATGCGCGCCAGTCGCGCAGTCCTCGACGCCGCATCGGTGTCCATCACCACAGCCAGCAGTTCCGCCATGACACCGCGGGGGTGGTGAGCATGGACGTCCTCCTCTGGATCCTGGTCAGCCTGCTCGTCATCGTCGCCGTCTCGGTCACGACGGTCGTCCTGCTCGTGCGGTGGGTGGTGCGACGCATCCGCCGCAACCGCAACCTCGCGGGCGCGATGCTGCGAACCCGGGCCCGGTTCGCCTCCGGTCCCCAGCGCAAGGTCCTCGCGCTCCGCGTGCGCCTCGGGGAGGCGCTCGACAGCGGGCAGGCCGCTGTCGACCTCACCGCCCAGTCCAACGGCGCGCGCGGCGAGCTTCCCCGGCTCTTCCGCCGCATCCGCGAAGAGGGCACCGCCCTCGACCTGCAGCTGCGGCTCATGGAGAGCGAGACGGACGCCACCGTCCTCGCCGACGAGCTTCCCGCGGCCGGCCACCGCGTCGACCAGGTCGTCGGGCTCGTGCGCCGGCTTCGCGCGGCCGTCGCCTCCGGGCTCACGGCACCCACCGACGACACGCTCACCGCGCTGCACGCGGACGTCGACCGCGAGGTCGCCGCGCTGCACGCGGGAGTGCTCGAGCTGCAACGACTCAACCGAGGCGACGACCGATTCGCGCCGACCCCGCCGTCGACGACGGCGGCATCCATCGTTCGAGACAAGGGGACCCGATCATGAGCAACAGCAACTCCTCCCGGATGCGCACCATCTTCCGGAGCAAGACCTCGAAGGCCCTCGACAAGATGGAGGACCCCCGGGAGACGCTCGACGACAGCTACGAGCAGCAGCTGAAGCTGCTGCAGCAGGTGCGCCAAGCGCTCTCCGAGGTCGCGACCGCGAAGAAGCGGATCGACCTGCAGGGGCAGGAGTTGGGCGCCCGCTACCAGCGGCTGGCCGGCCAGGCCCACGAGGCGCTCGGCCACGGTCGCGAGGACCTCGCGCGCGCCGCACTCGAGCGCCGCTCCCTGATCGAGCGCCAGGTCGCGGCCCTGCAGCAGCAGTACACGGCGCTGCAGAACCAGACGGCGCAGCTGGAGACGCGCGAGCGCCAGCTCGCCGAGCAGGTCGCCGCGTTCCGCATCGAGAAGGAGACGATCAAGGCGACGTACACGGCGTCCGAGGCGCAGGTGCGCGCCAACGAGGCCGTCGCCGGCATCGGCTCGACGATGAACGACATCGGCACCAGCCTCGACCGCGCGCGCGACCGCGTCGCCCAGATGCAGGCCCGTGCCGCCGCGACCGACGAGCTGCTCTCCAGCGGCGCGCTGCAGGATCTCACCGCCGCCCCCGACGCCGACATCGAACGCCAGCTGTCGGCGCTCAGCGCGCAGTCGGAGGTCGACCGCCAGCTCGAGGCGATGAAGCAGGCGGATGCCGCAGCCGGCCGCCGCGGCTCCGACGATCAGGATGGCGGGGCCGATGAGTGGTTGAGCATCGGCCGGGGGCCGAACCCCTCGCAGTAGGCACCGGCGACCCAAGGGTTCTCCGACGCGCAACGTCCGGCTCCCCGTGCCGGTCGCGAGCGCGGGCTACGCTCGCCTCGAGGCCCGGCGCGGCGCATCCGGTGGCGCGCCATGAGCCGCAGCGGCTGCTTGGAGTGACCGGATGGATCCGACCCACGGGGTGTTCGACCGGTCGGCGCTTGCCCCGCCGCCGCGCACGCTCCTCGACATCCTGCGGCAGACCGCCGCGGAGCATCCGGATTCGTCGGCGATCGAGGACCCCTCGGGCGGGCTGAGCTACCGGGAGCTCATGGCGGCCGTCGTGCGGTCGGCAGCCCGTCTCTCGGCCGCCGGCGTGCGCCCGGGCGATCGCGTCGGTGTGCGGATGCCGTCGGGCTCGCGCCAGCTCTACGTCGCGATCCTCGGCATCATGGCGGCCGGCGCGGCGTACGTTCCCGTGGACGCCGACGACCCGCAGGAGCGGGCGGACCTCGTCTTCGGCGAGGCCGACGTCGTCGGCGTGGTGGGCGGCAGCGGCGAGTTCGTCGGGCGCACCGAGCACCCGGCGCCGACGCGCACGGTCGCCCTCTTCGACGGCGAGCCCGCCCACCCGAGCACCCACGCCTCGCCGATCGTCACCTCGCCCGACATCGGGCACGACGCGTGGATCATCTTCACGTCGGGCTCGACGGGCACCCCCAAGGGCGTCGCGGTCACGCACCGCTCGGCGGCGGCCTTCGTCGACGCGGAGGCCCGCCTGTTCCTGCAAGGCGCGCCGCTCGGCCCCGGCGACCGCGTGCTCGCCGGCCTGTCGGTGGCGTTCGACGCCTCCTGCGAGGAGATGTGGCTCGCGTGGCGCCACGGCGCCTGCCTCGTGCCGGCCCCGCGTTCGCTCGTGCGGTCGGGCATGGACCTCGGTCCGTGGCTCATCACCCACGGCATCACCGTCGTCTCGACCGTGCCGACGCTCGCCGCGCTCTGGCCGGGCGAGTCCCTCGAGAACGTGCGCCTGCTCATCTTCGGCGGCGAGGCCTGCCCGCCCGAGCTCGCGGAGCGGCTCGCCTCGCCCGACCGCGAGGTGTGGAACACCTACGGGCCCACCGAGGCGACCGTCGTCGCGTGCGCCGCCCTGCTCGACGGCTCGGCTCCCGTGCGCATCGGCCTGCCCCTCGACGGGTGGGACCTCGCCGTCGTCGACGGCGCCGGCGACCCCGTGGCGCACGGCGAGGTGGGCGAGCTCATCATCGGCGGCGTCGGCCTCGCCCGGTACCTCGACCCGGCGAAGGACGCCGAGAAGTACGCGCCCCTGCCGTCACTGCAGTGGGACCGCGCGTACCGCAGCGGCGACCTCGTGCTGCTCGACCCGGCGGGCCTCGTCTTCCAGGGCCGGGCCGACGACCAGGTGAAGGTGGGCGGCCGACGCATCGAGCTCGGCGAGGTCGAGGCGGCGCTCCAAGCGCTTCCCGGCGTCACGGGGGCGGCCGCGGCCGTGCGCCGGACGGAGGCCGGCAACCAGGTGCTCGTCGGGTACCTCTCGGTCGCCGACCGGGCGGGCTTCGACACCGCGGCTGCCCGGGCGCGACTCGTCGAGGAGCTGCCGGCGGCGATCGTGCCGGTCCTCGCCGTCGTCGACGAACTGCCCACCCGCACCTCGGGCAAGGTCGACCGTGCGGCACTGCCGTGGCCACTGGCATCCGCCGCACCGATCGTCGACGAGGGCGGCACGACAGCCGCCTGGCTCGCCGAGCAGTGGCAGGCGGTGCTCGGGTTGCCGGCGTCGGGGCCGGACGCGAGCTTCTTCGACCTCGGCGGCGGCTCGCTCGCCGCGGCGCAGCTCGTGAGCCGCATCCGGGTCCGCGATCCCGAGTTCACGGTCGCCGACATCTACGACTACCCGCGCCTCGCCGCGATGGCAGCCGAGCTCGACGCCCGGGTCGGCACGACGGCGGCCGATCACGACGCCGCCGAGTTCAGCCGGGCGGCCCCCACTCCCCGCTCGACGCAGTGGCTGCAGACGCTCGCGGGCGTGCCGCTCTTCATCCTGAGCGGAGTCCGCTGGCTGCTCTACCTGCTCACGGCCACCCAGGTCCTCTCCTGGTTCGGCGACGTGTTCGCGTTCCTCCCCGTCATCCCGCTCTGGCTGCTCGTCATCGGCCTCCTCGTGTTCGTGACCCCGTTCGGGCGGATGGCCATCGCCGTCGCCGGCGCGCGGATGCTGCTCGCCGGCGTCGAGCCCGGCGACCACCCGCGCGGCGGCTCCGTGCACATGCGCATGTGGCTCGCCGACCAGATCGCCCACCAGATCGGCGCCGTGGGACTCGCCGGGGCGCCGTGGGTGAGCTACTACGCCCGCGCGCTCGGCGCGACGATCGGCCGCGACGTCGACCTGCACACGCTGCCGCCGGTCACGGGGATGCTCACCATCGGCGAGGGCGCCGCAGTCGAACCCGAGGTCGACCTCGCCGGCTACTGGATCGACGGCGACGTCGTGCGGATCGGACGCATGCGCATCGGGGCGCACAGCACGGTGGGCGCTCGCAGCACGCTCCTGCCCGGAGCCCGCATCGGCAAGTACGCCGAGATCGGCCCGGGATCCGCCGTGTTCGGCCGAGTGCCGTCGGGGCAGTACTGGGCGGGCTCCCCTGCCGAGCGGGTCGGGGCCGCGTCGCCGCGTCGCGACCGCGTGCAGCCGCCGCGCCGCACCCGCTGGGTGTGGGCGTACGCCGCGGCATCCCTCGGCCTCGGCCTGCTGCCGATCGTCGCCTTCGGAGCGGGCGGCGCCCTCATCGCGCTCGGGATGCGGGGCGCCGCCGACCTCGGCGAGGCGGCGCTGCGTGCAGCGGCGTGGCTCGTGCCCGCCACCCTGCTCGCCGGCGTCGTGTTCGCGGGCAGCGTCGTCGTGCTCGTGCGCCTGCTCGCGATCGGCCTCCGCGAAGGACGCCACCCGGTTCGCAGCCGGATCGGCTGGCAGGCGTGGACGACCGAACGGCTGCTCGACGCGTCGCGCACCCTGCTCTTCCCGCTCTACTCGAGTCTCTTCACGCCGATCTGGCTGCGGATGCTGGGAGCGAAGGTCGGCCGCGACGTCGAGGCGTCGACGGTGCTGCTGATCCCGTCGATGACCACGATCGACGACCACGCGTTCCTCGCCGACGACACCATGGTCGCCTCGTACGAGCTGCAGGACGGGTGGATGGTCATCGGACCGGCGCGGATCGGCAAGCGGGCGTTCCTGGGCAACTCGGGGATGGCCGCCCCGTGGCACCGCGTGGCGCGGGACGCCCTCGTCGCGGTGCTCTCGGCGGCGCCCGTGAAGTCCAAGCCGGGGTCGTCGTGGCTCGGGTCGCCGCCGATGCGCCTGCGCCGGGCGAACGTCGCCGGCGACCAGTCCCGCACGTACCGGCCGACCCCGGGCCTGCGCGTCGCCCGCGGGCTGTGGGAGCTCTGCCGCATCCTGCCCGTCATCGTCACCTGCGGGATCGGGCTCGCCGTGTTCTTCACGTTCGCGGCGCTGTTGTCGTGGGTGGGACCGATCGCCACGATCCTGCTCAGCGGCGTCGTCATGCTCCTGGCCGGCGCGGTCGCCGCCGCCGTCACGTCGCTCGCCAAGTGGGTCTTCGTGGGCCGCATCCGCGTCGCCGAGCACCCGCTGTGGTCGAGCTTCGTGTGGCGCACCGAGGTGTCGGACACCTTCACCGAGATGGTCGCGGCGCCGTGGTTCGCGCAGTCGGCGGCCGGCACCCCGGCGCTCGCCCTGTGGCTGCGCACGCTCGGCGCCTCGATCGGGCGGGGCGTGTGGTGCGACAGCTACTGGCTGCCCGAGGCCGATCTCGTGCGCCTCGGCGACGGGTCCACCGTGAATCGCGGATGCGTCGTGCAGACGCACCTCTTCCATGATCGAATCATGAGCATGGATGTCGTCACCCTCGAAGCCGGGGCCACGCTCGGGCCGCACAGCGTCATCCTGCCGGCCGCGCGCATCGGCGCCCACGCCACCGTCGGACCCGCGTCGCTCGTGATGCGCGGCGAGGAGGTGCCCGTGGGCAGCAGGTGGAGCGGCAACCCGATCGGGCCGTGGCGGGTCGTGTCCACCGCGGACTACCACGTGCGGGTCCGTTGATGCCGACGACCGGCCTCGGCGCGGAGAGCGCGGGCGACCCCTACCTCCCCGCGAGCGGCAACGGCGGCTACCGCACGCGCTCGTACGACCTCGACCTGCGGTACCGCATCGCCACGAACCGCCTCACGGCGACGGCGACGATCGCGGCCACGGCGACCGCGCCGCTCGCCCGCTTCAGCCTCGACCTGCTCGGGCTCCGTGTCTCACGGGTGCTCGTGGGCGGGCGCCGGGCCGCCTTCCGGCAGACCGCCACGAAGCTCCGCGTCACTCCCGAGGCGCCGCTCGCGGAGGGCGACGCCTTCGAGGTCGTCGTCGACTACGCGGGGGCGCCGCAGCCGCGCCGCACCCGTTGGGGGAAGCTCGGCTGGGAGGAGCTCGACGACGGACTCCTCGTGGCCTCGCAGCCGTCGGGCGCGCCCACGTGGTTCCCCTGCAACGACACGCCCGGCGACAAGGCCGCGTACCGCATCCGCGTCGAGACGGATGCCGCGTATCGGGTGGTCTGCAATGGGCGACTGGCGCGCCACCACGCGGCCGGCGGGCGCGGCCACTGGCTCTACGAGCAGCCGGAACCCACCTCCACCTACCTCGTCACCGTGCAGATCGGCCGGTACGCCTCGCTCGACCTCTCACCCGCCGACGTGCCCACGACGGTCTCCTTCCCCCGCCGCATCGAGCGCGAGGTCCGCGCCGACTTCGGCGACGTGCCGCGCATGATCGCGGTCTTCGAGCGCGCGTTCGGGCCCTACCCGATGGCCTCCTACGCGATCGTCGTGACCGACGACGAGCTCGAGATCCCCCTCGAGGCCCAGGGACTGGCGGTGTTCGGCTCGAACCACGCCGACGGGCGCGGCGGATCGGAGCGGCTCGTCGCCCACGAGCTCGCGCACCAGTGGTTCGGCAACAGCGTCGGCATCGGGGCGTGGCGCGACATCTGGCTGAACGAGGGCTTCGCCTGCTACGCGGAGTGGATCTGGTCGGAGGCATCCGGGTCGGTGAGCGCCGACGCCCTCGCGCACCAGTTCCGCGTCGCGCTCTCGCACCTGCCCGCCGACCTCGTCATCGGCGACCCCGGCCCGGCTCGCATGTTCGACGACCGCGTCTACAAGCGCGGCGCGCTCACGCTGCACGCGCTGCGGCTCACGATCGGCGACACCCCGTTCTTCGACCTGCTGCACGACTGGACGACGCGGCACCGGCACGGCACCGCGTCGACGGCGCAGTTCGTCGAGCTCGCCGAGGCGCGCACCGGGATGTCGTTGCATCCGCTCTTCGACGCCTGGCTGCACGCGAAGGCGCTCCCGGCCCTGCCGCACGCCGGGCCCCGCTGACGTCACTGCGGCGGCGCCGGCGTCACCGCTCGGTGCGCGCGACGGCGACGCTGAGGATCGCGCCGGTTCCGTTGCTCCGGCGGGCGCCGCCGCCGAGACCGCCGAGGCGCCCGGTGCCGCCGATGCGGCGATCGACGAGGTCGTAGCGCACGGGCTCGTCGCCGACGGATGCCACGAGCCGGCCGCGCACGCGGTGCACCGACACCAGCCGTGGCTCGACGCGCAGTCCGCGTCCGTCCGCCTTGAGCACGGCCTCGGCGCGCGTCCAGCGGCGGAGCGGCGAGACGCCGCCCGCATCCGGCCACCGAGTGGGCGGCAGGAGTGCGTCGATGGCGGCACGCCGCTCGCGACCCGGCCATGCCCGCTCCACATCGACTCCGAGGGCGGTGCCGAGCTCCGCGGGGAGCACGGCGGCGACCACGAGGCCCGACGTGGACGACAGGCTCGCATGCGGCGCGCGGCCGCCCACGCCCTCGATGGTCGGCCGCCCGTGCGGCCCCCCGCAGCGAGGGCACTCCGCCCGCACCCGCACGGCGTCGATCGGAACGCCGCACAGCTCCGCCGCCGCCTGCCGGAGGAGGAGCCGTCCGAGCAGGAACCGGTCACGCCGCTCCGGCAACGGGATCGCCTCCCAGCGCCTCCGCTCGTCGGTCGTGAGCAGCCGCAGCGCGGGCTCGCGCCAACGGCCGGTCGGCGTCGGCCGGGCCCACCGGAGCCGCACGCCCGTCACGCGCGCGGGTCACCGACCGTCGTCGCCCGCGGCATCCGCCCCCGCGACCTCGTCGAGGTACGCGCGCATGCCGTCGACGACCAGGCGATGATCATCGTCGGAGGCGAGGCCCGAGACGGTCACGGCGGCCACGACGCCGACACCCGCGACCCGCACGGGCACCGACCCGCCCGCGACGGCGTACTCGGGGAACGGGAGCCAGCCCCGCGTCGGGTCCATCCCGCGGGCGGCCAGCCGCTCGGCGACGAGCGCGGTGCTCGCGTCCATGCGGAACACGACGGCGGACTTCCCGCGGACCCATTCCTCCTGGTCGGGGGCCGATCCGGCGAGCGCTGCCCGGAACAGCACGAGACCGGGCCGGCGGATGTCGATGACCACCGGGTGCTCGGCCTCGAGCGCGGTCTCGGTGATGCGGCAGCCCAGGCGCCAGGCGTCGGCGTGATCGAACGCGGGGAAGACGAGCTCGTGCTGCTCGGCCTCGAGCTCGGCGAGGCGTTCCGGGTCGTGGTTCGGCATCGGTCTCATCTCCCGCGAGCGCTGTGGTGTCCCGATCCTACGTCCGGTCGGGCAGGTCCCGAGGGGTGGAGCGGACGGCGCGCGATGGGTCGGAGGACCCTTGACTTCGCCTCGAGGCTCTGCGACCGTCCCAAGCGTCGGGAATCGCCCTGACGGATGGGAGTCGACGATGCCCCCGAGCACCAGCCAGTCGAGCGGATCGAGCAGACCGACCGGGTCGAGCGGATCGTCCGAGTCGAACGAGACCCGCCGTCGGCACCGCCACCAGCCGCGGCATCCGGCCTCGAGCCTCGCCGAACGCTGGACGACCGTCGACGGCATCGACGTCTTCTACCGCGAATCGCCCGTGCCGCCGCCCGGCGCCCCCGTGATGATGCACCTGCACGGCTTCGGGCTGTCGGGCCGGTACCTCCTGCCGACGGCGGAGCTGCTGGCCGACGAGTTCCACACGTTCGTCCCCGACCTCCCCGGGTTCGGGCGGAGCGGCAAGGCGGTGAACACCCTCGACGTGCCCGACCTGGCGCACGCCGCCGCGAGGTTCCTCGACGACCGCGGGGTCGAGAAGGCCACGCTCGTGGGCAACTCGATGGGCTGCCCGGTCATCCTGGAGTTCGCGCACCACCACGCCGACCGCCTCGACCGCGCGGTGCTCGTCTCGCCCGCGGGCGGCAAGTACAACCAGCCGCTGCGTCGGGCGATCGGGCAGCTCGCTCGCGACGGCCGCCGCGAGCCGCCCAAGATGGTCACCGTGGCGACACCGGACTACCTGCGCTTCGGCGTGCCCAGCACCGTGCGGATGTTCCGGGCGCTGACGCAGTACCCGTCGCTCGAACGGCTGCTCGCCCTGAACATCCCGACGCTCGTGGTGCTGGGCGACCGGGACCCGCTGATGCCGAGCCCCGAACGCGTGCAGGAGATCGCGCGCATGACCGACAACCACCTGCTCGTCGTCAAGATCGAGGGAGCGGCGCACGCCATCAACTTCAGTCACCCGGGCGAGCTCGCCCACCTGATCCGCCTGTTCATGGCCGACCAGCCGATCGTCGACGACCCCGATTCGCCGGGCCACGCCCGCCTGTACGAGATCCACCGGGGCACGCATCATCCGCCGGTCAGGCAACGGTAGACGTCGACGCGACCCAGGCGATGCCCGCCGCGACCCGCTGGGGGGCGAACGCGTGCCCCGGGTCGGCACCTCGCACTATCCGCGAACGGAACACCTCGCGGCATCCGTGCGCGCCGAACGCCCCTCGGCCGTAGCGTGGGAACTGCGGCCGAGGCCGCGCGACGGAGCCAGGGGGGAACTTCGCCGCGCGGCCTCGATGCCGTGATCACGTTCACTGGATCGACCACGACGGTCGACGCATTCGGAGGCGCGATGGGAACCCTCATCTACAACGGTCGTACCTCGATCCCCCTCGACGACCGCACCCTCGCCCACCTGCAGGTGGTCGTCATCAGCAAGCTGCGTCGACGCGAGAGCTTCGCGTTCACGGCGACGGTCGACGGACGCCAGATCGTCGCGTGGATGGGACCGTCGGTGGCGCTCGAGTTCGTCTACTCGGGCAGCCGGCACCCGATCCTCAACCGCGACTGGCTCGAGTTGCTCGCCCAGGCCGCCGCATCGACCGAGGGGCTCTTCATCGTGCCGGAGCCGCGCGAGCAGTCGGCTCCGGCCGCCCCGCCAGCGCCCGCCCGCCGCCGCCGCGAACCCATCAGCGCCTGAGCGTCTCCGAGGGCTTCTCGCCGAACGTGCGGCCGTAGGTCTCGGCGAACCTCGACAGGTGCACGAAGCCCCAGCGCCGGGCGACCGTCGACACCGCGACCCCGGGCTCCGAGAATCGCAGCTCGTCGCGCGCCCCCTCGAGGCGGATGCCGCGCAGGACGTCCGAGGGCGGGGAGCCGAGCTCGGCCACGAACGCGGCGTGCAGGCCGCGCGTCGTGATGTGCACGGCATCCGCGACGTGCTGCACGGTGATCGGCTCCGCCGCGTGGGCCCGCATGAACTCGAGGGCGACGCGCACGACCCGCGAGCGGGCGCCGACCGGCGCCCGTCTGCCTGCCGCGTCGACCCAGTCGGGCCGGAATGCGGCGAGGTACGCCATCGCGAGCCGGTGGAATGCGGCCTGCTCGACGATCGGCTCGGCGAACGCCTCGGGCGCGCTCCACATCGCGCCGCGCACGCGGTGCACCGCGACCTCCCAGGAGCGGCCGAGTGCGGCGCTGACGGGTGCGAGCCCGATGTCCTCGAGCCGCGCGCCCGCGTCGCCCGTCGCCGATCGCGCGACCTCTGCGACGCGGGAACGATCGAGCATCGTCGCACGGGCTGCGACGGTGTCCCACTTCGCGGAGAGTCCCTCCGCGGCCTGCAGGTACGGCAGGCGAGGATCGACCATGGTCCGGCCGTGCCAGAGCTCGAACCCGCGGCCCTTCGCGGAGATGACGACGAGGTCGTCGGAGCCGGCGACGGTCGCCGCCGGCGCCGCGAAGGCGTACTCGATGATGGTGAAGCTCGGCGCCACGTCGAAGCCCAGCCGCACCCGGAACGCCGCAGGATCGACCCGTCCGAACGAGAGCCGGGGAACCATGGGGCCGAACGCACGCCGGGCCACCTCGGGATCGTCCGTGGTGAGGGATGAGCGATCGAGACCTGGCATGACGTTCCTTACGGCCCGCGCGGACGGCACGGGGCGCGAGATCTGCACAGTGTAAGCAGATGGCCCGTCGCGGCCGGAATCGCGAACAGGGGCTTGACGGATCAGCGCACGCGAAGCAGGGTGCGCTGCCAGCCGGTGGACCCGTCGGGCGCGATCGGCGCGCGCTCCTCCGCCTGCAGCCGCCCGTCGCGGTCGGTCGCACGCACAGCGACGTAGTGCGTGCCGGGCGTCGCGTCCCAGTCGACGACCCACTGCACCCAGGTCGCGCCGTTGATGGGAGTCGAGAGCCGAGCGGCCCGCCACTCGCCGTCGTCGAGCTGCACCTCGACGCGCTCCACGCCCACGGGCTGCGCCCACGCGACGCCCGCGATCTTGGTCGGGCCGGCCGGGATCGCCCGATCGAGGCGCGGGGTGTCGATGCGGCTCGACAGCTTGATCGGGGCGGTCGCGCTGTAGCCGCGCGGGGTCCAGTACCCCTCGTCGGCGGCGAACGTGGTGACCCTCAGTGCGGTGAGCCACTTCGTCGCCGAGACGTAGCCGTAGAGCCCGGGCACCACCATGCGCACCGGGAACCCGTGCTCGAGCGGCAGCGGCTCGCCGTTCATGCCCACGGCGAGGATCGCGTCGAGCCCGTCGTCGGTGAGCGACGCGAGCGGCGTGCTCGCGGTGAAGCCGTCGACGCTCCGCGAGAGCACCATGTCGGCGCCCGCCTGCGGGCCGGCTCGCCGCAGCACCTCGCGCACCGGGATGCCGAGCCACCTCGCCGTGCCGAGGAGTTCGCCCCCGACCTCGTTCGACACGCACGTGAGCGTGACCGAGTACTCGTCGAGGCCCATGCCCACGAGGTCGTCGAACGTGAGCTCGGCGGGTCGATCGACCATGCCGTCGATCGTGAGGCGCCAGCTCGCGGGGTCGATCTCCGGCACGGTGAGCGCCGTGTCGACGCGATAGAAGTCGGCGTTCGGGGTGTACAGCGGCGAGAGGCCGGGGATGTCGAGCTCCGCCCCCTCGGGAATCGCCACCGTCGTGCGGGGCGCGGGCAGCTTCACGGCGTCCCGGATCGCGGCGATCGACGACCCCGCCGCGGCGACGATGCGGGAACCCACCCCCACGAGCAGGGCGGATGCCGCGGCCACGCCGGCGAACCGGAGGAAGCCCCGCCGACCGAGCCCGGCCGCCGCGGCATCCGCCCCCTGCGCGCCGTCGCGCCAGCGCCGGAGCCGCCGCACGAGCAACGTCAGCGCCACGATGCCCGCCGCAGTGCCCACGACGGGCGGCACGAACGCGAGGGGCGTCGCGGCCGCGCGGGTCACGATCGCCGCGACGGAGAGCGCGCCCGCGACACCGAGGGCCACGGACCCGAGCGGAGGACGCACGAGCTGCAGCACGCCGGCGACCGCCGACGCGACGAGCACTGCCAGACCGAGCCCCGCGAGGAGCGCGACCTTGTCGAGCTCGCCGAAGGTCGCGATCGCGAACTCCTTGACGGGCTGCGGCACGATGTCGATCACGAACGAGCCCACGGCGAGGATCGGACTCCCGTCGCGTGCGACGAGCAGCGCGGCCAGCTCCGCAGCGGCGAGGAACACCCCCGCGCTCACGACACCCGCCAGGGCCGCCCACGCCCACCATCGGAACCGCTTCTGGCTCGGCACGACGTTCGTCATCGCCTCCATGGGGCGCCTCCGCATCCGCGGGCCTGCGAGTCGCCCGTCGATGGGGGTTCGGCGCCGTGGGCCGCGCGGATTGGCGCGACGTGACGCGACGCGCCGCGCTGCGGCGCGCTCCGAGTGGGGCAGCCGACCGCGTCATCCGGTGGATCAGCGCAATCGGGAACAACCTTGCGGCTCGGTCGGTTGACTGCTATATCTATACCCCCTAGGGGTATTTACACGGAATGGAGTCCCCATATGGAATCGACCTCCGCCCGGCCGGCATCCCGTCGCTGGCTCGGGCTCGCACTCATCGCGGCGGCGCAGTTCGTCGTCATCATGGACACCTCGATCATCGGGGTGGCCCTGCCCGACATCCAGGCCGACCTCGGCTTCACGCCGGAGTCGCTCTCGTGGGTGTTCAACGCGTACGTGGTCGCGTTCGGCGGCCTCCTGCTCCTCGGCGGCCGGCTCTCCGACCTGTGGGGCGCTCGCCGGGTCTTCGTCGGCGGTTGGGCGCTGCTCCTGGCCGGCTCCGTGCTCGCTGGAGCGGCCGGAACGGTCGGCGTCGAGATCGCGGGCCGCGCCGTCCAAGGCGCGGGTGCGGCCCTCATCGCCCCCGCGGCGCTGACCCTGCTCATGACGCTCTTCGGCGGCACGCCGGAGCTCCCCCGGGCCTTCGCGGTCTACGGCGCCGCCGCACCGATCGGCGGCACCGCAGGCGTGTTCCTCGGCGGAGTGCTCACCGAGTACGCCAGCTGGCCGTGGGTCTTCTACATCACGGTGCCCATCGCGGCCGTCGTCATCGCACTCACTCCGCTCGCACTCCCCCGCGTCTCCGGTGGTCGCGGCCGGGTCGACGTCGCGGGCGCCCTCACGGGCACGCTCGGCCTGGCGAGCCTCGTCTACGGCATCGTGCGTGCGCCCGAGGTGGGCTGGGCGAGCGCCGAGACGCTCGTCGCGCTCGCCGTCGGCGGCCTCCTGCTCGTGGCGTTCTTCGCGATCCAGGCCCGCCGGCGCGACCCCCTGCTGCGGTTGGGCATCTTCCGGGCGCCCCAGCTCGGCGCCGCGAACCTCGCCCAGCTCCTCCTCGGCGCCGCCTGGGTACCGATGTGGTTCTTCCTGAACCTCTACCTGCAGCAGGTGCTCGGCGCCGGGGCGTTCGCCTCGGGAGCCGCCCTGCTGCCGATGACGACCCTCATCGTCGTCGGGATGGTCGCCGTGGCACCCCGACTGCAGGCCCGCTTCGGCGCCAAGCCGCTCATCGTGACCGGCTTCGCGCTGCTCGCGGCCGGCCTCGGCTGGCTCGCGCTCGTGCGCCCCGACGGCTCGTACGTGCTCGACGTGCTCCCGGCGTCGCTCGTCGCGGCGGCGGGCATGGCGCTCGCGTTCGTGCCGAGCCTCGGCACCGCGATCGGCGCGGCGCCCATGGCCGAGACGGGCGTGGCCGCCGGGCTCGTCAACACGAGCTACCAGATCGGCTCCGCGGTCGGCCTCGCCGCGTTGACGGCCGTCGCCGCCGGCGTCACGGCGAGCGGCACGGATGTCGCGGTGCTCACGGACGGCTACTCGGCCGCGTTCCTCGGGGCCGCCGTGATCGCGGTCCTCGGCCTCGTGGCCGCCGCCGCATTCCTGCGGACGAACCGCGCCGCGCAGCCGGAGGCCGCGCGCGAGACCGTCGACGCCTGACCGACCGCGTCGCCGGCCACGGCGCCCGCGCGAACCCCTGCGGGTTCGCGCGGGCGCTCGTTCGTGTGCCCCATGGCCGGGCACTGCGGGTGCGCCCTGCGGCTAAGGTGCACTCGACGGAAGTTTCAGGAGGGCGCGTGGCGGGAGTGACGAGCGCGGATGTCGCGCGCGAGAGCGGGGTGTCGCGCACGACGGTCAGCTACGTGCTCAACGGCACGCCCAACACGTCGATCTCCGACGCGACGCGACGTCGCGTGCTCGAGACCGCGGCGAGGCTGGGGTACGCCCCGTCGGCCGCCGCCCGCACCCTGCGGAGCGGACGCAGCGATCTCGTGCTGTGCGTGCTGCCCGACTGGCCGGTCGGGCCCGTCGTCGAGACCATGCTCGACCACCTCGCCGACGAGCTCGCCGGGCGGGGCCTGTCGGTGCTCGTGCACCACGTGCGCGGCGAGCGACCGCTCACCGAGCTGTGGCGAACCGTCACCCCGCGCACCGTGGTCGGACTCACGCCGTTCGCGCCCGACGAGGTGCAGGCGATGCGCCGGGCCGGCATCCAGGTGGTCGACACGGATGCCGGTGACCCCGACGTCGAGGACCCGCAACCGCGCATCGGGCGGATCCAGGCGGAACGGCTCGTCGCGGGCGGCCGCACCCGCATCGGCTACGCGACCACGTCCGACCGGCGCGTCGCCGAGTTCGCCGACGCGCGTCTCGCCGGCGTCCGCGCGGCGTGCGCCGAACTGGGGCTCGCCGACCCCCTCGTGATCGCGGTCGACGTGGATGCCGCGTCGGGCACGGCCGCCGTCGACGCATGGCGCGCCGCGGGCGTCGGCGGCGTCGCCGCATACAACGACGAGGTCGCGTTCGCCGTGCTCGCGGGGGCGCGGATCGCCGGCCTCGCCGTGCCGGAAGACCTCGCGGTCATCGGGGTCGACGACGTCCCGCTCGCCGCCCTCGCCTCGCCGCCGCTCACGACCGTCACGCAGTCGATCGACCGGGAGGCCGAGCATCTCGCGGCACGCGTGCTCGCGGCGCTCGACGGCGTGGAACCGCCGCCGCATCCGCACGATGCGCCGAAGCTCGTGCCTCGCGAGTCGGCCTGATCACCGGGGGCGCGACGACGCGGCATCCGTCGTCGCATCGCCCGCCGCGCGCGCGAAGCGGGGTGGCGGCCCACGCCGCCACCCCGCCGTCCGCTCACGGGAGCGGCCGCCGTCCGCTCAGGGGAGCGGGTAGTGCGTCAGGTACCTCGGCAGGCCGATGACCGTCGTATCGGCTGCGTCGCCGATGCCGTTCACGATGTGCGAGATCGTGCCGGCGCTGAGGTTCACGGTCATGATGTGCTCGAGCGAGATGCCCGCGCCGTCGGGCGCCTCGAACCCGTTCTCGGTCACGATCGACGGATTGTTCTGGTTGAACACGTAGACGCCGCCGCCGTACAGGTGGTGCTCGGCGACGCCATCGGCGACGAGGTAGCCCGGGTAGCCGAGCGTGCCGTCGGGGCGCGTCCAGTCGGCCTGGGTGGGCGGGTCGTAGGGCAGCTCGTTCTGGTACAGCACCGTGGTGCCCCGCTCGCCGTTCCAGATGGTGTTGTACTGCTGGAAGTGCTCGACGAACAGGCCCGTCGCAGTCACGTCATCTCCGTTCACCACGACGCCGGTGCGCCCGATGTTGGTGTTCCAGCGGTCGGTGTCGCCGTTCACGCCCTGCGTGAAGCCCTCGATGCCGTGGTCGGCCCGCCACACCCAGGTGTGGTCGATGAGCACGTGGTCGCTGTTCACGACGAGCGCCGTGTCGGCCTTGCCGACGTGCGGGCCGCCGACTCGGAAGTACACGTCGGAGAGGGTGATCGGGTCGGCCGGATCGACCTTCGCCGCCTGCCCTGCGCCCGGCTTGCCGACCTGCATCAGTACGGGCGACTCGACCGTGCCGGCGTCGATGGTGACGCCCGCGACGACGATGCCCGGCGCGTCGGCGACCTTGATCGGCACCGCACCGCCGACGGCGGTGAGCGTCGCGTGGCCCATGCCGAGCACGACGGTGCCGGCGCGCTTCAGCTGGATGCTGCTGTCGACGTCGTACACGCCCGGGGTGAGCAGGAGGTGCTTGCCGCGCTGCAGCGCCGAGTTGATCGTGCCGATCGCGTCGCCCGGGTGGGCGATGTAGAAGTCGGTGATCGGGATGGTGCGACCGGGGGTCTCGCCGTCGGCCCAGCTGATGCCGCGCGTCCCCTCGTGCGCCGAGGGCACCCGCACGGCGTAGCGTCCGTCAGCGTCGACGAACAGGTACGGCTTCTCGCGGCTCACCGGCGTCTCGTCGAGCGTCGTGTAGGGCGGGTTCGGGAACGCCGCGTCATCCGGTGCGCCCTCGACGCCCGAGAACACCTGGTTCCAGACACCGTTCGACCAGCCGGCCACGTCGCTGTTGCGCGTCAGCCACTGCTGCTGCGAGCCGTTGATCGTGAACGGCAGGCGCGAGTCGGCGATGAAGCCGCCGCTCGCGTACTGCGGCCCCGCGGTGCAGTAGTCCATGAGCGAGAGGTTGGCGCCCGAGATGTCGAGGCGGCGCATCGACACCGCCTGCGACACGGCCCAGAAGTTGGCCGAGGCGCGGCATCCGTCCTGGCCGGCGCCGTTGATCTCGAGCTTCAGGTTCGAGATCGTGCGCCAGAAGTTGTTGAGCGCGATGCAGTTGGTCGTGCCGCCGCCGTCGAGGCACCGGTTGTACACCTCGATCTTGCCGGTGATGTCGACGCCGTCGGGCGACGCGCCGAGTCCGGCGAGCTCGGTGTAGTAGCCGACCTTCGCCTGCAGCGGCTGCTCGGCCGAGCCGTAGGCGCCGGGCAGGAACAGCACGCTCTGCCGCGCGGAGCCCATCTCGGCGTCGGTCTGGGCCGCGGCGAGCCCGTCGAGCAGGGCCTGCACGTCACCGACGGGCATCGCCGGATCGACGACGGTGACATTGGGCCCGAAGTCGGGCGCGAACGGATCGACCTGCTGCGTCGTGAGGGCCTGTGCCGGGCCCGCGGCGCTCGCCACGGCGATCACGGCCGCCACGGCGGCCAGGGCGGGTGCCGATCGGCGCAGCGTGCGCCTCGGCTTGGTGGGGGTGCTCATGGTCGTGTCCTCCTCGTCGAGGGCCGGCGCGCTCGTTCCGGGCGAGGGGGCCCGCACGAGCGCGCGCAGTGACTCGTGTCACTACGGCGTAGCGCCCACCTTAGGCAACGCCGTCGCATCGCACAAGGGCGAGTCGACGAGCGGATGCCGCGGCCGCGCCCTAGGCGGACGGATACATCGAGATCGTGTCGTTCACCACGGTCACGACCACCGAGACGACCCACACGATCGAGCCGACGAACAACGCGACGGTGAGCGCGATCGCGGCCCACATGGGCGCCGATCCGCGCCCTGCCTGGCGCTTCACCACGACCGATCGCCCGATCACGTAGACGAGCGAATTCAGGAACGCCCACGCCCAATGGAACTGCCGCTGGTATCCGAGCCTGCGCAGCGCGACCACGTCGAGGTGGGCGAACCACGCCGACAGGCCGTAGGCCACCCAACCGAGCCCGATCGCGCTGAGGTAGGCCGGGTCGGTGTAGAGGGCCAGCTGCGCCATCGGGTCGTTCGGTTCGTTCATCGACCGCAGGAGGTACCCCTCGAAGTCCCAGAACAGGAGGGGCACGAGCGAGAGGAACGGCAGCACCACGATGAGCCAGATCCAGGCCGTGTCGACCGGCGTGCCCTCGGGGACGCGCGGCCTCGCCACCTCACCGTACGGCGCGTACGGCTGCACCGCGTACTGCTGCGCCGCGTACTGCTGTTGATGCTGCGGCGCCGGCGGCGGAGCCAGCGGCGAGGCGTACTCGGTCCACTGCGTCCCATCCCACCAGCGCTGGCCGCCGGTGCCGTCGGGTGCGGGGTACCAGCCGGCGGGCGCGACGTGGGGGTTGCTCATCCGTTCCTCCTGTGGGGTCGAGGCCATGCTAGAGCTCCCCGCCCGCCCGCCACCCGTCGCGTCACCGCGTCACCGCGTCACCGCGTCACCGCGTCGGCGCGTCGGGTGATGGCGGGCCGCCCCGCCGCGCATGCCGGCTACAGCTCCACGACGGTCATGCCCGAACCCGCGCCGCCCGCGTGGCCCATCGACGCGAGCGCGCCCGGCACCTCGTCGAGGGCGATCGTGCGCCCCACGAGCTCGATGGGGCGGAACGCCCCCGACGCGACCGCACCGAGCATCGACGGGTACTCGTGCGCCGCCATGCCGTGACTGCCGAGGATCTCGAGCTCGCCCGCGATCACCGCATCCATGGGCATGGGCGCGGTCGCGTTCTCGGCGAGCATGAGGCCGATCTGCACGTGACGCCCGCGCTTCCTGAGGCTCCGCACCGAGGCGAACGAGGTCTCGGGGCTGCCGAAGGCGTCGACGGAGAGGTCGACGCCGCCGCCGCTCGCCTGCCGCACGCGCTCCGCCGCGCCGTCGCCGCCGCGGACGGGGACCGCCCCGAGCAGGGTGGCCGCCTGGAGCGCGCCGTCCGACACGTCGACGCCGTAGACGGTCACGCCCGCCGCGACGGCGATCATGATCGCCGAGAGGCCGACGCCGCCGCATCCGTGCACCGCGATCTGCTCACCTGGATGGAGCCGGCCACGGGTCACCACGGCGCGGTACGCGGTGGCGAAGCGGCATCCGAGCGATGCGGCCTCGACGAAGCCGAGGGCGTCGGGCAGCCGGATGAGGTTGAGCGCGGCCTCGTCGACCACGACGTACTCGGCGAAGGAGCCCCAGTGCGTGAAACCGGGCTGCGACTGCGCGTCGCAGACCTGCTCGTTGCCCGAGCGGCACTCGGGGCAGCGGCCGCACGCGCAGATGAAGGGAGCGGTCACGCGGTCGCCGATCGCCCAGCCGGCCGACTCGGGCACCTCGGTGCCGAGTTCGGCGATCTCGCCCGCGAACTCGTGCCCCGGCACGTGCGGCAGGGCGATGGTGCCGTCGTGGCCCATCCAGCCGTGCCAGTCGCTGCGGCAGAGCCCCGTGGCGCGCACGCGGATGACGGCGCCGCGCGGCGGGCAGGCCGGGGCGTCGACCTCGACGACGCGTGGCTCGTCACCGAAGCTGCGGTACATGATGGCGCGCACAGGTCCTCCTCGGGGGTGTCCACCGCGTCGCCCTCAGGGAGGATCCGCGTGCGCCGGCCGCGCCCCCCGGCGTGTCACATGACGGATGCCGCGGCGACGCGACATCCGGAATCCTATCCGTCGCGCGACCCCGCGCCGCGCCGCACCGTCGGCGGCGAACTGTCGGCCGCGACAGGATTGTGTAACAATATGGGATGCGTTCCGTGTTCGCCGTGCTGCTCGCCGCCGTGTGCTTCGGCACCACCGGCACGGCGCAGGCGCTCGGCCCCGATGCCGACCCGGCGTCGGTGGGCTTCGCACGCATCCTCATCGGCGGGGGCGCCCTCGGGCTCGTGGCGCTCGCCCTCCACTTCGCCGGGCGCCCGGGCGACGCGACCGGGACATCCGTCGCCCGCGCGCCCGGCGATGCCCTCGATGTGGGCGGGCGCGGTCTCCGCGCACCCGCGTGGCTGCTCGTGGCGGTCGGCGCCACGGGCGTGCTCGCCTACCAGCCCGCCTTCTTCGCGGGGACGGCGGCCAACGGCGTCGCCGTCGGCACGGTCGTGGCGCTCGGGTCCGCCCCCGTGCTCACGGGCGCGCTCGACTGGACGCTCCACCGGCGCTTCCCCGGCGCCCGCTGGCTGGTCGCGACCGTCATCGCGACCGCGGGGGTCGCGATCCTCGCCCTCGCCTCCGACGGCGGCGGCGGCGCCCCCCTCGAGCCGCTCGGGCTCGCGGCCTCCGTCGGCGCCGGCGCCTCGTATGCGGTGTACACGCTCGCGGGCAAGGCCCTCATCGACCGGCGCTGGTCGTCGACGAACAGCATGGGCGCCATGTTCGGCGTCGCGGGAGCGGTGAGCGTTCCCCTGCTGCTCACGACCGACACGGGCTGGCTCGCGACGCCCTCGGGCCTCGCGATGGCGCTGTGGCTCGGCCTCGTCACGACCACCCTCGCCTACGTGCTCTTCGGAATCGGGCTGCGCACCCTCGCTCCCGCCACCGTGTCGACCCTCACGCTCGCCGAGCCGCTCACCGCGGGCATCCTCGGCGTCGCGGTGCTCGGCGAGACCCTGCCGCCCGGCGCCGTGGCGGGGCTGCTGGTGCTCGCGGCCGGCATCGCCGTGCTCGCGGCGGGCGGGGCGCGGATGCCGCGGCGCACCCTGTCCGCGACCGCGGCGGATGTCGGCGGCGCGGCGTAGCGTCGCCGCCATGGACGTCATCCTCATCCCCGGATTCTGGCTCGACGCGAGCTCCTGGCAGGCGGTCACCCCCGCGCTCGATCAGGCCGGACACCGGCCGCATCCCGTCACCCTCCCCGGCCTCGAGTCGGTCGACGCCGACCGCACGGGCATCGGCCTCGCCGACCACGTCGATGCGGTCGTCCGGCAGGTCGAGGCCCTCCCGGGTCCCGTCGCGCTCGTCGGGCACTCCGGCGGCGGCGCGATCGCCCAGGGCGTGGCCGACCGCCTGCCCGAGCGCATCGCGCGGGTCGTGTTCGTCGACGCCGGCCCGGTCGCCGACGGCGACTGCGTCAACGACGAACTCCCCGTCGTCGGCGACGAGATCCCCCTGCCCGACTGGTCGGTCTTCGAAGACGCCGACCTCACCGACCTCGACGACGAGCTGCGGTCGCGGTTCCGCGAGCGGGCCGTGCCCGAGCCGGCGCGCGTCGCGAGCGATCCGCTCCGACTCTCGAACGACCGACGTCACGACGTGCCGGTCACGATCATCGCGTGCGAGTTCCCATCGTCGCTGATCGGCGAGTGGCTCGCCGCCGGCAAGCCGTGGGTGCGCGAGCTCGCCCAGGCGAAGCACGTCGACTACCTCGATCTGCCCACGGGGCATTGGCCCCAGTTCACGCGGCCCGCCGAGCTCGGGCGGGCGCTCGTCGAGGCCCTGGCGCGCTGATCACGGGGAGGCGACGCGCCGGTGCAGCGCGCCCGGGGCTCGGCGGTCACCGCGCAGGGCGACTGCGCGGCGATCAGGGCTCGCGATCGGCGAGGAATCCGGCCGTCGCCGACGCGATGAGTTCGCGCACCTCGGCGCTGTCGATCGTGGCGACGCCATCGCCCGGCTGCGGGCCGTAGTCGCCGAACGACGCATGGTTGGCGCCCTCGAGCAGCACCGTCTCGGCGTCGGCGGGAAGCAGGTGCGCCGCCTCGTCGACCTTGTCGGGCGTGCTGAGCCCGTCGTCGCTGCCCACGAACGAGAGCACCGCGAGGTCGGCGCCCGACAGGTCGTTCGCGCAGTAGCTGCCGAACAGCATGAGGCCCACGACGTCGGGCCCGGCATCCGAAACACCCTGGTCGGCGAGCTGGCACGCACGCACGCCGCCGAGGGAATGGCCGCCCACGAACCAGCGGTCGACCCCGGGCACATCGTCGGTGAACGTCGACAGCGGGCGCGTGTCGAAGAACGCGAGGTTCAGGGTCGGATGCGTGATGACGACCGTCATCCCCGTCTCCTCGACGATGCCGCTCAGCTTGTACAGGTAGGCCGACGGATGCACCCGGGCGCCCGGGATGAACACGAGACCCACGTCGGTGGCGCCGCTCGTCGGGGCGATCACGAACGAGCCGTCGTCGGTGGTCGAGATCTCCACCGCGTCCGATCGCCACGCCTCGAGCGACGGGCCGCGTTCGCCCTGGAACACGATGTTCGCCCACACGAGGAACGCCACCACCGACAGTGCGTGCACCCCCACGACGGCGACGACGATCGCGAGGACGCGACGCATCAGAGGCTGCCGCCGTCGACGCCGAACGTGTCGCAGGCTCCTGCGCCCTGCTCGTAGCCGGTCTGGAACCAGCGCACGCGCTGCTCGCTCGTGCCGTGCGTGAACGAGTGCGGCGTCACCTGGCCCTGCGTGGCCTCCTGGATGCGGTCGTCCCCGACTGCTGCGGCGGCGCCGATCGCGTCGGAGTACTGCTGCTGGGTGATCGGCTGCAGGAACGGCACGCCGTTCTGGTCGGGCGTCTGCGATGCCGCACCCGCCCATGCACCGGCGAAGCAGTCGGCCTGCAACTCGGCACGCACGCTGTTGGAGGTGGGGCCGGTCTGGCCGTCCTGCGTCTGCGCGAGGATCCCGGCCAGGTTCTGCACGTGGTGACCCCACTCATGTGCGACGACGTACATCTCGGCGAGCGGGCTGTCGTTCGCGCCGAACTGCTGCTCGAGCTGGTCGAAGAAGCTCGTGTCGACGTACAGCGTCTGGTCGGGCGGGCAGTAGAACGGCCCGGTGGCCGACGAGGCCTGGCCGCATCCGGTGGACACCGCCTGGCTGAACAGCACGAAGTCCTGCGGGCTCACGTAGTCGACCCCGATGGCCGGGGCTTCCTGCTGCCAGTAGGCCTCGAGGGATGCCGCGGCGCCCTTCATGCGGCAGTCGACGCGCTCGTTCGCGTCCTGGCCCGTCTGGCACTCCTCGAGCGCCGAGTCGCTCGCCGCGGGTTCGCCGCCTCCGCCGCCGGCCAGCCCGGTCAGGTCCACGCCGAGGAACTGCGAGAGGAGGAAGAGCGCCAGTACCCCGAGGCCGCCGCCGACCGCGATCCCGGTCGTGCGACCACGTCGAGAGGTCTTGCCGCCCCCGATGTCGGAATTCGGGTTGAACGTCATGCCACGACGCTACTCCGCGGAACGCGACGGGGCATCCGCCGGACGATCGCTTCCCGCCTCGGGCCGTTCGGCGGTAGGCTCCTCTGCTTCGTCGACGCGGTCCGCGCCATCCTCGTCCTCGTCCAGGGCCTCCGAGTCGTGCTCATCGTCGGAATCGTCGAGGTCGTGATCGTCGTCGTCCTCCGACTCGTCATCGTCGTCGTCGTCGTCATCGTCATCGTCGTCGTCGTCATCGTCATCGTCATCGTCATCCGACTCGTCGTCGTCGTCATCATCCGACTCGTCGTCGTCATCGTCGTCGTCGTCCGACTCATCGTCATCATCGTCGTCGTCCGACTCGTCGTGATCATCGTCGTCGTCCGGCTCGTCGCCGTCGTCGTCGGACTCGTCGTCGTCCGACTCCGCCTCGGCACCCCCGTCGGACTCGTCCTCCCCGACCATGCCGACGCCCGCCGGCATGCCCTCCGCCGCATCCTCGTCGCCCGCGGCATCCGTCGTCGACAGCTCTGCGAACCGGTCGGTGGCCTCGATGAGCGCGTCGAGGATGCCCGGCTCGTCGAACGCGTGGCCCGCGTCGTCGATGATGCGCAGGTCGGCTTCCGGCCAGGCCCGATGCAGGTCCCACGCGGTCATGACCGGGGTGCAGATGTCGTAGCGGCCCTGCACGATCACCGCGGGGATGTGGCGGAGCCGCGAGGCATCCCGGATCAGCTGTCCGTCCTCCCACCACCCGCCGTGCCGGAAGTAGTGGTTCTCGATGCGGGCGAACGCGGTCGCGTACTCGGGCGCGGTGAAACGCGCGATCGTCTCGGCCTGGGGCAGCAACGTGATCGTCGCCGACTCCCAGCGCGACCACGCGATCGCCGCCGCCTGGTGCACCTCGGGATCGGGGTCGGCCAGCAGCCGCCCGTACGCCTCGATGAGGTGGGTGCGTTCGAGGATCGGGATCGGGGCGATGAACTCCTCCCACAGGTCGGGGAAGATCGCCGACGCGCCGCCCTCGTAGAACCAGTCGAGCTCCTGCCGCCGCAGCGTGAAGACGCCCCGCAGCACCATCTCGGTCACCCGCTCGGGGTGGGTCTCGGCGTAGGCGAGGGCGAGCGAGCTCCCCCAGGACCCGCCGAACACCTGCCACCGCTCGATGCCCAGGTGGCCGCGCAGCCGCTCCATGTCGGCGACGAGGTGCCACGTCGTGTTCGCCGAGAGGTCCGCGGCGGGTTCGGAGGCGTGCGGGATCGAGAACCCGCAGCCGCGCTGGTCGAAGAGCACGATGCGGTACCGCGCAGGGTCGAAGAGGCGCCGGTGCGCGGGCGTCGTGGCACCGCCGGGTCCGCCGTGCAGGAAGACGACCGGCTTGCCCTCGAGGTTTCCCGACACCTCCCAGTAGATGTGCTGGCCGTCCCCCACGTCGAGCATGCCCGTTTCGAGCGGCTCGATCTCCGGATACATCTCCCTCATGCCTGAACGGTAGCGACGCGCGGATGCCGCGTCCGAACGCCGCGCCGCGACGGCACCGGTCGCGGAGGGCTCTCAGGCTCGCGCCGTAGCCTCCCGTCATGCGACCGGCACCCCTTCCCGCAGGCCCCGGACAGGAGTCCGTCTGGGACTACCCGCGTCCCCCGCGACTCGAGCACGTCGATGCGCGCGTCACGATCGACCTCGGCGGCGAGCGCATCGTCGACACGACGGATGTCGTGCGCGTGCTCGAGACGAGTCATCCGCCGGTGTACTACCTGCCGATCGCCGCCTTCGCGCCGGGCGCCCTGCGACCGACCCGCGGCTCGTCGTTCTGCGAGTTCAAAGGCGGCGCCCGTTACCTCGCGGTGCGGGGCGGCGACGTCGAGGTCGACCGCGCCGCGTGGAACTATCCCACGCCGTCGCCCGGCTTCGAGGAGCTCGCCGACCGGGTCGCCGTGTACGCCGGCCCGATGGACGCGTGCACCGTCGACGGCGAGGTCGTGGTGCCGCAGGCCGGCGGGTTCTACGGCGGCTGGGTCACCTCCGACGTCGTCGGCCCGTTCAAGGGCGAGCCCGGCACGATGGGCTGGTGACGGCCCCCACCGAGCGGATGCCGCGACCCGGCGGCGGGCGTAGGCTCGCACCATGGCTGCGAAGAAACCGGTCTCGATCACCATCACGGGCGCGGGCGGCCAGATCGGCTACGCGCTCCTGTTCCGCATCGCCTCGGGGGCCATGCTCGGGCCCGACACGCCAGTACGGCTGAACCTCCTCGAGATCCCGCAGGGACTGCGCGCGGCTGAGGGCGCGGCGCTCGAACTGCAGGACTCCGCGTTCCCGCTCCTCTCGCACGTCGAGGTCACCGACGACCCGGCCGTGGCGTTCGGCGGCGCGAACCTCGCCCTCCTCGTCGGCGCGCGCCCGCGCACGGCGGGCATGGAGCGCGCCGACCTGCTCCAGGCGAACGGCGGCATCTTCGGCCCGCAGGGGCGGGCCATCAACGACCACGCCGCCGACGACATCCGCGTGGTCGTCGTCGGCAACCCCGCGAACACAAACGCGCTCATCGCCGCGTCGAACGCGCCCGACGTGCCGCGCGACCGGTTCACCGCGCTCACGCGCCTCGACCACAACCGGGCGCTGGGCCAGCTCTCGGTCGCGGTCGACTCGCCGGTCGGCGACCTGCGCGGCGTCACGATCTGGGGCAACCATTCGGCGACCCAGTTCCCGGATGTCGCGCACGCGACGGCCGGCGGCGACTCGGTGCCCGCCCTGCTCGCCGGCCGTCTCGGCGGACCCGAGGGCGCCCGCTCGTGGCTGGTCGACGAGTTCATCCCGCGCGTCGCGAAACGCGGCGCGGAGATCATCGAGGTCCGCGGATCCTCCTCTGTCGCGTCCGCGGCGAGCGCGGCGATCGACCACGTGCACGACTGGGTGCTCGGCACCGCCGATCGCGGCTGGACGAGCGCCGGGCTGTGGTCGGAGGGCGCCTACGGCGTCCCCGAGGGCGTCATCTGCTCGTTCCCGGCAGTCGCCGAGGGCGGCACGTGGCGGGTCGTCGAGGGCCTGGAGATCGACCTCTTCGCGCGACACCGCATCGACGCCTCGGTCGCGGAGCTCGTCGAGGAGCGCGAGGCCGTGCGGTCGCTCGGGCTCATCTGAGTCGGCTCTCAGGAATGCAAAACACCCCGGGGGGTATACTCGAGCCATGACTTCGCGTGCCATCACCCTCGACACCATCAATTCCACGGTGACCGACAACGACATCGTGCTGCTCGACTTCTGGGCCGAGTGGTGCGGACCGTGCCGTCAGTTCGGCCCCGTGTTCGAGCGCGCCTCCGAGGCGAACCCCGACATCGTGTTCGGCAAGATCGACACCGAGGCCGAGCGCCAGCTCGCCGCCGGCTTCGGCATCACCTCGATCCCCACCCTCGTCGCCTTCCGCGAGGGCATGATCGTCTATGCGCAGCCCGGCGCGCTCGGCTCCGCCCAGCTCGACCAGCTCATCAGCGGCGTTCGCGGCCTCGACATGGAGGACATCCGCCGACGCATGGCCGAGCAGGAGGAGTCCGGGGCCGTCGAGAGCGAGTCCGCCGCGCGATGACGCGAGCCGCGAGCTGCGCCGCCACCCGCGGCGAGCGGATCGTGCGCGGCATCGCTGCGCTCTTCGTCGCGGCCGTCGCGGTGTCGATGCTCGACACTCCCCTCGTCGCGATCCCCGCGGGGATCTGCGCGGCACTGCTCGCCGTCGCGGCAGTGACCGGCTGGTGCCCCGGCGGGCCCCTCGCTCCCCGGGGCCCGTCCGAGCCCGCCGAGAACACCCTCGGCTTCGCCGACGCGCGGCGGGCGGCGCAGGCCGACTGAACCGACGCCACGGGCTTCACGACGAGCGAGCGGATGCCGCGGCATCCGCTCGCTCGTAGGCTGGTGGCATGGCCTCCCAACCGTTCTCGCCCGCCCGACGCCGCCAGCTCATCGTCGGCCTGGTCGTCGGACTCCTCGTCGGCGTGGGCATCAGCCTCTGGACGGGGTTCTGGCTCTGGGTCGTGACGGGCGCCATCGTCGGCCTCGCCGCCGGCGCGATCATGCGGCCGCCGGGCGAGGACTGACCGTCGGCGCGACGACGGCGATCGAGTAGCGACGCGCGAAGCACGACGCGTCTCCCGCCGATCGAGTAGCGACGCGCGAAGCACGACGCGTATCGAGATCACGGTGAGCGGGTCTCGATACGCGGCCGCCTCCGGCGGGCGCTACTCGACCGGCGGAACTGCGCCACCGGCGCCGACTACCGCTTGTGCTTCTCCGGAGCCGGGAGCGTGCCGGCCTCGCGCTGCGCGGCGTAGTAGGCGCGGGCCTCGTCCTGGCGCTCCTGCTCGGCGCCCGACGCGATCTTCGCGCGCAGGTGCTCGGGCGAGTAGCCGAACGCGTCGACGAGGTCGAGCGCGTAGGGCCGCAGGCGCTCGATGAGCCGGTCGATGTACGCCGAGACCGCCTGGGCGCGCTGCGGCGAGAGCCGCCCGTGGATGAGGTACCACGCGAGGTGCTTCTCGAGGAGGCCGAGCCCGAAGAGGTCGCGCACCCAGGTGAGCACCTGCTTGGTGCCCGGGTCCTCGGTGCGCGCGAGCGCGCGGGTGAACGCCTCCCACTGCAGCAGCTCGGCGTGCGCCCTGGCGGCCTCGATGAGCTCGTTCTGGTTGCGGTTGAACGCGGCCGCGGCATCCGCCTTCGACAGCTTGCGCGCGTCGCGCAGCCGGCCGGCGATCTCGGCGATCATCGCCTCGACGCGATCGGTGAGCAGCTCGCGCTGCGTGCGCTCGTCGCGGAGCTCGGTGACCGAGCGGGCGGTCGAGCCGAAGTCGGCCACGGTCTGCGCGAGGCTCCGCAGGCCCGTGCCGTGCACGGCGCGGTCGGCCGCGTGGCCGACGACGTAGCGCGCCATGACGCCGACGCCCGACTTCGCGAACTGCTTCGAGTAGTCGGTGAGCAGGCGCTTGGCCACGAGCTGGAGCAGCACGTTGTTGTCGCCCTCGAAGGTGACGTAGACGTCGAGGTCCTGCCGCAGGCCCACGAGGCGGTTCTCGGCGAGGAAGCCGGCGCCGCCGCACGCCTCGCGCGCCTCCTGCAGCGTCTCGAGTGCGTGCCACGTCGACAGCGGCTTGAGCGCAGCGGCGATCGTCTCGAGGTCCTGGCGGTCGTCGTCGGTGTCGGCCTTGCCCGAGAACACGGCGTCGAACTTCTGCAGGAACTCGTCGTGCGCGAAGATCTGCGCGTACGTGGTGGCGAGCTTCGGCAGCAGGCGGCGCTGGTGGCGCTGGTAGTCGAGCAGCACCTCCTCGTCGGTCTCGCTCGTCGCGTTGAACTGGCGGCGCTGCGTTCCGTAGGTGATCGCGATCGCGAGCGCCATGGCCGACGCGGAGGTGGCGGCGCCGTCGAGCGAGACGCGGCCCTGCACGAGGGTGCCGAGCATCGTGAAGAACCGGCGGCCGGAGCTCGCGATGGGGCTCGAGTACGTGCCGTCGGCCGCGACGTCGCCGTAGCGGTTGAGCAGGTTCTCACGCGGGACGCGCACGTTCGTGAAGTGCAGGCGGCCGTTGTCGATGCCGTTCAGGCCGCCCTTGAGGCCGTCGTCCTCACCGCCGATGCCGGGGAGGAAGTCGCCGTGCTCGTCGCGGAGGGGCACGTAGAAGGCGTGGACCCCGTGGTTCACGCCCTTCGTGACGAGCTGGGCGAACACGACGGCGGCGATCCCGTGGAGCGCCGCGTTGCCGAGGTAGTCCTTCCAGGCGCCGCGGAACGGCGTGTGCAGCACGAATTCCTCGGTCGACTCGTCGTAGGTCGCCGTCGTGCCGATCGATGCGACATCCGACCCGTGGCCGGTCTCGGTCATCGCGAAGGCGCCGGGGACCTCGAGCGACATGATGCCCGGCAGGTACTTCTCGTGGTGGCGCTCGGTGCCGAGGTGCAGCACCGCGGCGCCGAAGAGGCCCCACTGCACGCCCGACTTGATCTGCAGGCTCGGGTCGGCGATGACGAGCTCCTCGAACGCGGCGATGTTGCCGCCGTGGTCGTCCTCGCCGCCGACCGACTTCGGGAAGGCGCGGTGCACGGCACCGTCCTCCACGAGGAGCTTCAGCTGCGCGAGCACGCGCTCGCGGTGCTCGGCCATCGTCTGGCCCTCGATGCGCTGCAGGTCGGGGCGGGCGGAGCGCTCGCGCGCGGCGATGCGGATGTCGGGCCAGGTGCCGAGCAGCTGGCGGCCGAGGGCCGCCACGTCGACGACGGGCGCATCGCTCGGCTCGATCGCGGTCGGCGTGACGGTGTCGACCGTCGAGGGCCGGGGCGGTTCGGGAGTGGCGTGCGCGGAAGCGGTAGGTGCAGTGCGGGATGCCGTGTCGACCATCGTCGGTTCTCGTCCTTCATACGCGGATCATGGGCCGCTTTCCACGGTAGGACGGACCTCGGCGGGCCGGAAACGGTGCGTTCCCGGCCTACAAAGCGGCGCGCCGCGGCTCGCATGGCGTGTGTATCGAACCTACAAACGGCGCGCACACAGCCATTGGGGTATCGACAAGCGGATGCCGCGACGGACGGCCGCGCGCCGCGGCATCCGACCTCGGTTCAGGCGTTGAAGAATTCGCTCGCCTTGCGCGACCAGAGCAGGATCACGGCGACGAGGGACACCACGATGCCGATCCACTCGCCGATGGGCTCGCCGATGTAGGCGATCGCGAGGAACAGCGACCCGATGATCGACAGCACCTCGATGACGGTGATGATCATGCGCGCCGCGGTGTTGCCACGCCAGAGGCCGATCGCGACGATGATGGCGATCGCGCCGAGCACGATCGAGGTGACGCCCACGCTGAAGAAGCCGGTCTGACCCGCGAACCGCACGTTCATCTCGGGATCGCCCGACTGCGTCAAGAGGATGATGCCCGAGATGATGTCGAGCGCCCCCGAGATCCAGATGAGCACCGCGACGAGGGTGACCCCCGCCGGCCGACGAACCGCTGACTCCGCCATGATTTCCCCCCACGGCTCCGGCGCCACGTCGTCGCGGCGACCCTGGGGCGATGCTATCGCCCCAGGGTCCCGCATGGACGTCAGCCCTGGAAGAACTCGTTCGCGCGTCGCGACCAGAGGATCACGAGCACGATGATCGCGATGAGCACCGTGCCGAGCCCCGACCACAGCGGGCCGTTGACGATCGCGAACACCCCGCTGATCAGCGAGATGACCTGCACGATCGTGACGAGCGTGCGCGAGAGCCTGCTGCCGCGCAGGAGTCCGCTCGCGACCGCCGCGATGACGAGGCCGAGGATGATCAGCCCCACCGCGTACCAGAAGTCGGTGCCGCCCGGGAACAGCCCGAACACGCCGGCGATGATGTTGATCGCTCCCGAGATCCACGTGAGCACCGCGACGAGCGTCACGCCGCCGGGCCGGGTTCCAGCCATGGGTTCCTCCTCCTCCGCCGCGTCCGCGCGGTCGGTTCGCCCGAGCGTATCGGCAGCGACGATGCCCACGACAGGGCCGAACGGCACTGGCGGATGCCGCGACGATGCGTCGCGGCATCCGCCCATCGGTCCCGCGCCCGAGCGGCCCGGGATTCACTCGCCGTAGGCGAGCCCGTGGCCGAAGCGGAAGAGCGGACCTGCCGTGTCGAACGGCACGTCGGGGCGGCTCGCCTCGACCGCCGCCATGCTGCTCGGCAGGTCGAACGGAAGGCGCCCTTCTGGACGCGCCGCGCCCGACAGCACGTCGAGCAGCGCGCGGGGGTTCGCGCCGAAGTCACCCACGAGGGCCGCCGCCTCGCCCGCGAACGGGGTGAGGATCGCCGGTCGGTCGAGGAACACGTCGACGACGGTGGGCACGGATGCCGCGACCTCGCGCACGTGCGCGACCGTCTCGTCGGGGAAGTCGAGCGAGCCCGCGTGGAAGAAGTTCTCGAACACGGTGGTGCGCTGCTCGTACGGCGCCTGCAGGCGCAGGATCGCGAGGTCGGCTTCCTCCGGGGTCGCCACGACCTCGCCGTACTCGGCGGCGAGCTCGGGCGCGACGCTCTCGACGTACAGGCGGATGCCGCGCGTGAACGGGAGCGTCGGCCGGCGCTCGCCGGAGGCATCCGCTCGCTCGACGTTCGTGAGCAGCGTGATCGACGCGCGCTGCGCCGCCTCGCCCGCCGCGCGGAACTCGGGCGCGCCGACGATGCGCTCGGCGGCGTCGACGTCGACGAGGCGGCGGTCGAACAGGCCGAGCACGAACTTCTCGCGCAGCAGGCGCCGGGCGGAGACGTCGAGGCGGGCCTCGCTCACCTCGCCCGACCGCACGAGCTCGACGAGGAGTTCGGGGATCGCCTCGCCGCCGAACTGGTCGACGCCCGCCTCGAGCACCTTCAGCATGCGCTCGCGGGTGGAGAGGTGCTCGACGCCCCAAGCACGGGCCGGGAACGGCTGCCCCATGATCTCGGCGTCGGAGAGCAGGCCCCAGTCGGTGCACACGATGCCGTCGAAGCCGTAGTGCTCGCGCAGCAGGCCCGTGATGACCGACTTGTTGAAGCCGAAGCCGACCTCCTCGTACTCGGTTCCGACGGGCATGCCGTAGTACGGCATGATCTGGCTCGTGCCGGCCTCGAACGCCGCCTCGAAGGGCGTGAGGTGCAGCTCGAACTGCCCGCCCGGGTAGACCTGCTCGCGCCCGTACGGGAAGTGCGGGTCCTCGCCGTCCTGCTGCGGGCCGCCGCCCGGGAAGTGCTTCGTCATGGTGGCGACCGAGTCGGGGCCGAGCTCGGGGCCCTGGAATCCGCGGATGTAGGCGGCTCCGAGCCTCGACGTGAGCTCGGCGTCCTCTCCGAACGTCGCGACCTGGCGCGCCCAGCGCGGCTCGGTGGCGAGGTCGACCTGCGGATGCAGGGCCACGCGGATGCCGACGGCCGTGTACTCCTGACGTGCGATGTCGCCGAAGCGCTCGACGAGCGCCTCGTCGCCGATCGCGGCGAGGCCGACCGACTCGGGCCACTGGGAGAACGGGCCGGCCATGATCGCGGCACCGGGGTTGTCGCTGAACGAGTGGCGGGGATCCGTCGAGATCGTGACGGGGATGCCGAGACGGGTGGATGCCGCCAACTCCTGCAGGCGGTTGTGCCACTCCGCCATCTGGCGCGCGGTCGGGGCGGCGCCGAGCACGTTGAAGTGCGTCAGTCCGCGGCCGAGCACGTACTCGTCGGTCGACGGCGTGCCGAACATCGGGTTCGTCCCCGCGAGCTCGCCGCCCTCGCCGATCGTGATCATCGTCTGGAAGAAGAGGCCGGCCTTCTCCTCGAGCGTCATCTGGCCGAGGAGGATCTCGACGCGCTCGGCGACGGGGAGGCTCGGGTCGAGGTAGCGGGAATCGACCTGCGCGCCGTTCGTCGAGTGGGTCGTGGTGGTCGTGTCGGTCATCCGCAGCACTCCTTCATGCTCGTGCCGGCGGGGTGGCACCGGCATCGCGGTCCATCATAAACCGAATATCGCTAGGTTTTTGACTGCGATGTGGACGAACGCCGCTGCGCCGCGTGGTGCGCGCGGCCGCCGCATCCGGCTGCGGGCGCAGACGACGAGAGCGCCGACCCCGCGTCATCGTGCGGGTCGGCGCTCGCTGGTCGTGCGACTCAGGCAGTCGGCTGGTCGGGCGCGAGGCCTCGGAAGTAGCGCGACGACTCCCCCGACCACAACAGCAGGAGGATCGCGAGCGCGATGAGCGCACTCACGATCTCGGTCGCGAGCTGCGACGGCTCCGCGATGCCGATCCAGATCGAGGAGGCGAGCGAGAAGGCCTGCACGATCGTCGCGGCGACACGCGCCACGGCGTTGCCGCGCAGGAGGCCGACGGCGATGACGAGCATCAGGACGCCGGTGGCGATCGAGACGATCGCGACCGTGGTGAGCACGCCCGCCCCGCCGAATCGATCGGCGGCCTCGGCATCGCCGGCCACCAGCAGCGAGACGCCGCCGATCACGTCGAACACTCCCGACACGATCGCGAGCGCCGCCACGATCGTGACGCCGAGGGGACGCTTCGGTCCGAACTGATCTGCCATGGTGCTCCCTCGGGATCGTGCGGAGACGGTGCCGCCCGGATGCCGCGGGCCCGGCCTGCATGCGGCGATCCTAGCGGGCGGGTGCGCTCGCCCGGGAGGGCGCTCCCGAGGTGTCGTCGATCGCAACCGGCAGCCGGGCACGGCGACGGGCTCCGGCCTGGCTGCTCCGGCGGCGGCGCTCTCCCTCGCTCAGCCGTGCTCGGCGACCACCGCGAGCAGCTTCTCGCCGTAGGACGCGAGCTTCTTCGCGCCGATGCCGGTGATGCCGTCGAGCTCGCGCGCCGTCGCCGGGCGGGCCTCCGCGACGGCGCGCAACGTCGCGTCGCCGAAGACGATGTACGCGGGGACGCCCTGCTCGCGCGCCTCCCCCGCCCGCCAGCTTCGCAGCGCCTCGAAGAGTTCGGCGGCGACCGGATCGAGATCGGCTGCCGCAGGTGCCGCGCGTCGCGTCGAGCGCACCGCGCGCTCGGGCTCGGTGCGGAACGCGACGGTGCGCGACCCCGACAGCACCGCGGCGGACTCGTCGGTGAGCGTCAGCACCCCGTACTCGCCGGTGGCCTGCAGCAGGCCCTGTGCGAGCAGCTGCCGCACGACACCGCGCCACTGCTGTTCGCTCAGATCCTGGCCGATGCCCCACGTGGCGAGCGCATCGTGACCGTACTGGTCGACGCGCGGGGTGCGCTTGCCGCGCACGATGTCGATGAGGTGTCCGGCGCCGAAGCGCTGGTTGCGCTCGCGCTGGAGGCGCACGACCGTGGAGAGGAACTTCTGCGCGGCGACCGTGCCGTCCCACGAAGCCGGCGGCTCGAGGCAGGTGTCGCAGTTGCCGCAGGGCTCGCTCTGCTGGCCGAAGTAGCCGAGCAGGTTCTGGCGGCGGCACGACACCGTCTCGCAGAGCGCGAGCATGGCGTCGAGGTGGCTCGCGAGACGCCGACGATGGGCGAGGTCGCCCGGACTCTCGTCGATCATGCGGCGCTGCTGCACGACGTCGTTGAGCCCGTAGGCGAGCCAGGCGGTGGCGGGAAGGCCGTCGCGGCCGGCACGACCGGTCTCCTGGTAGTAGCCCTCGACCGACTTCGGCAGGTCGATGTGCGCCACGAAGCGCACGTCGGGCTTGTCGATGCCCATTCCGAAGGCGATCGTGGCGACGACCACCACGCCGTCGTCGCGCAGGAAGCGCTCCTGCGTGCGGCGGCGCGTGGCCGCGTCGAGGCCCGCGTGGTACGGCATCGCGTCGATGCCGTTCTGCGCGAGGAACGCCGCGATCTTCTCGGTGCTCGCGCGGGAGAGCGCGTAGACGATGCCCGCGACCGCATTGCCCGCGGCATCCCGGCCCTCGGTGCGGATGAAGTCGAGCAGCTGCTTGCGCACCTCGAGCTTCGGTGCGATGCGGTACTGGATGTTGGGCCGGTCGAAGCTCGAGACGAAGTGCCGTGCGCCCTGCAACGAGAGCCGCTCGGTGATCTCCTGGTGGGTGGCCTCGGTGGCCGTGGCCGTGAGGGCCACGCGCGGCACCCCGGGCCAGCGCTCGGCGAGTTCGGAGAGCGCGAGGTAGTCGGGACGGAAGTCGTGGCCCCACTGCGCCACGCAGTGCGCCTCGTCGATCGCGAAGAGGGCCACGGTGCCGCGCTCGAGGAACCGTTTCGTCGCCTCGGAGCCGAGGCGCTCGGGCGCGACGTAGAGCAGGTCGAGCTCGCCCGCGAGGTAGGCCCGCTCGACCTCGGCACGCTCGAACGCGGTCTGGCTCGAGTTGAGGTAGGCGGCCCGCACGCCGTTGCGGATGAGCGCGTCGACCTGGTCGTGCATGAGCGCGATGAGCGGCGAGACGACGACCCCCGTGCCCTCGCGCAGGAGCGACGGGATCTGGTAGCACAGGCTCTTGCCGCCGCCGGTGGGCATGAGCACGACCGCGTCGCCGCCGCGGGCGAGCTGGTCGATGATCTCGGCCTGCTCGCCGCGGAACGCGTCGTAGCCGTAGACCGTGTGCAGCGCCTCGAGCGCCGAGTCGAACCGCGCAGGCGCGACCGCGATGCGAGCGGATGCCGCGGGCGCGCCGCCGGCGGCCGGGCTTCCCCCGCGCGTGCCCGCGCCCCCGCCGAACACGGGGTCGGCCGGCGGCGGCGGCGCACCCCACTCGTCGTCGGGCGGAACGAGCTCGTCGGGATCCCACGGGGCATCGTCGGCCCACGACGGTGCGCCGGACTCGCGCGCGGCTCCGTTCTCGTTCCAACTCACCCGATGACCATACCCGCAGTCGACGACACCGTCGCCGGTCGATCAGGTGCGATGAGCGTGCGAGCTTGCTGTGAAGCCATGGGGAGGACGGGTGCCCCGACGTAGGCTCGCGCCATGACGGATCTCGATGGCTCGCGCGCCCTCATCGTCGGCGCGACCGGCGTGCTCGGCACGCTCATCGCGCAACGTCTCGGCGACGCCGGCGCCCGCCTCGCGCTGAGCGGACGCGACGAGGCGCGCCTCGCCGAGCGGGCGGGCGGGGGCGACACGCTCGTCATCGCCGTCGACCTCACCGACGAGGATGCGCCGGAGACGATCGTCTCGCGCGCCGTCGACGCGCTCGGCGGGCTCGACGTCATCGTGCTCGCGGCGGGAGTCGTGGGGTTCGACACGGCCGCCGAGACCGCTGCCCAGGACCTCGAGACGTTGTTCACCGTGAACGCGCTCGCACCCATGCGCATCATCTCGGCGGCGATCCCCGCCCTCGCGGAATCGGCGGGCGCGGGCCGCAAGCCCGTGGTCCTGGCGCTCACGGGAATCGTCGCCGAACTGCCCACCGCGGGGCTGGCGAGTTACTCCGCCTCGAAGGCCGCCCTGGCGGCGTACCTGACGGCGGCGGGACGCGAACTGCGGCGCAGCGGCATCCGACTGCTCGACGCCCACCCGGGCCACACCGAGACGGGCCTCGCCGGACGACCGCTCTTCGGAACGGCGCCCGCCTTCCCCGCCGGACACGACCCGGCCGCCGTCGCGGATCGGGTCGTGCGCGCGATCGTCGAGGGCGAGACCTCGCTGCCCGCGAGCGCGTTCACGGACGCCTGACGGCAACGGCCGCCCCGGGGGCCGGTTGCCACGCAGGAGTCGGTTTCCGCGCCGGAGGCCGTTTTCTGCGCCGGAGTGATCGAGCAACGATCACTCCGGCGCGGAAACCTCACTCCAGCGGGCGGTGCGGGTCCGGTTCGTGCGGGTCTGGTACGTGCGGGTCTGGTACGTGCGGGTCCGGTTCGTGCGGGTCTGGTTCGTGCGGGTCCGGTGCGTGCGGCTCGGGTTCGTGCCGACCGGCGCCGCGCGGGCGCACGAGGAGCCAGGTCACGATCCCCGCGACGATGACGACGCCGAACGCGCCGAGCACCCAGAAGAGGTCGCTCGAGGCGACGCCCTCGGAGTCGACCCCGGTGCCGGCATCGTCGGTCGCGGCATCCGTGGGCTCACCCGCCGCGGCCGGGCAGACGGCCGTGGCTGCGCCCTCGGCCAGTTCGACCCCATCGGCGGGCGCCCACGTGAACCCGAACTCGCCCGAGATCGGGTGGCCGTCGGTCGAGACCGCCTGCCATTCGACCGTGTAGTCGCCCGGCGTGCCGAGCGTCGCCGGCACCTCGACGGTGGCGCCGGAGACGGTCGCGCACGCCGTCGCGTAGTGCCGGCCGTCGGGCCCGAGCACGTCCATGACGGCGGTGTCCTCGAAGTCGAGCAGTGCGTCGTTCGTCGTGAGCGACACCACCTCGGGCTGCGTGTCGATCGTCGAGCCCTCGTCGGGCGACTCGGCGACCGGGTAGTTGTGCGCGAAGGCGGGCGCGCTCGGGGCGACGGCGAGCACCGCCGCGCCGAGCACGAGTCCGAGCATCGCGGTCACGCGACGCATGTCAGGCCTTCCCGGAGCGTCGGGCGTTCACGGCGAGTACGATGCCCACGACGCCGACCGTGAGGCCGGCGACGCCCAGCACCCGCGCGAGCACGTCGTCGTCGCTCGTCACGGCGGTCGACTCGGCGTCGGCCATGGTGTCGGATGCCGCGTGGTCGGCCGATCCGGCGGCGTCGTCGTGCCCGTGGCCGTCGCCCTCGGCGGCCGCGTCCGTCACCTCGATCGCCGGCGCCGGGTGCTCGGGCTCGGCGCCGTCTGCGCTGGGCGACTCGTTCCAGGCGGTCTCGCCGACCTCGCACTCCTGCAGCACGGGGAACTCGAGCCGCTCGCCCGCGGCGTCCTCGGGGAGCCGCAGCTGGATCTCGAGGGTGTCGCGGAACCCGTCGGGAACCGGCGTGGCCGCCGTGTACACGACCTGGCCGACGCGCTCGGTGATGGTGTTGCCGTGGCCGTCGTCGATGGGTTCGTCGAGGTCGACCATGACCTTCTCGACCGTCCACCCGGACTTCAGGGTCGGTGCGACGGACTCGACGCCCTCGGGGATGTCGACGGTGAAGGCCGTCGTGGGCGAGCCCTCGCAGCCGTGCGCCGACGAGAACGTCAGCACGGTGGAGGCGCCAGCCGCGGTCGAGGTCGGGGCGACGCTGACGTGCGCCTGCGCGGCGAGCGGGGCCGCGAGGGCGAGCAGGGCGCCGCCGCCGAGGGCGGTCGCGGCGGCCAGGGCAGTGCGGGTGGTGCGGGTGGTGCGGGTGGTGCGGGTGGTGCGGGTGGTGCGGGTGGTGGTACGCATTCGGGGAGGGTCTCTCTTCGTCGGGTGCGCGGGCGTGCCGGGCGTGACGTGGCCGGTCGGTCCGAGGGGGTCGGTGCGCCCGCGCGTGCGGATTCTGCGGAGGTGGGTGCGAGTGCGCCGCTCAGGCGGCGAGCGTCGCGACCGGCGGACCGCGGTGCCGCAGTGACGAGAGGAGGAGCGCCTCGCGGTTGGGCGAGACGTCGGGAACGATGGTCGCCGCGAGCGTGCCCGGCCGAGTGGGCACCGGCAAGCCGGCGAGCACGGCGATCAGCAGTCGGATGCCGCGCACGACGGTGCCGAAGGCGACGGCGATCGCGGCGATCGCGCGATCGGCCGCTGCGAGGAACGCCACGGTGAGCGCCGCCGCGACGACGTGGGCGAGCGGCATGATCGCGGCGTGGCCGTGGTCGAGCGCCGGGCCGCCCGCCGAGAGGTGCACAGCGGATGCCGCGTGCGCCGCGTGGCCGGTCATTCCATCGCTCACCGGCACGGCCGTCCAGCTGCCGCCCATGGCGTACAGCAGGTGGAGGGCGGCCTGCGCGAGGAGCGCGGCGACCGAGGTGCGGAGCAGCCGCATCCGTGCGCCCGTGAGGAGCACCGCGAGCGGCGTCGAGAACGCGAGGGCGACGAGCACCGCGACCGGGCCGGGCAGGGCTCCACCGCCGATCGTGTGCGCGAGCGAGGCCACGAAGGTCGCGAAGACGGCGACTGCCGCTCCGCGGGCTGCGCGCGCTCCCCGGGACATCACCCGTCCAGCCTAACCGGCCGGCCTCACGGCCCGCCGACGCCGAACGGCCCCGGGCTCGCGCCCGGGGCCGTTCGTCCGCTGGGGGCGGGTCAGCCGATGTTCAGCGTGAACGAGCTCGTCGTTCCGGTGCTGGGCACTGTCACGTCGAACCGCGTCACTCCGCTCGCGTCGGCGGGGATGGTGAACGTCACGCTCGCCTTGCCGACCTCGTCGGTGGTGGGCGTGTACGCGGTGTTGATCGGCGCACTGCCGAGCACCGTGCCGTCACCACCCGCACGAGTGATCCGCGCCTCGTCGGCGTCGATCTCGGTGCGCGTGAAGTCGAGCGAGGACAGGTTCACCGTCACCGACTCGTTCGGGGCGTACGTTCCGTCGCCCTGCACGACCACGCCGACGGCGCGCTGCTTCGGATCGGGCGTTGCCGTGCCGAAAGCGTCGAAGTAGTCCACCATCGACTCGAGGTCGATCTTGCCGCTGTCGGCCTTGCCCGTACCCTGCGCGAGCGTGAAGAAGTTGTCTCCACCCGCCGCGAGGAACGAGTTGGCGCCGACGCTATACGTGGCCGCAAGGTCGAGCGGCTGGCCGCCGAGCCGGATCTCGGTGATGTGCGAGCCCTTGGCCGCAGCCGGGTCGTACGTGTACGTGAGCTCCTTGTTGACGCCGAGCTTGAGGAACGGACGCGTCGCCCCGGTGGGCTGCCACTGCTCCTCGAGCACGGACTTGACCTGGGCTCCCGTGAGGTTCAGCGTGACCAGGGTGTTGGCGAACGGCTGGACGTTCGCCGCCTCCTTGTACGTGACGTCGCCCGTGTCGATGTCCGCGCGGAGGCCGCCCGGGTTCATGAACGTGATGTCCACGTCACGGGTGCCGTCCTCGTTCAGGGCCCATCGCTGCACGTCGGCGACGAAGTTGCCGAGCGTCGACTCGCCGCCGCGGTTCTCCGGGAACGACGAGGCGCCCACGGGGTTCGCCGAGACCGCGCGTCCGAAGTCACCGGTGGTCTGGCCGAGCACCACGCTGCCGAGCACACTGGCCTTGGCTACCGCGTCAGCGACGATCGGCACGACCGCGGGGTCGTCGGGGTAGAGCGCCGTGCTGCCATCCATGAGGTTGAAGATCTCGTTCTTCATGGTGAAGGTCTTGGTCTTCTTGTCGAACTGGATGTCCATGCGCGAGAACCGCTCGCCATACTGGCCGCTCGAGATCACGGGGTGGCCGTTGATCACGTGGTTGTACGCGAGGTGGGTGTGGCCCGACACGATCGCGTCGATCAGCGAGTTCGGCTGCATCACGGTCTCGTTGACGATCTCGCCGAACCTCGAGTTCGGGTCGGTCGCGTCCTCGATCTTCGTGGTGGCCGCGCCCTCGTGCACGAGGAGCACCACGATGTCGGCCTCGCCGTTGCCATCGTCGCCGTCACTGAGCTGCGCGGCGACGCGGTTCGCGGCCTCGGCGGGGTCGCCCACCTCGATGTCCTTGATCCCGTCGGGGCTCACCAGCGACGGCAGCTCGTCGGTCACCGCACCCACGAAGCCGACCCGGACGCCCTGGAACTCCTGGACCCAGTACTCGGGAAGCGCCGGCTGCGTCGTGCCCTTCTCGTAGACGTTGGCACCGAGGTACTCCCAGAGGGCGAGCGGCATCACGCGGTCGGTGAGGTCGGCGAAGCCCTGGTCGAACTCGTGGTTGCCGACGGCGCTCACGTCGAGTCCGGCCGCGTTCAACGCCTCGATCGTCGGCTTGTCCTGCTGGATGAAGGACGTGAACGTCGACGCGCCGATCATGTCGCCCGCTGCGGCGAAGATCGTGTTCGGGTTCGCCGCGCGGATCTGCTTGACCGCGGATGAGAGCGCGGCGATGCCGCCCGACGGCGCGGACTGCTCGATGCGCCCGTGGAAGTCGTTCACCGTCACGAGGTCGATGTCGACCGTGGAGGAGACGACGGGTGAGCCGACGCCGACGAGGATCGGGTCGTGGTCGCTCGAGCGGAACGGCGTGCCCGCCTCGGCGGCGCTGCCCCAGTACTCGCGCTGCGACCACTCGGGGGAGTTGATCGACCACACGCCCGCCTTGGTGATCCGGTCGTTCGCGGCGGGGGAGGCGATCACGTGGTCGAGCGAGCCGAGCTCGCCGTCGAACGTGTACGTGTACTGCCCACGCGCCTTGCTGAAGAGGACGTCGGTCCAGCCTGCCTTGACGAAGACCTGGATCGGGTCCTCCTTGGCGTAGGAGTTGAAGTCGCCGACCAGGTAGACGGCGTTCTTCTTGCCCTCGGAGAGCGCGGTCGCGAACGTCAGGAGCGACTGTGCCTGCTTCGTGCGCTCGCCGTTGAAGGCATCCTGCCCGGTCTCGGGCGTCGGGTCGGTGCCGCCCTTCGACTTGAAGTGGTTGGCGATGACCGTTGCGAACTGGTTGCCGTACTTGAAGGTCTGGGCGATCGGCTCGCGCGCGATGTCCCACACGGACTCGTCGATGACGGTCTGCGCCTCGCCGGAGGGCTTCACGACCGACGGCTTGTAGATGATCGCGTTCGTGATGTAGTCGGTGATCGCGGCGTCGTGCAGTGCCGCGGGCGTGCGGACGTAGTCCCACACCTTCGATCCGGCGGCCTTGTTGAGCGCCTTCACGAGCGTCGAGAGCGCCTCGTCAGGTGCCTCGCCGAGCTTGACCGAGTTCTCGATCTCCTGCAGTGCGACCACGTCGGCGTCGAGCTTGTTGATCGCCGTGACGATCTTCGACTCCTGGATCGCGAACTCCTCGGCCGTCTCGGCGCCGCGGGCGTCGGGGTTGTCCTCGCCGAGGGTCGTGAAGTAGTTCAGCACGTTGAAGGACGCGACCTGGATGTCGCCCGCGACGACCGGCGGGTCGGCCGGACGCGGGTTGCCGATGACCTTTCCGTCCTCGTCGACCGTGGAGAACGTCGGCTTGAGGGCCGGATCGCTCGCGTCGTTGATCGGCGTCGGCGGCTGGAGGCGCCAGTTGCCGAAGTCGTAGCTGAGCAGCGAGCCGCCCGCCGGGAAATTCACCACATCGCCGTTGCGGACGACGGCGTCCTTCGTGAAGTAGGGCTGGTCGCCGGGGTGCCCCGCGTTGTCGACACGGATGCTGTAGCCGTCGTCGAGGAGCAGCCGCGCATTGTTGTTCGCCGCGGTGATGTCGTTCGCCGCCTTGGTGTTCGGCGTCTGGCTTTCGAACGCCTCGACCGGCATCGTGCTGCCAGCGCTCGTCCAGAGCTCGCCGAAGCTCTGCAGGTTGTGGCTCGAGACGAGCTTGTAGGTGCCGCTGGGGCGCACGAGCATGCCCTCGAACTGCTCGCGCGAACTGCCGAGCACGGTGTTCGCGAGCGGTGTCACGGCCGGAACGCCGACGCCGGCCTGGACGAGCTCGACCGATCCTGCTGCGGTGGCGCTGATCTGCGTCACGGTGTTGAACTCGCTGACGCGGCCGGTGACCTTGACCTTGTCGCCGATCGCGACGCCGGCGGCGGGGTTGCCGCTGAGGAACACGAAGATGCCGTCGGAGGCACCGGGCGTCGCATCCGTCGACCCGCCTGAGCCGGCAGTCTGCACGTACAGGCCCCGGTAGCCGCCCGTGCGGTGGTCGCCCGTGACGATGCCCTCGACCGTGACGACGGAGCCGGCGAGCGGCGAGGCCGCGTTCGGGCCCTGGTTCGCCGAGGTGCCCTGCACCTGCGCGATGGTGTTCGTCACGTCGGCGGCGAAGGCAGGGGCGCCTCCGAGCAGCGACAGGCCGACGGCCGATGCGGTGGCGAGCGCCGCGAGGGCGCCGACCCGGCCCCTGCTGCGACGCGGGCGCCGGGCTGCTGGGGCCTCGGCGCCGATGGAACGTTCGTGCATTCCGTTGTCTCCTCTGCGAGTCGCGGCGAGGGTGCGACGGATCCGACGCCCCCCGACGAGTGCTCCCCCGAGAGGGGGGAAGCCCTCGCAGCCTACGACGCGGCACAGGGCGGGGGAAGGCCCCACAAGCCATTCATCCCACACCCGACACCAATCGTTTACATAGGCCGCTCACATGAGCAGCGAGTAGGCGAACGAGCGCGCGAATGAGCGGATGTCACGCTCCGCCCTAGGCTGGAGCGACCATGCTCACCGCCGTCTTCGCACTCACCGGCGCCCTCGTCTACGGCGCGGCCGACTTCCTCGGCGGCCTCGCCTCGAAGCGCGTCAGCGCGATCCTCGTGACGGCCGTCGGTGCGCTCTCGGGCCTCGTGGTGCTCGTGGCGGCGTACCCGGTGCTCGGGGGCGAATGGCGCGCGGAGGACGTCATGTGGGGCGTCGTGTCCGGCGTCACCGGGGCCGTGGCGATCTCGCTGCTCTACGCGTCGCTCGCGATCGGCCCGATGAGCATCCTCTCGCCGCTCACCGCGCTCGTCTCGGCGATCGTGCCCCTGGCCTGGGGACTCCTCGTCAGCGCCGAGCGGCTCGCCGCCATCGGCTATTGGGCCCTCGGCATCGCCCTCGTCGCCGTGGTGCTCGTCGGCTTCGTGCCCGAGCGCGGCGCCGTGCGCCCGAGCCTGCGCGGCATCCTCATGGCGATCGGCTCGGGCATCGCGATCGGCGCGTTCTACATCACGATCGCACAGACCTCCGACGCGAGCGGGGTCGTGCCGCTCCTGCTCAACCGGCTCGTCAACGCGGCGATCATGTTCGCGGTCATCGGGGTGCTCGCGCTCGTCGCGCTCGTGCGCCACCGCCGTCCGGGCGCGGTGATGGGCGAGTGGATGCCGCGCTCCGCCGCCCCGTCGGTGGTCGGCGTCGACCCGACGGATCCGCCCGCATCCCCGATCACGCGGACCGCGGGTCCGGCGAGGACGCTCGCGCGCCCCGCGCCGTCGGACCTCGCGGCGGGCATCCGCCTGGCGATCGCGTGCGGCGTCGTCGACGTCGTGGCGAACGTGCTGCTGCTGCTCGGGATCCGGGCCGGCGACCTCTCGGTCGCGGCCGTGCTGGGTGCGATGTATCCCGCGGGCACGATCCTACTGGCCGCCATCGTGCTGAAGGAGCGGATCGCCCCGGTGCAGTGGGCGGGCCTCGTGCTCGCGCTCACGGCGGCGGGCATGCTCGCCCTCGCCTGACGCCTGCGGGTCCACCCCTACAGCCGCACGACCTCCGTCACGCGCACGACTGCGGCGCCCTCCTCGGCCGAGGCCTCGAGGTCGACCTCGGCGCGGATCCGCCAGTCGTGGTCCCCGGCGGGGTCGTCGATGGTCTGCTCCACCCGCCACCGGCCGGCCGCGGCATCCGACTCGTCGATCGTGACGAGTCGCGGCGAGCGCGCCGCCCCGCCCGTGAGGATGTCGTCGTGCTCGGCGTAGTAGCGGTCGAGCGCGTCGGGCCACCCGGCATCCGGATCGAGCTCGGCGAGCTCGTCGTCGCGCTCGAGGGCCGCGAGCTGCACGCGGCGGAACAGCTCGTTGCGCACGAGCACCGTGAAGGCGCGGCGGTTGGTCACGACCGACGGCGGTGCCGGCGGCACGACGGGCACGTCGTCCTCGGGGAGGTGCGAGGTGGGATCGACGAGCTCGTTCCACTCGTCGACGAGGCTCGAGTCGACCTGCCGCACGAGCTCGCCGAGCCACTCGATGATGTCGAGCAGTTCCTCGTCCTTCGCCTCGGTGGGCACCGTCTGCCGGATCGCGCGGAACGCGTCGGAGAGGTAGCGCAGCACGAGCCCCTCGCTGCGGGCGAGCTGGTAGAAGGACACGTACTCGCCGAACGACATCGATCGCTCGAACATGTCGCGCACCACCGACTTGGGCGACAGCTCGAAGTCGCGCACCCACGGCTGGCTCGACGCGAAGGTCTCGAACGCCTGCGAGAGCAGTTCGTCGAGCGGCTTCGGCCAGGTGACCTGCTCGAGCAGCTCCATGCGCTGGTCGTACTCGATGCCCTCCTGCTTCATCGCCGCGACGGCCTCGCCGCGCGCCTTGTACTGCTGCTGGGAGAGGATCGGTCGCGGGTCGTCCAGGGTCGACTCGATGATCGAGACGACATCGAGTGCGTAGTGCCCGGTCGCAATGCCGGTCCCGGCCTCGGCCTCCTGATCGAGCAGCTCGATCGCCGCGAGCGCGAACGGCGACAGCGGCTGGTTGAGGGCGAAGTTGGGCTGCAGGTCGACGGTGAGGCGCACGACCGGCGGGCTCGCGGCATCCGGGGCAGGCAGGATCTCGACGACCCCCGCGTCGCGCAGCGTGCGGAAGATCTCGAGCGCGCGGCGGGCGAGCTCGTACCGGCGAGCCCGCGGCTCGTGGTTGTCGAGCACGAGCGAGCGGATGTCGCCGATCACGTCGCCCCCGCGGGCGATCACGTTGATGAGCATCGCGGCACTCAGCTGCAGGTGCGGCTGGAGCGGCTCGGGCTCGGCGGCCGCCAGTCGCTCGTATGAGCCCTCGCCCCACGTGATCTGGCCGGCGGGCGCCTTCTTGCGCACGACTTTCTTGAGCTTCTTCGGGTCGTCGCCCGCCTTGCGGACGGCGGCCTCGTTCTCGATCTCGTGCTCGGGCGCGAGCACCACGACGGTGCCGGCGGTGTCGTAGCCCGCGCGCCCCGCGCGCCCCGCGATCTGGTGGAACTCGCGTGCGCTCACCTGTCGCATGCGCTGCCCGTCGAACTTCGCGAGCGCCGTAATGAGGACCGTGCGGATGGGCACGTTGATGCCGACGCCGAGCGTGTCGGTGCCGCAGATCACGCGCAGGAGTCCGCGCTGCGCGAGCGTCTCGACGAGCCGGCGGTAGCGCGGCAGCATGCCGGCGTGGTGCACCCCGATGCCCGCGCGCACGAGCCGGGAGAGGGTCTTGCCGAACGACGTGGTGAAGCGGAACCCGCCGATGGCATCCGCGATCTCGTCGCGCTGCTCGCGCGTGACCACGCGGATCGACGAGAGCGCCTGCGCGCGCTCCATCGCGGCGGCCTGGGAGAAGTGCACGATGTACACGGGCGCCTGCCGGGTCTCGATGAGTTCCTCGACGGTCTCCTGCACGGGCGTCTTCGCGTACGAGAAGTGCAGCGGCACCGGGCGGTCGACGCCCGTCACGCGGGCGGTCTCGCGGCCGGTCCGGCGGCTCAGGTCGTCGGCGATCGCCGTGACGTCGCCGAGCGTCGCCGACATGAGGATGAACTGCGCGCGGTGCAGCGTGATGAGGGGCACCTGCCACGCCCAGCCACGGTCGGGGTCGCCGTAGTAGTGGAACTCGTCCATGACGACCTGGTCGACCGCGGCATCCGGACCCTGTCGCAACGCGAGGTTGGCGAGGATCTCGGCCGTGCAGCAGATGATGGGCGCGTCGGGGTTCACCGAGCTGTCGCCCGTGACCATGCCCACGTTCTGGGCGCCGAAGATGTCGACGAGCTGGAAGAACTTCTCACTCACGAGCGCCTTGATGGGCGCCGTGTAGTAGCTGCGGCCGCCACGGGCGACGGATGCCGCGTGCGCGGCCACCGCGACGAGCGACTTGCCCGTGCCCGTGGGCGTCGAGAGGATCACGTTGGCGCCCGAGACGATCTCGATCACGGCTTCGTCTTGCGCGGGATACAGCGAGAGGCCGCGGTCGCCGGCCCAGTCGACGAAGGCGTCGTACATCGCGTCGGCGTCGTAGGGGCGCGGGGCGCGGTCGAGCAGCGGCTGGGTCATCCGTTCGAGTCTGCCGCATGCGCGGCATCCGCGGGCCCGCCGGTGCGGCCGGCCCCCGCGAGCGCGCCCTCGGAGCGCAGTGCGGCCTCGGCGAGCGCGACCGCGACGGCGACGAGGTAGGCGCGGCGCGCGGCGACCCGCGCGACGCGGTCGGGGCGCACGCCCTGCTCGTCGGCGACGAGCTGCCGGTCGAGCTGCGCGAGCACAGGCCAGGCGTTCACGAGGCTCACGATCGTGAGCAGCAGCTCCCCCGCCATGACCCGATCGATGCCGGGGAGCATCGCCTGGAAGCTCGCGATCTTGGCCGCGTGGTACTCGGCGCGCGACCGCGGAAGCGATGCCGTGCCGAGCTCGAGCCCCTCCCAGAAGATGAGGCGCGGGATGATCTCGTCGCGGAGGTGGTGCTCGAACAGGCGGCCCGCGTAGTCGCCGACCGCCTCGGGGCCGGTGCCGTGCATGGGCACCGCGTCGATGAGCTCCTGCAGGCGCGTGGTGAGCACGATCTCGAAGAGCTCGTCCTTCTTGCCGAAGTACTGGTAGATGCGCTCCTTGTTGACGCCGGCGGATGCCGCGATGCGATCGACGCGCGCGCCGGCGAGGCCGTGGCGGCTGAACTCCTCGGTCGCCGCGTCGAGGAGCAGGCGCTTCGTGCGTTCCGTGTCCCAGGCCATGGGGCGAGTGTACCAATTCCCAACTGGATGGTTGCGGAATATCCGAGCGCGTGATTCGATTACAACCATTCAGTTGGAGATTGATTCGAGCGAAAGGGACGTCGCCATGACCGCCACCGCATCCACCCCCGTCGTCCGCACCGGCGACGCAGCCTCCGACCGCCTCGACCCCGTCGAGGCGGTCGACGCCACCGCGTCCGGCGAGGCGGCCGCATCCGCCGTCGCCCCCGTCGCACCGGCGCCGCCCTCGGTGCACGTGCGCGCCGTGATCACCTGGATCGCGATCTTCCCGATGGTCGCCGTGGGCATGATGCTGCTCGGTCGCCTCTCCGAGCACTGGCACCCCGTGCTTCGCGCGTTCGTGCTCACCCTCGTCGTCGTGCCGCTCGCGGTCTACGTCGTGGTGCCGCGGCTCCTGCGGGCGCACGGCGCGATGCGCGCTGCGCGGGCGGCGAGGCGCACGGGCGCCTGAGCGCGTCGGCCCCTGAGCGCGTCGGCCCCCGAGCGCGTCGGCGCCTGAGCAAGTCGGCGCCTGAGCGAGTCGCCGCCGGAGGAAAGGGGGGAGCCGGCCCTCCGCCGCCAGTTTCGGGTTGGCGTGCGGGGCCGGCTCTCCGGTCGGCGTCCGCGGGGACAGTTCCCCCTGCAGTCCGCGGTGCTCGACCGAACCCAACGTTACGAGCCTCGGGCCGACGCGGGATCAGTGCTACCACTGATTGTCGCGTCGCCGCGCCGGGTCTAGCGTGCGGACAGGACCTCCCATCATGCGGCCCAGCAGGAGGACGTCATGCTCATCGCACCCAAGCCGAAGCCGGCCGACTTCACCCCCGAGGGAGTCGCTGCGGATCCGTTCGACGTCGCCCTCGTGGTCGTGCACGGGATGGGCAATGCGTACAAGAGCCAGATCCTGCTCGAATGGGCGGAGCCCCTGCTCGAGCGCATCGACTGGATGACCCGCGACCTCGCGGCCGGCGCGAGGAAGGATGATCCGCGCTTCGGGGTCACGGTCGCCAGGTCCGACCTGTCCGGACCGGTCCCCATCGTGACGGCGACGGTCGGGGTTCCCGACGCCGACGCGCCCGACGGCATCGTCGAGCGCCGGATCGCGATCGTCGAGGCGAGGTGGTCCGAATCCTTCGCTCCGATGACGCGCCGGCAGGTGTTCCGCTGGGCGGTCACCTTCCTCTGGCGGGCGATCTCGCGAATGCTCGTGCAATACGGCCGGACGGTCGCACTCATTCCACTGCTCAGGGCACGTGCGCACGCACGCGCTGCGCTGCCGCTCATGCGGAAGATCGTCGTCGTCCTGCTCGATGCCCTCCGGTTCCTCGCCGGTGCGATCGTGGTGATCGCGCTCGACGTCGTCATCGTCGCGCTCGGCGCCGTGGCGACGATCGTCATGCCGCTGCTCAGCCCGCTGCTGCTCATCCCCTGGGTGAAGGAGCGGGCGCAGGAGGTGATCGACGGGATCATCGAGTCCATCGGCGATGTCGCGACGTGGAAGGAGCGTCCGCTCCGGGCCGCTGCGATGCGCCTCGTCTTCCGCGATGCCCTCGACCACGCCGCCCGGCTCGTCGGCGTGGACCCCGATGCCGAGGCTGCTGCGCGGGAGGCGCGCGTCGCTGGGGGCGGGCCCCGCGACGGCGCGCCGCCCAGCCCGGCCGAGCCGCATGTGCAGGTGCTCGCCCATTCGCAGGGCGCAGCGGTCGCGGCCTACGCGCTCTTCAGCGACACCCTCGTGCCGAGCGACTACCGGGTGCTGCGCCTCACGACCGTCGGCGCAGCCGTGGTGCTGCTCGGCCGCGACAAGTGGAAGGGCCGCCCGGACGAGTACCACCCCGTGCAGGCGTGGATCGATCACAGCCGCGACGTGATCTGGGAGAACCAGTGGGCGGTCTGGGATCCGTTCGCCGCAGGTCCCATCGCCGACGACACCCGGTCGGCGCGCGAGCGCTGGCGAGCCAGCTACTTCCCGGGGGTGCCCGAGCAGGGGGCCGACGCACCGCCCGACGGGCCCGCCGAACAGGCGGTGCACAACACGAGCCAGCCGTTCCTCGATCACGCGATGTACTACGCCAACACGTTGCAGGTCGTCGAGCCGGCGGCCCGCGCGCTGCTGCCCGAGCGCTTCCCGAAGCCCGCCCCCGAGGTCGCCTACGTCGCGAACCGCCTCATGGTCATCGACAGGGAATCGCTCGGCATCAACATCCTGCTCGCCGTGGTGATCGCCGCCTGCGTGCCCGGCATCCCGGCCGTGTCACGATTCCTCGCGGGCCTGGTCGGAACGGTGGGCGGGTGGATCGCAGCGCTCCTGGGCATTCTGCCCTTCGTCGATTCCGAGGACGCCCTCCCGGGTTGGTCCATCTCGTTCCTGACCGCTCCGGGAGACGAGGGCACCCAGTTGAGCGACTGGGGCTGGGCGTTCGCGTCGGCCCTGCTCCTCGCGCTGCTCGTCTGGCTCAACCAGCTGCTGGCGGGGCGCACGACCCGAGCGCTCCTCTGGAACCGGTGCTCCCCGAATCCCTGGCGGTGGCTCGTCGTCTCGTCGGTCGGTCGCGCGATGTACACGCTCATCGCCGCACTCGCGTTGTGGTTCCTCAGCTCGAGCCTGAACGCAGGACAACCCTGGCTTCCACTCGTGGCGGTGGTCGTGATCGTGGCCGCGATCTTCGCGTTCGTCGCCCCCTTGGTGGCGCCGGCGCCCGTGCGGGTCCCCGCGCGCAGGCCCGCGCCCGAGGGAGCCGTGCCGCCGGCGCCCGTCGCGCCCGAGCCGTCCCGGCTCACCCTCGGTGACTCGGTGCGCAGCGACGCGTTCCGGAACGAGTTCACCACGCGCATGCAGCAGCGCAGGAGCGCGTACGACGCACAGGACGAGGCAGACGACCTTCGCGCCCGCCGGGAGAGCTGGTTCTGGCGGCTGCGTCTCCGGGTGCGACGCCGCCTCCTCCGCCGGATCGAGGACTGGTTCTTCCACCCCCCGAAGTGGCCGTCGCATTCGACGCCGGATTCGGCGGCCGGCGCGACGCCGGGCGCCTCGCCTCAGCCGTGATCGGGCCGCAGCGTCGGCCGCACCACGTCGCGCGGGTCTCCGCCTGCCACGAGCTCGACGACCCCCTCCACCACGCGGAACACCCCGATCGCCGCGAGCGACACGACGAACAGCGGGCCGAACGCCGCGAGCGAGTACGTGAGCACGATCACGAGCCGCGCGAGGCCACGCCACCAGAGCGCGGCGAGCGCCGGCGCGACGAGGAGCGCGAGCGCGAGCCACCACGACGGCACGACGGCGAACACCACCGCCGCGACGAGCGCGACCACGCCGAGTGCGACCTGCGCGAGCAGCAGCCACCCCGCTGCTCCCGCGAAGGTGCGCTCGCGGTCGGCCGAGACCCAGGCCCACATGAGGAGCGCGCGCAGCCGAGGCACGCCCTGCTCGCGCAACGCGGTGCGGAACACGCGGTCGTCCTCCCGTCGCGCGGCGAGGGCCGCCCGCCGGTCGCCGAGCTCGTCGGCACGCAGCGACTGCTCGTCGTGCAGTACCGCGGGTGCCGACTGCCGCCCGTAGCTCGCGATGAAGCCCCACAACGGCGTCGGCACCGACGCGAGGTCGGTGAACCCGTGCGATCCGGATGCCTCGTCGCGGGCCGGCGCCCGATAGCGGTGCCCCGCGACGGGGTCGACGTACACCACGGGCGCGCGCAGCTCGAAGCGGTAGCCGGTCGCGGGCCGCTGGGCGAGGAGGAGTTCCTCGAGCGGCTGGTCGTCGTCGGTGCGGAACGGCATCGGGTCTCCTTCGGCTCGCCCCCCATCATGCCGGTGCCGACCGGCGCCGGCACGGCCGGCGCGGCTCAGCCGAGCAGCACCGCCACGAGGAGCAGCACCGGCACCGACCCGATCGTGGTCACGAACACCGTGTCGCGCGCCACGATCTCGGCGGTCTCGTACCGCTGCGCGTAGGTGAACACGTTCTGCGCGGTGGGCAGCGCCGCGAGCACGGTGACCGCGAAGAGGTCGATGCCCTCGAGTCCGAACACGAACGAACCGACGGCCCAGGCGACGACGGGCATCACGAGGAGCTTGAGCGCACTCGCGAGGATCACGTCGCGCAGTCCCGTGCCGGGCTCCAGCATCCGCCCGCCATGCAGCGACAGTCCGTAGGCGATGAGCATGACCGGCACGGCCGCGTGGCCGATGAGCTGCACGGGGTCGAGGACGATCGGCGGCAACTCGATGCCCGAGACCGACACGAGCACGCCGAGCAGCGACCCGATGATGATCGGGTTCGTGAACGTCGACCGCAGGATGCCCGTGAACGAGGTGCGCCCCTCCACCGTCGCACCGAGGATCGCGAGCGCGAGCGGCGCGAACAGCAGCAGTTGCAGCAGCACGATGGGCGCCGAGTACGCCGCGTCGCCGAGCATGTACAGCGCGATGGGGATGCCGATGTTGTTGCCGTTGACGTAGCCGGCCGCGAGCGCGCCGATCGTGGTGCGGGCGATCCCGCGGCGCAGCAGCGCGAGCGAGACGAGCGCGAACATCGCCATGACCGAGACGGCGGCGATCGCCGAGACCGGCAGCAGCGCCGAGAACAGGGCGTGCACGTCGGCCGTCGCGAGCACGGAGAACAGCAGGAACGGCGAGAGCACGTTGAACGTCAAGCGCACGAGCACCGGCCGCGCCTCGGGCCCCAGCACCCCGGTGCGTCCGGCCAGCCAGCCCAGGAACACCGCGAGGGCGATGACCGCGAACCCGGTGAGGATGTCGATCACGCGCGCCCGCCCCGGCGTCGGGGTCGTCGCGCAGCGTCCATCACCCCGACCCTACCGCCGCGCCGCGAGCGCCGACGGCGGGCCATCGGGACCAACCTCTGGCAGCGGGACGCACCCCGCACCTAGGCTCGAACCGCACGAAGGCGAGCGGAACGGGGGTTCCCATGGGCGGGGCACACGCACGGCACGACGACGAGGCGAGCGGTGCGGCCGCGGCGTCCGTGCCCCTCGAACTCGTCGACACCTGGTGGCGCGCGGCGAACTACCTGAGCGTCGGGCAGATCTACCTGCTGCGGAACGCCCTGCTCGACGGGCCGCTGCGCGCCGACGACATCAAGCCCCGGCTGCTGGGCCACTGGGGCACCTCCCCGGGGCTCAACCTCGTGTACGCGCACCTCAACCGGGTGATCGTCGAGCGCGGCACGCCCACGATCTACGTGTGCGGGCCCGGCCACGGCGGCCCGGCGATGGTCGCGAACGCGTGGCTCGACGGCACCTACTCGGAGCTCTTCCCGAAGGTCACGCTCGACGGCGAGGGGCTCGAACGGCTGTTCCGGCAGTTCTCGTTCCCCGGCGGCATCCCCTCGCACGCGGCGCCCGAGACGCCCGGCTCCATCAACGAGGGCGGCGAGCTCGGCTACTCGCTCATGCACGCGTACGGCGCGGCGCTCGACAATCCCGGGCTCGTGGTCGCGTGCGTCATCGGCGACGGCGAGGCCGAGACCGGGCCGCTGAACGCGAGTTGGCGCGGGCACACCTTCCTCAACCCCACGACGGACGGCGCCGTGCTGCCGATCCTGCACCTCAACGGCTTCAAGATCGCGAACCCGACGCTGCTCGCGCGCATCCCCGAGTCGGAGCTCGTGGCGTTCCTGCGCGGCAACGGCTACGAGCCGACCATCGTGAGCGGCGGGTTCGACGGCGAGGACCCGATGATCGTGCACGCGCAGCTCGCCTCGGCGCTCGACATGGCCTACGACCGCTTCGCCGACATGCGGGCGGATGCCGCGGCCGGCGCCTTCGCGAAGGACGCACCCCGATGGCCCTGCATCGTGCTGCGCACCCCCAAGGGCTGGACCGGCCCGCGGGTCGTCGACGGCGTGCAGGTCGAGGGGACCTTCCACTCCCACCAGGTGCCGCTCGCCGAGGTGCGCGAGAACTCCGAGCACCTCGCCCAGCTCGACACGTGGCTGCGGTCGTACCGCCCCGACGAACTCTTCGGCGACGACGGCCGGCCTAGCGCCGAGCTCGACGCGCTGCGACCCCGCGGCGAGCTGCGCATGAGCGCGAGTCCCCACGCCAACGGCGGCATCCGGCGGCCGCTCGACCTGCCCGGCACGGCGGAGTTCGGGATCGACCCGGCCCCCGCCGACGGCACGGGCGGCGGCCGCGGCGCGATCGGCGAGGCGACCCGGGTGGCGGGCTCGTGGCTCGCCGCGCTCATGCGGGAGCATCCCGATGACGTGCGCCTCTTCGGCCCCGACGAGGTGCTCTCGAACCGGCTCGGCGCGGTGTTCGACGTGACCGAGCGGGCCTGGGCGGCGCAGCTGCATCCGCTCGACGAGCACCTCGCCCGCGAGGGACGCGTCATCGAGGCGCTCAGCGAGCACCTCATGCAGGGCATGCTCGAGGGCTACCTGCTCACGGGGCGGCACGGGCTGCTCACGAGCTACGAGGCGTTCATCCACATCGTCGACTCGATGTTCAACCAGCACGCCAAGTGGCTCGACGCCGCCCGCGACATCGACTGGCGCGGCGACATCCCGTCGCTCAACTACCTGCTCTCGTCGCACGTCTGGCGGCAGGACCACAACGGCTTCTCGCACCAGGACCCCGGGTTCCTCAACGTCGTCGTGAACAAGAAGGCCGAGGTCGTGCGGGTCTACCTGCCGCCCGATGCGAACACCCTGCTCGCGACGATGCGCCACGTGTTCGACACGCACAACCGGGTCAACGTCGTGGTCGCCGGCAAGCAGCCGCAGCAGCAGTGGCTCGACCACGACGAGGCGGTCGCCCACGTCGAGGCGGGCGTGGGCGTGTGGCCGTGGGCGGGCAACGAGCCGGGGTTCGACCCGGCCGACCCCGCGGCATCCGTGCCCGACGTCGTCATCGCGTGTGCGGGCGACGTGCCCACCGTCGAGGCGATCGCCGCGGCGCAACTGCTGCGCGAGCGGATGCCGCAGCTCACCGTGCGCGTCGTGAACGTGGTCGACCTGATGCGCCTGCAGGACCCGCGCGAGCACCCGCACGGCCTGCCCGACCTCGAGTTCGACGCGATCTTCACCCGCAGCTCGCCGCTGCTCTTCGCGTTCCACGGGTACCCGACGCTCATCCACCAGCTCACGTACCGCCGCACGAACCACGACAACCTGCACGTGCGCGGGTTCAACGAGCGCGGCACGACGACGACCCCGTTCGACATGCTGCACCTCAACGACCTGGACCGGTACCGGCTCGCGCTCGACGTCGTGCATCGGGTGCCCGGCCTGGCCGAGCGGCCCGGAGTCGCCGAGATCGCCGACGAGTGGCACGCCGCCCGCGCTGAGGCCCGCGCCCACGCCTACGAGCACGGCGAGGACCCGGAGTGGATCACCGGGTGGCGCTTCGACCCGGGCACGGGAGCCGGGGCCGGCTTCGGGGTCGCCGACGGACCGGCGGGGCCGCTGGAATGAGGCGGGGCGGTGCCCGCAGCAGGGGGCTCGGCGCGAGCCTCGGCCCCCTCGCGACGGTGGCGGCGTGCGCGGTGCTCGCGCTGGCCGGATGCAGCGGCACCCCCGACTGCAGCCCCTCCGAGCACTCGCGCGCCGTCGCGGTGCACGTCGTGAAGCCGGGGGTCTCCGCCGTGCAGTGCTGGTCGGGCTGCGAACCGGGAGGACGCGAGCTCGAGCCCGCCGGAGGCGAGGGCGAGTGGACGGCGCACCTCGCGGCCGACCAGCCGGAGTCGGTGACCCTCGCGGCGCGCGACGCGCGCGGCGAGCTGCTCTACGCGGAGCGGTTCCGCCTGCAGTGGGAGGGGTGCCCGGCGGCGCCGACCCGCACCGAGTTCGAGCTGCTCCGGCCCGAAGCCGGGCGCTGAGGGCGGGGCAGTCGGCGGCGGGTCGGCGAGTCCGGAGTCCCGGTCAGCCGGCGTTCGGTGCGCTGGCCGGGCCGGTCGACCCGCGGACCACGAGCTCCGTCGCGAGCGGCGCATCGGGGGGCGGCACCTCGCCGTCGACCACCTGGGCGAGCAACCGGGCGACGGCGCGCTCGCCGGCGGTCACGAGCTGCGCGCGCACGGTCGTGAGCGGCGGGCTGATGAGGTCGCTTCCGAAGATGTCGTCGAACCCGGCGACGCTGAGCTCTCCGGGCACGGCGGTGCCGCGCTCGGCCGCCTCCTTCATGACGCCGATGGCCATGAGGTCGTTGTAGGCGACGACCGCGGTCGCTCGTGAGGCGAGCACGCGCCGCAGCGCCGCACGACCGCCCTCGATGGTGGGCGGGCTCGGGCCGATCTCGACGAGCGCCAGGTCGAGCTCCTCGGCCATGTCGAGGAGCGACGCCCAACGCCGCTCGCTGATCCACGAGGCGGGCGGACCCGACAGGTAGGCGATCGAGCGGTGCCCCAGCGCGTGCAGGTGCGTCACGAGCTGCCGCACGCCCACCTCGACGTCGGAGACGACGCTCGGCACGCCCGCGACCTCGCGGTTGATGAGCACGACCGGCTTGCGATCCGCGATGTCCGCGATGCGCTCGCCGCCCAGGCGGGTCGTTGCCAGCACGATGCCGTCGACGCTCGGCATGATCTGCTCGATGGCCGCGGACTCCGTCTCGCCCGACTCCTGCGACTCCGCGATCACGAGCGTGAAGCCGGCGGCCGTCGCGGCATGCTCGGCGCCGCGGACCATGCCGAACACCATCGGGTTCGTGATGTCGGCGACCACGAGCGCGAGGGTGTTGGTGCGTCCCGTGGGCAGGGCCCGCGCGATCGGGTTGACCCGGAAGTTCAGCTCGGCGGCGGCCGCCCGGATCCTCGCCTCCGTCTTCGCGCTCACGCGTCCGGGCTTGCCGAGCGCCCGCGACACCGTCGACGGGTTGACGCCGGCCAGCTCGGCGATGTCGTAGATCGTCGGCGCGCTCTTCCTCGGCTGCCGTCGCGACGGAGCCGCCTCCGCCGCGGGAGGCTCGGGGTGCGCTTCTGTCATCGAGGGCGATTGTATTGGCCGGTCCCGTGCAACGGCCGTCAGCCGGGCCATCGGCGCGCGATCAGCCCGAGACGGGGAGCGCGTCGCGGTCGGGCCCGGCGGACTCGCCGTGAGGGTCGCGGCCGAGCTCGGCGATTCCATCGAGCGCGTCGAGGGCCGCGATCGCGTCGGCGACGACCTCGGCGACCGGGGCCCCGACGTCGACGCGGCATCCGGGCTCGTCGGCCGCGAGCGGCTCGAGGGTCGCGAGCTGCGAGTCGAGGAGCTCGGGTGGCATGAAGTGACCCGTGCGGGCCTCGGCGCGCGACCGCAGCACCTCGGGCGCGGCGTCGAGCTGCACGAACACGGTCGCCGGCGCGTGCGCGCGCAGCCGGTCGCGGTACGGGCGCCGCAACGCCGAGCACGCGACGACGACGGATGCCGCGGGCCCGTCGCCCTCGTCGTCCGCCGGCCCGCGCGCGGCGAGCACCGCGCCCACCGCGTCGAGCCACGGCGCGCGGTCGTCGTCGTCGAGCGGCACGCCGGCGGACATCTTCGCCCGGTTCGCGTCGGAGTGCAGGTCGTCGGCATCGATGAAGGCGACACCGAGCCGCGCGGCCAACGCCTGGCCGACCGTCGACTTGCCCGCCGCGGCGACGCCCATCACGACGACGGGCGCGCGCGATGCGTCACCAGTCATGGACCGTGCCGTCGGCGAGCCGGTTGTACGGCAGGTAGGCCTGCTCGTACGGGTACTTGCCCGCCTCGTCGACGTCGAGGGTCACACCGAGCCCGGGCTCGTCGCCCGGGTGCAGGAAACCGTCGCTCCACGAGAACGTCTGCCGGAACACCTCGTTCGTGCGGGCGCCGTGCTGCATGTACTCCTGGATGCCGAAGTTGTGGATGGAGAGGCCCAGGTGCATCGCCGCGGCCATGCCGACGGGCGAGACATCCGTGGGCCCGTGCATGCCCGACTTGATCTGGTACTGCGCCGCGTAGTCGAGCACCTTCTTGAGATGCGTGATGCCGCCCGTGTGGGTCACGGCCGACCGCACGTAGTCGATGAGCTGCTCGCGGATGACCTGCTGGTAGTCCCACACGGTGTTGAAGATCTCGCCGATCGCGAGGGGCGTGGTCGTGTGCTGGCGCACGAGGCGCAGCGCCTCCTGGTTCTCGGCGGGCGTGCAGTCCTCGAGCCAGAACAGGTCGTAGGGCTCGAGCGACTTGCCGAGCTGCGCGGCCTGGATGGGCGTCATCCGGTGGTGGCCGTCGTGGAGCAGCGGCAGCTCGGGGCCGAACTCGTTGCGCACGGCCTCGAACACCGTCGGGATGTGCCGCAGGTAGGAGCGCGTGTCCCAGTCCTCCTCGGCCGGGAACGCGCCGCGCTGGGCGGGCTCGTGGTCGTAGCGCACGCCCTCGTTCGCCTCGAAGGTGGCGTTCGACGCGATGCCGTAGATCGACTTCAGGCCCGGCACGCCCGTCTGCACCCGGATCGAGCGGTAGCCCTGCTCCTGGTGCGCGCGGATCGAGTCGAAGAGCTCCTCGTTCGTCTTGCCCGAGGCATGCCCGTAGGCCATGAGGCCGTTGCGGCTCGCGCCGCCGAGCAGCTGGTACACCGGCATGCCGGCGGCCTTGCCCTTGATGTCCCAGAGGGCCATGTCGACGGCGGCGATGGCGGCCATCGTGACGGGCCCCCGGCGCCAGTAGGCGCTGCGGTAGAGGAACTGCCACGTGTCCTCGATGCGGCTCGCGTCGCGGCCGATGAGCAACTGGGCGACGTGCTCCTTGAGGTAGGCGACGACGGCCAGCTCGCGCCCGTTCAGGGTGGCGTCGCCGATGCCCACGAGGCCGTCGTCGGTCGTGAGTCGCAGCGTCACGAAGTTGCGGTCGGGGCTCGTGACGATGATCTCGGCTCTGTCGATGATCACGGTGGTGCTCGCTTTCTTCCCTCGTCGGAGGGGTCGGTGCCGGTGCGGGAGGGGCGACCGCGGCCGCCCCTCCCGGGAGGGTCAGTCGTCTTCCGACGGCCGGGGGGAGGTCGCGTCCTGGGCGCGGAACGCCGCGGTCGAGAGGTCGGGCGCGATCGGCACGGCCGATCCCGCGGCGGCGCGGCGCTCGGCGATCTCCGCGACGATCTCCGCGTGGCGCTTGTCGGTGAGCGGGTAGAGCAGCATCACGAGCACGGCGAGCAGGGCGAACACCGCGGGGACGAGCGCGGCGCCGGCGCGGATGCCCCAGGTCGCGGCATCCGTCTGCACCTCGGCGCCCGCGACGTAGCCGCCGATCGCCAGTGCATACGCGGCGAGGGCGCCGCCGATGGCCTGCCCGGTCTTGCGGGTGAACGAGAAGAGCGCGTACGTGATGCCCTCGGTGCGCACGCCGGTCTTCCACTCGCCGTACTCGACGGTGTCGGCCTCGAGCGCCCAGATGAGCATGTTGATGAGCAGCAGGCCCACCATCGAGAGCACCATGCCCGCGAAGGCGACCCACACGGTGGGCGCGAGGAACGCCACGGTGCTGCCGGCCGCCGAGACGAGTCCCGACGCGATGTAGACGTTGCGCTTGCCGAACCGGCGCACGATGCGGGGCACGAACGGCGCCACGACGAAGATCAGCACGAGCTGCAGCAGGGAGAGGATCGGGTAGAGGTTCAGCGCGCCGAACACGTCGCGGAGGAAGTAGATCTGCGCCGTCGAGCTCGAGAGCATGCCCGTGAGCAGCAGGAGCGAGGAGATGCACAGCAGCAGGAGGGGCGTGTTGCCCTTCAGGGTCGCGACGCTCTGCTTCATCGTCACGCGCGGCACGTCGCGCTGCACGACCTCCTTGGCCGTGAAGAACGTGAAGAGGTAGAGGGCGGTGCCCACGACGACGAACCCGAGGGTCATGGCCGTGAAGAGGAACTGCAGGTCGGCGTCGGGCTTGAGCAGCGGTGCGACGAAGATGCCGAGCCCGGCGCCGACGACGGCCGCGCCGATCGTGCGGGCCGTGCCGAGCTTCGCCCGGTCGGAGGGGTTCTGCGTCATCGCCCCGGCGAGCGAGCCGTAGGGGATGTTGACGAGGCTGTAGGCGAGGCCGAGCGCCGCGTACGTGAGGTAGGCGTAGATGAGCATGCCGGTCGCGCCGATCTGCGGCACCGAGAACGTCAGCACGCTGAGCACGAGCAGCGGCACCGAGCCGAACAGGATGAACGGCCGGAACTTGCCGAACCGCTTGCTGTAGGTGCGGTCGACGACGCGACCGGCGAACACGTCGGCGAACGCGTCGAAGATGCGCACGACGAGCAGCAGGGTGCCGGCCGCCGCCGCGGAGATGCCCGCGACATCCGTGTAGTACACGAGCAGGAACATGGTCGCCGTGGTGAAGGCGAGGTTGTTCGCGGCATCGCCGGCGCCGTAGCCGATGATGCTGAGCGGGCGCAGGCGCGGCGCGCTCGGCCCGGCGGCGGTCGCCTGGGTCGGGGTGTCGGTCGTGGTCACAGGGGGCTCCTTTGCCGTGGTGATGGTGCAGTGGTGGGTGGGTGGTGGTGGTGCGGTGGTGCAGGGCGGGTGGGGCTGGTCGCACCGACGGCGGTGGTGCGGATGCCGCGGGCCCGCCGGATCCGTCAGCTCGCGCGATCCCGCATGGCGGTCCAGCGCGTGCGCAGGGCGTGCGCCGCGGCCTTGGGCTTGCGGTCGCGCGTGAACACGCCCTTCTTGTTCCCGTCGACGCGGAAGATGCCCGCGCTCGTCTGGAAGTCGGCGAAGTTCCAGACCTGCTCGCCGACGAGCGCGGGGACGCGGTCGTGCACGCGGTGGAACATGTCGAGCACCGCGGTCTGGTACTCCTCGCTCCACGGCTGGTCCCACACCGAGTGCACGCCGGGCATGGTGTCGGCGCCGTACTCGGTCATGATGAGCGGCTTGCCGTAGAGCGACTCCCAGGCCCGCAGCTCGGTCTCGAGGCCGGCCTCGGCGGCGGCGAGGTCGCCCGTGTTCACGTACCAGCCGTAGTAGCGGTTGAGGCAGATGACGTCGAAGAGGTCGGCGACGAGGTCGGTGCCCGCCGGGGCCATCATGACGTTCACGAACGTGACGGGCCGGCTCGGGTCGAGCTCCCGGGTCAGTTGCACGAGCGGCTCGAAGTACTCGCGGGCGCCCTCCTCGTTCGAAGCGGGTTCGTTCGTGATCGACCACATGACGACGCTCGGGTGGTTCTTGTCGCGGGCGACGAGCTCGCGCAGCACCTGCGCGTGCGCGGCCTGCGCGGCGTCGCCGATGGTCCCGGGCGACCAGGTGGCGAGCTTCGGCGCGCCCGTGATGCCGCCGATGAGGCCGAGGTTGAGGCCCACGGCCGGGGTCTCGTCGATGACGACGATGCCGTGGCGGTCGGCGAACTCCATGACCTCCTCGGCGTAGGGGTAGTGGGCGGTGCGGAACGAGTTCGCGCCGATCCAGTCCATGAGCTGGAAGTCGTGCACGAGGTAGGCGTCGTCGTGGCCCTTGCCGCGCACGGCCGTGTCCTCGTGCTTGCCGAAGCCCGTGAAGTAGAACGGCTCGCCGTTGATGAGGAACTCGGCGCCGCGCACCTCGATCGTGCGGATGCCGACCGGGAGCGCGTACTCGTCGACGACCTCGCCGTCGACGAGCGCCTCGAGCGTGAGCTGGTAGAGGTAGGCGGCGCCGGGCTGCCAGAGGGTCGCGTCCGCCACCCGGATCGTCGCCGATGCGCCGTCGGCGGTGCCCACGACGGTTCCGGATGCATCGCGCAGCGTGGCGCGCACCGCGGCATCCGCCGAGACGACCGTGTCGACGCGCACGATGCCGGTCGTTCCCTCCAGCTCGGTGACCACGGTGACGTCGTCGACGTGCACCGCCGGGCGGCTCGCGAGCCACACCGAGCGCGCGAGTCCGGCGTAGTTGTAGAAGTCGTGGAAGTACCGCTGCACGCGCCGGCCGTCGGCCGCGACCTCGATGGTGCCGGGCGGGATCGTCTCCATCGTGAGCTCGTTGTCCACCCCGATCGTGAGGCGGAACTCCGCTCCCGGGGTGACGTGCTCGGTGATGTCGGCCTCGAACGGCAGGTACCCGCCGACGTGCTCGGCGACCTTCACGTCGTCGACGTACACGACGCCCTCGTGGGTCGCGGCATCGACGCGCACGATCACGCGGTCGCCGGCCCAGCCGCGCGGCACGCGCACGGAGCGCTGGTACCAGGCCCAGCCGACGTGCTCGCGGATGCGCGGATCGGTGAAGAGGTCGTTGTAGCTCGCGGGCACGGGCGCCTCGAGGGGGGTGTCGAGCGGCGCCGCCCACGGCTCGGGCACGTCGGCCGAATCGAGTGCGAACCGCCAGAGCCCGTCGAGGCGCACGAGTTCGCGGGTGGCGGAGGTCTGGGGCTTGAGCATGGTGGCCTTTCTGCGCGGCGTCGCGCGGGACGGTTCGGTGGTGCTCGTCGTGTGGTCGGTCATGAGGGGACGGGCTCGTGGAGCGTGCCGGGATCGGCGGGCGTCGAGCGGTCGGCTGCGGCGACGGCGACGGCCGCGACCCGCTCCCGCACGGCGGCGACGAAGGCCGGGTGCGCCGCGAGCGTCGGCGACACCAGCGCGACGAGCGCCTCGACCGGGTCGGATGCCGCGGCGGCGCGCCGCACGTCGGCCG
>NZ_RHHB01000014.1 GCF_003710805.1 Agromyces tardus | reverse complement strand
CCGGGCCGGCGGTGGCGGGCGCCGAGTGGGGCCCGTCCGGATCCGTCGCGGTCGGGGCGACGCGGTCGTCGATCGCAGCGGCACCCGGCGCCGCCGAGCTCACGGCGCGCCGGGTGGCGGCGGCGTGGCCCGGGTCGCCGGGGCGCGTCATCCGGCCGCCTTGAGCATGTAGCCGGCTCCGCGCACGGTGTGGATCATGGGATCGCGGCCGGCGTCGACCTTCTTGCGCAGGTACGAGATGTAGAGCTCGACGACGGACTCCTTGCCGCCGAAGTCGTAGTTCCACACCCGGTCGAGGATCTGCGCCTTCGACAGCACACGGCGAGGATTGCGCATGAGGAAGCGCAGCAGCTCGAACTCCGTCGCGGTGAGCTCGATCGGGTCGCCGTCGCGCTCGACCTCGTAGGAGTCCTCGTTGAGGGTGAGGTCGCCGACGACGAGCACCGGGTCCTTCGCCTGCGCGAGCGTGAGGGTCGACCGGCGGATGAGTCCGCGCAGTCGCGCGACGACCTCCTCGAGGCTGAAGGGCTTCGTCACGTAGTCGTCGCCGCCCGCCGTGAGCCCCGCGATGCGGTCGTCGAGCGAGTCCTTCGCGGTGAGGAACAGCACGGGCGTCTCGGCGCCGTCGGAGCGCACGCGCTGCAGCACCTCGAGGCCGTCGATGTCGGGCAGCATGATGTCGAGCACGATCGCGTCGGGGCGGAACTCGCGAGCGACCCGCACGGCACTGAAGCCGTCGGACGCGGTGCGCACCTCCCAGCCCTCGTAGCGGAGCGCCATCTTGAGGAGGTCGGTCAGGGAGTGCTCATCGTCGACGACGAGCACGCGCACCGCCGAGCCGTCGGCCTTCGTGATGGGCGCCCGGCTGGGGGCACTGGTTGCTGCTGCCATACCTCCGAGTATCCGCTTCGCCCTGTGGGTTTCCTATGACCCGGTCGTGTGCGGCCTGTGCATAGGAGATGCACGGGCGCGGCCGTGTGCACGCATAGCCCCGCTGCCTAGCGTGCGAGACGTGCCCATCGACCGGTGGGCCCCCGACCGACCAGCGAGGACCTCATGTTCTTCACCTACCTCCGGCGCGAGCTCGCCGGGCGCCGCAGGCAGACCGCGATCATCGCGATCGGCATGGCGCTCGCCATCGCGCTCGTCATGATCGTGAACGCCGTCTCCACCGGGGTGCGCGATGCCCAGGCATCCGTGCTCGAATCCGTCTACGGCGTGGGCACCGACCTCACGGTGTCGCAGGATGCCACTCCCCCCGCCGAGGGCGAACGCCCCGACGGCGGCCGGTTCGAGTTCGGCGCCGACGACGGGCGGACCGCCGACGGATCCACGCAGCTCGCCCAGTCGCGCCTGACCGCCGGCATGGGCCAGTCGACGTTCGACGCGTCGGCGCTCGACACCGTGCAGGACATCGACGGCGTGGCCGCGGCATCCGCGACCCTGAGCCTCACCAACGTGACCTTCTCGGGCGAGATGCCCGACTTCTCGGCGGCGCAGGGCACCGACGGCGCACCCACCGCCGAGGGCGGCACGACGGGGGCGCCTCCCGCGGGCGGCGCCGACGGCGCCGGCGGCAGCGCCTTCGACGTCGACTCGTTCACCGTGCTGGGCCTCGACCCCGCCGCCGAATCGGTCGGACCGCTCTCGGCGGTGGAGCTCGCCGACGGACGCGGACTCGAGCTCGGCGATGCCGGCCAGCACGTCGCCGTGCTCGACGCCGACTACGCGACGAGCGCCGACCTCGCCGTGGGCGACACCATCGACATCGCGGGCACCTCGTTCGAGATCGTCGGCACCGTCACCTCGACCGCGTCGGACGGGCAGTCGGCGGCGAACGTGTTCATCCCGCTCGACGTCGCCCAGTCGCTCTCGGGCCTCGACGGGCAGGTCACCGACATCTACGTGCAGGCGGCCTCGTCCGACGTGATCCCGTCGGTGCAGGCCGACCTCGAGGCGGCCCTGCCCGACCAGACCGTGAACACCCAGTCCGACCTCGCGTCGACCGTCTCGGGCTCGCTCGGCACCGCGTCGACGCTCATCTCGAACCTCGGCCTCTGGCTCTCGGTCGCCGTGCTCGCGGCGGCGTTCCTCATCGCGATCCTCTTCACCATCCAGGGCGTCACCCGGCGCACCCGGGAGTTCGGCACCCTCAAGGCGATCGGCTGGTCGAACCGGCGCGTGGTCGGCCAGGTCGCCGGCGAGTCGCTCGTGCAGGGCCTGATCGGCGGCGCGGCGGGCCTCGTCGTCGGCCTCGTCGGCATCGCCGTCGTCAACGCCATCGCACCGACCCTCGGCTCCACCACCGCCACGACCCCCCAGGCCGCCGGCCCGGCCGGGTTCGCTGGCGGCGGCTTCGCGGGCGGCCCGGGCGCGGCGCAGGCGGCGACCGCCACCGAGGTGACGCTCAACGCGCCGATCACCGTCGAGGTCGTCGCCATCGCGATCGGCCTCGCGATCCTCGGCGGGCTCATCGCCGGCGCGATCGGCGGCTGGCGCGCGGCGCGACTCCGTCCTGCCGAGGCGCTGCGGAGCGTCGCCTGACCCTCGGCGGCGGCGGCGCTCCGCGCCACGCCGCCCCCGTGCCACGGGCGACCCTCCCGCGGCATCCGACTCACTCGAAAGGACCGACATGTACACCCTCGACAACGTCTCGAAGACCTACAAGCAGAAGCAGCGCACGGTCACCGCTTTGCGGGACGTGACCCTCACGATCCCGTCGGGGCAGCTCGTCGCGATCCAGGGACCGACGGGCGGCGGCAAGTCGACGCTGCTGCAGATGCTCGGCGCGCTCGACCGGCCGTCGTCGGGCACGATCTCGCTCGGCGACGCGGAGCTCTCGCACCTGCCCGACGGCAAGCTCGGCCGCATCCGCGCCACCGAGATCGGGTTCGTGTTCCAGGGCTTCAACCTCATCCCGACGCTCACGGCGCAGGAGAACGTGGAGACGGCGCTCGAGCCGCTCGGCATCCCCGCAGCGGAGCGGCGGCAGCGGGCGACCGCCGCCCTCGAGTCGGTCGGGCTCGGCGACCGGGCCGGGCACGTGCCGACCGAGCTGTCGGGCGGGCAGCAGCAGCGGGTGGCGATCGCGCGGGCCCTCGTGAAGGAGCCCGACGTGCTGCTCGCCGACGAGCCCACCGGCAACCTCGACGAGCAGACCCGCGACGAGATCATGGACCTGCTCGAGGGCCTGTGGCGCGATCGGGGGCTGACCCTCGTGATCGTGACCCACGATTCGGCCGTCGCGAAGCGCGCCGAGCGCCGCCTGCACATCACGGGCGGCGTGGTGACCGAGCGCGGCTGATCCGCGCGGTGCCGTGAGCACGGCGGACGAATGCGGATGCCGCGGCCACTCCTCGGGCCGCGGCATCCGCTCGTTGGTCCGCTCGCAGCATCCGCAGGTGGCATCCGCTCATGTGAGCCGCGCGCCGTAGACTCGGCAGCGACGTCGAGGTCAGGGGAGACATGGAACGATCGGAGCCGACGGGAGCGCCGGTGCTCGACGCGCCGGCGGGAGATCGATACCTGCTGCTCGCCGACATCTCGGGCTTCACGAGCTTCATGGCGAGCGTCGAGGAGGCGCACGGCGTCGACTTCAGCAACGGCATCCCCGCTGCGTACTCGCTGCTCGGCGACCTGCTCGACGGGGTCATCGACGCGCTCCGACCCGACTTCGACCTCGTCAAGCTCGAGGGCGATGCCGTCTTCGCGTGCGCCCCCGCGGCCCGGCTCGACGGCCGGGGCGAGGCCGTCCTCGAACGGATCCGTGCGATGTACCGGAGGTTCGTCGCGGACCGCACGAGGGCGATCCCCTCGAGCGACCACATCTGCACGGCCTGCCCGAACGTCGCCTACCTCGACCTCAAGGTCGTGCTGCACCGCGGGCTCGCGGTGCGCCAGTCGGTGGGCGGCGGCAGCGACATGCTCGGGCCGGCCGTGACGGTCGCGCACCGCCTGCTCAAGAACCGCATCCGCGAACGGATCGGGTACGAGCCCTACCTGTTCGCGACCGACGCCGCCGCGACGGGGCTCGGCCTGGCCGGCGTCGGGCTCGCACACAGCGAGGAGTATCCCGGGTCGACCGCGGTCGAGGGAGTCATCCTGGAGCTCGGCGAACCGCTGCGGCCGAGCGCGTGACGCGTCAGGCACCTGCTGCGCGGCCGCCGTCGTAGCGGCGCAGCACGCGGAGCGCGATGAGCGTCACCCACCGGTCCGGCAGGCCCGGTCGATTCGCCGGCACATGTGTGACACCGGGATACGGGCGGTTGGCGGCCCACCGTCCGTCCTGGCGGCGACGGGCCCGCAATATCTCCAGCGCGTCGGCCATCCGCGGGTCGAGGGCGACGCCGGCGTCCCGCATCGCATCGAGCCCGCGCAGGATGTCGAAATGCCAGCGCGCGGGATGGTGCAAGCGCACGAACTCGGGATCCATCGGCTCGCCGGTGCGCTCGCTGCGGAAGAGCCGGTGCCGCAGCAGGAACTCGACCGACGTCGTGGCCGCCGTGCTGAGCTCGTCGGCGCGGTAGCTGTGCCCGCGGCGACGGTACTCGGTGATGCCCTCGATCACGCTCACGGTCGTGTGCACGGAGGAGTGGGTCGCCCCACTGCGGTTGGAACGGCAGTTGAACCCCCCGTCGGGCATGCGCTGCGACAGGATGAAGTCGACGACGCTCGCCAGCTCGTCGGTGGGCATGCCGAAGTAGCCGAGGTAGTTCAACGCCATCCCGTTGACGCACACGTCGCTCACCGCGATGGTGCGGCTCGGGTTCAGCCCGCCGTCGCGCCCCTTCTCCTCGGCGAGGATCAGTGCCGCCGTCTCCCGCGGCGCTGCGGTCTGCGGCGGCAGCCCGATGTTCCGCAGCTCGAGGAGCGTGTAGTGGCTCGATGTCCACTTGGGCTGGTAGAAGCCGCGTCCCCAGTGCCCGCCCTCGCTGCGGGCGGCGAGCAATGCCGCACCGTCGCCCTCGAGCACGATGCGCTGCCGCAACTCCTCGTCCTCGTGGTCGAGGAGGTCGCGACGCGCCTGGTACCGGACCGCGACGTCGCCCGCGAGCAGCCAGTCGAGAACGGGATCCGTCACGCCGCCACCTGCTCCCCTGCTCGATGCCGTCGGCGTCATCATGCCCGACCCGCCGACCGACCCGGAGGACCGAAGGCCCCCCGGACGACGGGGCGCCGGCATAGGCTCGCGCCGACGCAGGGGGTGTGGCATGCGCATGCGATGGAGTCGAGCAGCCGCGGCCGGCGCGATGCTGGTGATCCTCGGACTGACGGGATGCGCTCCTGCCGGCAACGAGCCCAGCGCCTCGCCGACGGCGTCGCCGACTGGAAGCCCGGCCCCTTCGCCGGCACCACGGGCCGCGCCGCTCACGCTGTACTACGTCGTGCTCGGCGACGACGGGGCATCCGGCGAGCCGATCGGATGCGGCGACAGCCTCGTCGCGTTCGAGACCGACAGCGTGGTGACCGACGACGTGCTGCGCGCCTCCATCGAGCGGCTGCTGGCCGACCCGGAGCGTGAGCTCGGCGGGACACCGCCGCGCTACTCGGCGATCCCCGGCGGCACGCTCGCGTACGTCTCGGGCGAGGTCGACGGCGGAACCGTGACGGTCCAGCTCACCGGCGCTCCCGCACCCGCGGGCGAGTGCGACAACCCCCGCATCGAGGCCCAGCTGAAGCGCACGGCGATGGCCGCGACCGGTGCCACAGCGGCCGTGGTCCTCGTCGACGGCGAGCTGATCGAGGACGTGCTGAGCCTGCGATGACCGGTCACCGGAGGATGATGCGCTGGCGGATGGCCGTCGGCCTGATGGTGGTGCTGGCAGCGCTCGGATCGACGGCGCCGGCGGCCGGGGCGACGACGTCGGGCCCGACGTCGGCGCCGACGTCCGCCCCGACTGCCCGCGATCCCGAGCCGCCCGGTCGTCCGGACGATCCGCCGCGCCGACGGGAACCACCCGCGAGGCCGAGCGCCGTGCTCGAGGAACGGTTCGCGCACACCTCGCTCGACCGTTCGCTCGCCGCGGGACTGCAGGCAGCGCCCGCCGACAACCGGATCGTCGGGTCGGTCATCGCGGCCGGAGGCGCCGACGTCGTGACGGAGGCCGCGTTGACCGCGGCCGCGTCCGTGTCGGACCGCTCGACGGAGCGGGGCGGCGGGCCCGATCGCTACGACACCGCCGTCGTCCTCTCGACGCAGCACTACGCCGCGAACACCGCCGAAGTGTGGCTGGCGACGGGCGAGAACTTCCCCGACGGCCTGTCCGCGTCGGCGGTCGCCGGGGCGCGAGGCGGTCCCGTGCTGCTCACCCGACCCAACTCCCTTCCCCCGGGGGTGGCGGCCGAGCTCGCGCGTCTCGATCCCGAGCGAATCTGGATCGTGGGCGGCACGGGCGTCGTGTCCGACGGAATCCTCCGGACGGTGCAGGCGGCGGTACCCGCCGCAACGGTGTCGCGCGTCGCGGGCGCCGATCGCTACGCGACCGCGGCCGCAGTCGCCGGCGCCTTCTTCGACACCGCGCCGGCGGCGTTCGTCGCGACCGGCCTCAACTTCCCCGACGCGCTGGGCGCGGGCCCCGCCGCGGCCGGGGAGGACGCCCCGGCGCTGCTCGTGACGGCGACCACGGTGCCGCCGGCCACGGAGGCGCAGTTGCGTCGCCTCCACCCGCCCGTCGTGTACGTCGTCGGCGGCTCCGACGTCGTGAGCGACGGCGTCGCCGGCCGCATCCGCACCATCACCGGCGGGCAGGTCGTGCGGGTCTCGGGCTCCGACCGCTACGCCACGGCCGCGGCCGTCGCCGACCGCTTCTTCGACGCGACCACGGCGTCCGTGGTGCTCGCAACCGGGCTGAACTTCCCCGACGGCCTCTCCGCGGGAGCCGTCGCCGGCGCGCTCGACAGCCCGCTGCTCCTGGTCGACGCCCACGACGTTCCGCCCCGCGTGACGATCGACGCGGCACGCCGGGTGTCGTGGTGGTTGCCCGCCTCCGGGAGGGTGCTGCGCTACACCGTGATCACGCATCCCGACGACGAGTTCGCCGCCTGGTCGGTCTCCGGCGACTTCGACCCCCGACGCTACGACGTGCTGATCGTGCTGACCACCGGCGAATCGACCCGCTTCTGCACCGGGCTCCCCGTCAGCAATCCGTGGATGTCGCTGGAGTACCTCCCCCAGCCGCAGCCGACCGGCGTGCAGTACTCCGAGCGCTGCAAGAAGCACCGGATGGACAGCTGGAACGTGTTCGTGCACGGCGCCGGAATCGGCGATGTCGGGCCGTACGAGCAGCTGACGGGCGGACCGGTGACCTTCGACGGCCGGGAGATCCCGGTTCCCCTGTCCCGCGACGAGGCCGGCACGGTCGTCACCGCCGACACCTTCGATCTGGCCGTCGGCGCCGACGCGGCGGTGGTCTCGTTCGACATGGGGGCGCTGACGACCGACGAGGTGCTCTGGGCGGTGCAGACGACCCGCGGCCTGGCCGATCGCTTCCCGACGCAGGTCGAGGGCGACCTCATCGGAGCGGGCTACTACAACGACTCCTCGATCGGCTACGCCGACCTCCACGAGGACCACCTCGCGGTCTACGAACTCCTGGGCAACGTCGACCTCGGGTTGCCGGGCAGCCAGTACCAGACGGTCGGCCACTACCAGTCGGCTCGCACGTTCGGCGCCACGGTCGTGGACTACTGCGGCTACATGTGCCATCCGGCGGCACCGGCACCGTTCCACGGCGGCATGGGCCATTTCCAGTACTCGTACGGCTGGCTCGGCGACGGGTACTGGCCTCCCGGCCAGGTCGACGCGTACGCGGGTTTCTCGCAGTACGAGTCGTTCGCGAAGTGGTTCTGAACGGGCGGGGCGCCACCCGGCGCGCGACGGCGGGCGGGGGTACCGTAAGGGGGTGACCGACACCCCCTTCGCGCTGTTCGACCTCGCATCGGTCGCACCGCGCGTCGAGGAGGCGCTCCGACAGGCGCCGCTCCCCCACGAGACCCGGGTCGTGGCCGACTCGGGCGATCGGGTCGCGTGGCTGCGGGCACGCGCGCAGGGCATCACGGCCACGGATGCCGCGAAGCTCGCGTCCGCCGCATCCGTCCGCGCCGCCGCGTGGGAGAAGGTGCACGGCCATACCCGCCGCGGCTTCGGCGGCAGCCGGTACACCGACCACGGACGCGAGCGCGAGCCCGTGATCGCCGCCTGGGCGAACCGGGAGCACGGCATCACCCCGTCGACGCTGCTCTTCCACGCCGAGGGCGACCGTCGTCACCTCGCCACGCCCGACGGCCTGCGGGTCGCCGCGGGCGGGACGCTCGAGCTCTGCGAGATCAAGACCACGTCGAAGCCCTGGCGCGGCATCCCCCGCGGCTACCTGCGCCAGGTGTGGTGGCAGCAGTACGTGCTCGGCGCCGAGCGCACGCTCGTCGTGTGGGAGCAGCACGACGACTTCGTGCCCGTCGCGCCCGAACCGCAGTGCCGGTGGGTCGACCGCGACGACGACCAGATCGCGGTGCTCGTGGGCTACGCGAACCAGCTGCTCGAGGCGATCCGGCCGAAGGCGGGCGCCGGGTCGGGTGCGGGCTGGGGCACGGGCCGCGGCGGGGTCGACGACGAGTTCCCGCACTTCGAACCCGAGCTCCCGCCCGACCGCTCCTTCTACCGCCCGGGGCCGCTCGCGTGACCTTCGTGCTCCTGCACGGCCTCGGTTCCGACCGCAGGCAGCCGCTCGAGCTGTTCGGTCCGGTGCTCGAGGGGGCCGGCAGCCCGGAGACGAGGGGCCGCCCGGGTGCGGTGCGCGTGATCGCGCCCGACGTGCGGGCGCACGGCGCCTCCACGATCGTCGGCGAACCGGCGGACTTCGCGCTCGACCGCCTCGCCGAGGAGGTCGCGGCCGAGGTGCGCGACGCGCTCTCCGGCCGAGGCGGCGGCTCCGCGGCATCCGTCGCACCGGTCGACGACCCGACGGGCGAAGCGGCTCCGGGCACCGCCGCGCTCACGATCCTGGGCATCTCGATGGGCGCCGCGATCGCCCTGCGCATCGCACTGCGTGGGCTGCTGCCCGTCGAGCGCGCGGTGTTCGTACGGCCCGCGTTCGACGACGCGTCGCTGCCCGACAACCTGCGGCCGTTCCCGGTGATCGGCCAGCTGCTCGCCGACCTCGGGCCCGAGGCGGGCGCCGAGCGCTTCCGCGCGACCGGGCCCTACCATCGCGTGGCCGACGCGTCGCTCGCGGGCGGCCGTGGGCTGCTCACCCAGTTCAGTGCGCCGGATGCCGCGCGGCGGGCCAGGCGGCTCGTCGAGATCCCGCGCAACCGCGCCTTCACCGGCGACGCCGAACTCGCCGGGCTCGGAGCCCGCGGCATCCGCTCGCTCGTGGTCGGCGCACGCCGTGACCCGGTGCACCCGCTCGAGCTCGCCGAGCGCTGGGCGGGCGCCCTCGGCGCGCCGCTCGAGGTCGTGCCGCCTCGCGACGACGGGCTCGCCGCGCAGACGGCGCTGCTGCGCGACCGCGTCGCGCGGTGGCTCGCCGCGGAGTGACGACGCCCGTCAGTCGGCGGGCTGCGTCCCGACGGCCCCGACCGGCCCGGCGGTCTCGACCGGCCCGGCGGTCTCGGCCGGCCCGACGGCCCCGACCGGCTGCGACGGTGAACCCGCCGTCGCCGCGGCGCGCCCGGCCCTCGTCGGTTCGGGGATCTCGTGGGGCCACGGCGTGCGGCTCAGCGCGATGATGCCGGCGCCGACGAGCAGGATGAACGCCGCGATCGCGATGACGTACACGGCGACGCCGCCGTAGCCGGCCTCCTGCGCCGGATTGAGGAACGGATAGGGGTACCAGTCGACGAGCACGCCCCGGATGAGCGAGTACACGACCCAGGCGATCGGGAACACTGCGATCGTCCAGAGGCGCCGCCACGCGATCGGGTGGCGCCCCGGCGCGAGCACCCAGTCGGCGACGAGGTACAGCGGCGCCCACACGTGCAGGATCTCGTTCGACCACGGCACGGTCGTGGCCTGGTCGAGCGAGATCTCGCGCAGCAGCATGTTGTACACGACGAAGGTCGTGGCCATGTAGGTGACGGTGCAGGCGCGCAGCAGGTTGAACCACGAGGGGTCGGTCGGCCGCGAGAAGGCGATCCAGGCTCCGACGAGCATCAGCAGCGCCGAGAGCGCATTCGAGAGGATCGTGAAGTAGCTGAAGAAGTTCACGAAGAAGAAGGCGCGGTCCGGCACCATCGACCAGCTCACCGCGAACTGCCCGGCGATGGCCGTGATGATCGCCGCTGCCGCGAGCAGCCGCAGTATCCCGAACAACACCCGCATCGATTCCCCCAGACCGGTCGGCGCGCCCGTGCGACGCACGTGAACGCAGACTACCTCCGTGTAACAGAATGAGGGGACCACGGCGGAAGGGCGAGCGTATGTCGCAGACGATGCGGGCGCTGGTGATCGACCAGACGGGCGAGGGCAGCGCCCTGCGCATGACGGAGGTGCCCGCGCCGCTGCGCGTGAGCGACGAGGTGCTCGTGCGCGTCGTGGCCGCGGGCGTGAACCCGATCGACCTCAAGACGCGCATGGGCCGGGGCGTCGCCGCTGCGATCCCCTCCTTCCCGGCGGTGCTCGGGCAGGACTTCGCCGGCATCGTCGAGCAGGTGCCCTACGCCGCGCATCCGCTGCACGTCGGCGACCGCGTGTACGGGATGGGCCGCGTGCCCCGCCTCTCGGGCAGCTATGCCGAGCTCGTGAGCGTGTCGTCGCTGAGCGTCGCGCCCATGCCCAAGACCCTCGGCTTCGCGGCGGCCGCGGCCATCCCGTGCGCGGCGCTCACCGCCTGGGGTGCCGTCGTCGACGTGGCGCGGGCGCACGACGGCCAGCGCATGCTCATCCACGCCGGGGCGGGCGGCGTCGGCCACTTCGCGGTGCAGTTCGCGAGCTACTTCGGCGCGACCGTCACCGTCACGGGCTCGGCGCGCAATGCCGAGTTCCTGCGCTCGCTCGGCGCCCACGAGGTGATCGACTACACGAACGAGCGCTTCGAGCGGGTCGCGGGCGAGCAGGACGTGGTGATCGACCTCATCGGCAACGTCGCCGACGACACGGGGTCGCGTTCGCTCGAGGTGCTGCGCGCGGGCGGACTCATCGTGACCGTGCCGACGGGCTCGTGGCCGACGATGGCCGAGGAGGCCGCCGCCCGCGGGGTGCGCGCCACCGGCTACTCGGTCGCGCCCGACGCGCGCACCCTCTCCGTCATCAACCGGCTCGTCGACGACGGGGCGATCCGCGTGCACGTCGAGCGCGAGTTCCCGCTCGCCGAGGGCGCATCGGCGCACGAGCTGCTCGCCGACGGGCACGTGCGCGGCAAGCTCGTGCTGCGCGTCATCCCCGACCCGGCTTAGCGCCCGCGCCGCGTCGCGCGCCCAGAGCCGGTCGAGCGGATGCCGCGGCATCCGCTCGACTCAGGCCGCCCGCGACCCCTCGAGCAGCGCCGTGCCGAGCTCGCTGCGCAGGTACAGCACGCTGTGCCCGTAGCGGGTGCTCACGAGCAGGCCGGCGTCGCGGAGCGCCCGCAGGTGCTGGTTCACCGCGGACGCGGTGACGCCGAACCGCACGCCGAGCTCGGTCGACGACGCGGGGTCGCCGAGGGCGGCGAGCAGGCTCGCGCGGGTCTCGCCGAGGATCGCCGCGACGGCGGCGGGGTTGGCGACGCGCTCCGCCTCCCAGAGGGCGCCCTGGCCGCGGGCCGGGTACATGATCATCGGGAGGCCCGTGCCGACGGGCGCCGACGCGCGACGCGTGAACATGGTGGGCACGAGCGTGAGTCCGTTGCCGTCGATCCGCTGGAGCCGGTCGCGCGGGTCGCGCAGCCGCACGGCGACGACGCCGTCGGAGTAGTCGATCGTCGCCGAGAGCCCGTTGAGCATCGCGTGCAGGCCGCCCTGCGCGATCTGGCGCCCGCGGTAGACGACGTCGGCCTCGAGCACGGCGCGCATGCGCGGCCAGTACGGCGCGAAGCACGCGTCCCAGAGCTCGGTGAGCGCCCGTACGATCCGCCGGAGCGCCGCCCGGCTCGACCCCGCGAACACCGGCGGCACGAATCCGTGCACCCCCTCGAGGTCGCGCCGGAAGACCTCGGCGGGCGTCTCCGCGAGGGCGGCGAGCTCGTCGTCGAGTCGCGTGAGCGGCGACTCGGGCCGCGGGTTCAGGAAGTCGGGCGTCCACGACCGCTCGTCGATGAGCGCCATGAGCGCCTCGTGGTCGAGGTCGGCGCGCGCCTGCTCGGTGCGGGCGAGCCAGGGCAGCTGCAGCGGGAACCACGACGGCTCGCGGATCGCCCGGAGCGAGAGGCCGAGCTCGCTGAGCGGCGAGATGCCGAAGCGCACGGCGGCGACGTCCTGGTCGTTCACGACGTAGCGCAACATGAAGCAAAACGCTACATCAATTTCGCGCCGCGGATGCCTCTGGCAGAACGGAGGGGTGACGACGAACACCCCCGCCCCCTCGTCCCTCCGCTCCCGCATCGCGGCGTCCGTCGCCGACCCGGTGCTGCGCATCCTCGTCATCGCGACGCTCATCAGCCGCGTCGGCCGGGGGATCTTCCTCACGGTCACCGTGCTCTACTTCACGTTCATCGTCGGGCTCGAGGCGCACGAGGTCGCGATCGTGCTGGCCGCGGCGAGTGCCGCGGGCGTGGTGTCGTCGCTCGCGGGAGGCTGGCTCGCCGATCGCCTGAGCGCCAGGCGGCTCCTCGTCGCGCTCAGCGTGGTCGACGGCCTCGGCCTCATCGCCTACGTCTTCGCGCAGGACTTCGCGAGCGCACTCGTCATCGCCGTGATCGTCGTGGCGTTCGAGCAGGCGGCCAACGCGACACGCGGTGCCATCATCGCCCGGGGCTTCACGGGCGAGCGACGAGTGCATGCCCGGGCGGTGCTGCGCACGGTCACGAACGTCGCGATCGCCGTGGGCTCGGGCATCGGTGCGCTCGCACTCGTCGTCGGCACCGCCGAGGCGTACCGCGCGCTCATCGTCGCCGCCGGCGTCATGTACCTGCTCGGCGTCACCCGGCTCGTGCGGCTGCCGCGCTCCGTCGACGCGCCGACGGCACCGCTCGGGTCGCCCGTGACGACGGCCACCGGGTCGACGGATGTCGCGGCATCCGCCCGGGCCCACCGTCGCGCCCTGCGCTCCCACTCGCCCTGGCGCGACCCGCGCTACCTGCTGCTCACGGCACTGAGCGCCGTCTTCGGCATGCAGTTCGGCGTGGGCGAGGTGGGCGTGCCGCTCTGGATCGCGAACGAGACCGCGGCGCCCGAGGTGCTCGTGGCGGTGGTGCTCATCCTCAACACCGCGATCGTCGTGCTCTTCCAGGTGCCGCTCTCGCGGGGCACCCACGACGTGCGCCGCGCCGGGCGGGTGTCGGCGATCGCCGCATGGCTCATGGCGGCGGCGTGTCTCGTGTACGCCGCGGCCTCCGGCCTGCCCGCGTGGTTCGCGGTGGTCGTGATCGTGGCGGCCGCGACGGCCCACGCGTTCGCCGAGGTGCTCTCGCAGGCGGGCGGCTGGGGGCTCAGCTTCGAGCTCGCCGACCCGGTTCGGGCGGGCACCTACCAGGGCGTCTTCGCCATGGGGTACTCGCTCGGCGCGATGGCGTCGCCGCTCGTCGTGACCTCGACGGCGCTCGAGCTCGGACTCGCGGGATGGGCGGTCCTCGCGGCGGTGTTCCTCTCGGCAGGGCTCGGCACGTGGGCGGTCGCGCGGTCGGCGGCGCGCACCGGACTCCCAGCCCGCGTGACGGAGGGCTCGGCTACGGTCGCAGCATGACTGCCACGCCGTCGATCGTCTGGTTCCGCGACGACCTGAGGGTGGCCGACCATCCCGCACTGCACGCGGCACTCGAGCGCGGTGAACCCCTCGTGTGCGTGTACGTGCTCGACGAGGAGTCTCCCGGCATCCGCCCGCTGGGCGGCGCGGCCAAGTGGTGGCTGCACGGCTCGCTCGAGGCGCTCGCGGCCGACCTCGATCGCCTCGGCGGGCGGCTCGTGCTGCGTCGCGGGCCGGCGGACCGAGTCATCCGCTCGCTCGTCGACGAGACCGGTGCCGGTGCCGTGTTCTGGAACCGACGCTACGGCGGCCCCGAGCGCGAACTCGACACCCGTCTCAAGGCCGAGCTCACCGACGCCGGGCTCGAGGTGCGCAGCTTCCAGGCGTCGCTGCTCTTCGAGCCGTGGACGATCCGCACCGGGCAGGGCACGCCCTTCTCGGTGTTCACCCCGTTCTGGCGCGCGTGCCTCGCGGCGCCCGAGCCGCGGCACCCGCTGCCCGCGCCCGACCGCATCGAACGAGCGGATGCCGCGGGCGACCGCCTCGACGACTGGCGGCTGCTGCCGACCGACCCCGACTGGGCCGCCGGCCTGCGCGACGCGTGGACCCCCGGGTCGGCATCGGCACGTCGCCGCCTGCGCGAGTTCCTCGACGACGACCTGCCGACCTACGCGACCGACCGCGACCGCACCGACCGGCAGGTCACCAGCCGCCTGTCGCCCCACCTGCGCTGGGGCGAGCTCAGCCCGTTCGAGGTGTGGCACGCCGTGCGCGAGCACGACCGGCGATCGACGGCTGCCGCGAAGTTCCTCTCGGAGGTGGGCTGGCGCGAGTTCGCGTGGCACGTGCTGTTCCATGCGCCCGACCTCGCGACGCGCAACTGGCGCAGCGAGTTCGACGCGTTCCCGTGGCCGCGGCTGCACCCGGCGGCGCTGCGCGCCTGGCAGCGCGGACGCACGGGCGTGCCGCTCGTGGACGCGGGCATGCGCGAGCTGTGGGCGACGGGAACGATGCACAACCGCGTGCGGATGGTGGTCGCCTCGTTCCTCACGAAGAACCTGCTCATCGACTGGCGCCGCGGCGAGGAGTGGTTCTGGGACACCCTCGTCGACGCCGACAGCGCCTCGAACCCGTTCAGCTGGCAGTGGGTCGCGGGGTCGGGAGCGGACGCCGCACCGTACTTCCGCGTCTTCAACCCCGAGCTGCAGCGCGCGAAGTTCGACCCCGACGACGCGTACGTGCGTCGGTGGGTGCCCGAGTTCGGCACCGACGTCTATCCCGCGCCGATCGTCGACCTCAAGGCCACGCGCGACGCGGCCCTCGCGGCCTACGAGCGGGTGAAGGCCGCCCGCTGAGGTCGCCCAGGGCCTCGAGACGCAGCCTCCGTCGGCTCGTCGACCCGCACGAGCGACTCGACGCCCCTCACCCGAGCGCCTTCTCGAACCAGTGGTCGGCGTACACCTCGTCGTTGAACGGCTCGACCTCGACGTACCCCGAGGCCCGGTACATCGCGATGGCCTCGGTGAGGCTCGCATTCGTCTCGAGGGTGACGGATGCCGCGCCGTGCTCGCGCGCGGCATCCTCGAGCGCCGCGAGGATGCGCCGGCCGACGCCCATCCCTCGCACCGCGTCATCGACCCACATGCGCTTGACGTACGCGGGCGCGCCGTCGTGGAACAGCACCGCGCCGCATCCGATCGCCCGGCCGCGCAGCCGCGCGAGCACGAAACGCCCGGTCGGCTCGGTGAACTCGCGCGTGTCGGGATGCAGGCTGCGGCCCGGGTCGAACCCGCCGGGGAACCGGCGCGCGAGCTCGTCGTAGTAGGCCGCGAGGCAGCGGCGGGCGTCGTCGGAGCCGGGGTCGGCGGCCTCGACCTGCACGAGCGAGGCGTCGAGCAGCCGCACGACGGTGTCCATCGCGTCGGCGAGACGGGTGCGCTGACCCGGGCTCAGGGGCTCGAGCAGCGCGGCCGCGAGCGCGTCGCTGCGCCGGTCGAGCTCGGCGCGCTCGGCACGCCCCGCCTCCGTCGGGAGCACGGTGCGCACGCGTGAGTCCGACGCCGAGCTCGCGAGGGTCACGAGGCCCTCGCGCTCGAGGGAACGGAGCAGCCGGCTGAGGTAGCCCGAGTCGAGCTCGAGCCGCTCGCGGATCTCCCGCACGTCGCGGCCATCGCCGGCGACCTCCCAGAGCACCCGTGAGCTGCCGAGCGATCGCGCACTGCCGAGGTAATGGTCTTCGAGGGCGCCGATGCGCGTGGTCACGGCGCGGTTGAACGCGCGCACCCGCGCGATCTCGTCGGCGTCGAGCGTGTCCGTCATATCGCTGACTTTAGTCAGAGATTCTGGAGGCGGCAATCGCCTCTTATGCTGATCAGCGCGCAGGGCGCTCGAGCACGTAGTCGTGCTCCCAGCGTGGGCCGACGAGGAAGCGCTTCGTGCCCACGATGCGGAACCCGTGCTTCTCGTAGAAGCGGATCGCGCGGGCGTTCTCCTGGTTCACCCCGAGCCAGACGACGGATGCCCCGCCGCGGGCGGCGGCGTCGAGCGTCACCCGCATGAGCTCGCCCGCGATCCCCGAGCCGTGTGCCGCGGGATGCGCGTACATCTTGCTCAGCTCGATCGCCGGACGCGCCGACACGGCTGCAGCGGCATCCGCGTCGGCCGGCTCGCCTCCTTCTGTGGCAACGAGCATCGACCAGCCCACGAGCCCGCCCGTGGCGGCGATCTCGGGCGAGGCGGCGAGTGACGCACCCGGCTCGGTCGCGGCATCCGGCACTGCGACGAACAGCCGACGCGACGGGTCGGCGAGGTACTCGGCGAAGCGTTCCCCGGTGAGATTCCTGGCGATGAAGTCCGCGATCGACTCGGGCGCCGTCGACGGCGGGCAGGCGAGGGGGAAAGTCACGGCGGCGAGCGCGGCGAGCGCCGCCGCATCCGCTTCGCCTGCCGGTCTGATCTGCACGGTCACGAGTGCACCCTACCGGCGGTCTCCGCGATGTCCGCGTGGTCACCGCGCGCTCGCACTCCCCGCGGGCCGGCCGATTCGGCGACACCGGCCGACCCGGGCTCGCCGCCGGGCGGCCCGAGTGCGAGGATCGGCGCATGGATGCCACCGCCGCTGCCCTGACCGCCCACTCCGACGACGGACGCTCGCTCACCATGCCCACCGAGGGAAACGCGTTCGTAGTCGGCTCGCTCGTGATCGTCGACGACGGCGTGCATCGCCAGGTCGCCCTCCTCGAGAGCCGCGACGAGACGACGGGCACGGTGCGCGGCCGCCTCATCGGCGCGATCGCCGACGGCGTGCTCGACACCCGCACGAGCCATGCGTTCGGCGAGGCCGCGGTGTCGCCCGTCGACCTCGACGCACTCGACCTGCTGCACGCCGCGACGGGCGCCGCACTCGAGGTCGGCGGCGACCTCACGCCGCCCGGCGGGCCGGCACGCCTGCTTCCGCACCGCTTCAATCGGCACACCTTCTGGTGCGGACAGAGCGGCTCGGGGAAGACCTACGCACTCGGCGTCGTGCTCGAGCAGGTCATCGCGCACACGGCGCTGCCGGTCGTGATCTTCGACCCGAACTCCGACTTCGTGCGGCTCGGCGAGCTGAACCCGGGCGCCACGGGCCCGTCGGCCGATGCGCTGCGCGAGCGCGACATCCGGGTGCTGCGACCGAACACGGCCGGCGCGGAGCCGTTGCGCGCGCGGTTCCTCGACATGCCGATCATGTCGAAGGCCGCGGTGCTCGAACTCGACCCCGTCGCCGACCGCGAAGAATTCAACGCGCTGCTGCACCTGCGCGAGCTGTTCGAGGTGACCGACATCGCCAACATCCTCCCGACGCTGCACAACTCCGACGAGCCTGCGCATCAGCGCCTCGCGCTGCGGCTCGAGAACCTCGGCCTCCTCGGCTGGGAGGTCTGGGCCGGCCTGAACCGAGCCGCGACCGAGGTGATCGACGAGCGGCCGGATGCCACGGTGCTCGACCTCGGCGGCTTCTCGACGCCCGAGCAGCAGCTCGTCGTCGCCCTCTCGGTGCTCGACGAGCTCTGGAACCGGCGCGAGGAGCGCCGCCCGCTGCTGCTCGTGATCGACGAGGCGCACAACCTGTGCTCGCCGCAACTCGACTCGCCCACTGCCGTCGCGGTGCGCGAACGCCTGATCCAGATCGCCGCCGAGGGACGCAAGTTCGGGCTCTGGCTCCTGCTCTCGACGCAGCGGCCCTCGAAGGTGCACCCCGGGATCATCTCCCAGTGCGACAACCTCGCGCTCATGAAGATGAGTTCGCCCGTCGACCTCGAGGGGCTCGCCACCTACTTCGGCTACGCCCCCACGGCGCTCATCGCGCGGTCGCCGTGGTTCCGGCAGGGCGAGGCGCTCTTCGCGGGCGGCTTCGTGCCCGCGCCGACGCTCGTGAAGATGAACGCACGGCTCACGCCCGAGGGCGGCACCGACGTGAGCGTGCCGATGCGCTGACGGGCGTCGGCGGGGTCGCCGCGTGGCGCGGCTCCGACGCCCGCGGGCATGCCCACGTGGCGATGACACGACGAAGCGGATGCCGCGGGGTCCCGCCCGCGGCATCCGCTCGTCGCATTCGCCCCGATCAGAGGAACCGGGCGTACGCCCCCACCGTGAGGAACGTGGGGAACTCGGGCTCGAGCGCGACGCTGCGGAACACCGAGATCGCGTCGTCGAACCGGTCGCCCTCGAACCGCGGCAGGTCGGCGACCGCCGCCGCCATGAGCCGCACGATCGACGTCTGGTCGATGCGCGTGCCCTCGGCCGTGACCGTGTTGTCGTTCAGCCACTGCCACACCTGCGAACGCGAGATCTCCGCGGTCGCGGCGTCCTCCATGAGGTTGTCGATCGCCGCGGCGCCCACGCCCCGCAGCCACGACTCGATGTAGCGGATGCCGATCGAGATGTTGTCGCGCACGCCCGCCTCGGTGACCTGGCCGCCGATCGACGGGATGTCGAGCAGCTGCGCCGCCGTCACGTGCACGTCGTCGCGCAGGCGGTCGACCTGGTTGGGCCGGTCGCCCAGCACCGCGTCGAACTCGGCGCGCGCCGTGGGGATGAGGTCGGGGTGGGCCACCCACGTGCCGTCGAAGCCGTCGCCCGCCTCGCGGCGCTTGTCGGCGGCGACCGCGGCGAGCGCCCGCTCGGTCACCTCGGCGTCGCGGCGGTTGGGGATGAACGCGCTCATGCCCCCGATCGCGTGCGCACCCCGCTTGTGGCAGGTGGCGACGAGGAGTTCGGTGTAGGCGCGCATGAACGGCACCGTCATGGTGATCGCCTTGCGGTCGGGCATGACCCAGCGGCGGCCGCGCGAGCGGAACGTCTTCACGATCGAGAAGATGTAGTCCCAGCGGCCGGCGTTGAGTCCGGCGCAGTGGTCGCGCAACTCGTAGAGGATCTCGTCCATCTGGAACGCGGCCTGGATCGTCTCGATGAGCACCGTGGCGCGCACGGTCCCCTGCGGGATGCCGAGGCGGTCCTGCGCGTAGACGAAGATGTCGTTCCAGAGCTTCGCCTCGCGGTGCGACTCGAGCTTGGGCAGGTAGAAGTACGGCCCGCGTCCGGCGTCGATGAGCTTTTGCGCGTTGTGGAAGAAGTACAGGCCGAAGTCGACGAGCGAACCCGAGGCGTGCATGTCGCGCCCGGCCCGGTCGTGGAAGCGGATGTGCTTCTCGGTGAGGTGCCAGCCGCGCGGCCGCATCACGATCGTCGGGGTCTCCGACGCGGTGACGCGGTACTCCTTGCCCTCGGGGCTCGTGTACTCGAGGTTGCCGCGCAGGAAGTCGAACAGCGACAGCTGGCCCTCGATCACGTTCTGCCAGGTGGGGCTCGTGGCGTCCTCCTGGTCGGCGAGCCACACCTTCGCGCCGGAGTTCAGCGCGTTGATGGCCATCTTGCGGTCGGTCGGGCCGGTGATCTCGACGCGGCGGTCCTCGAGGCCCGGTGCGGCGCCGGCGACGCGCCACGAGGGGTCGTTGCGGATCCGCTCGGTCTCGGGCAGGAACTTCGGGTCGCGGCCGTTGGCCGCGTCGACGCGCGTCTGCAGGCGCACGGCGAGCAGCTCGTGCCGGGTGTGGGCGAAGCGGTCGTGCAGTTCGGCGAGGAACTCGAGCGCCTCGGGGGTGAGGATCTCGTCGTAGCGCTCGCCGAGCGGCGCGGTGACCTCGATGCGGGGCTCGACGGTGCGGAAGCTGCCGGTGGCGGGCTTCGGCTCGGTCGCGAAGCGGGCGCGCTCGGTCGTCGCGGGCGTGGCGGTGGTCGCGGTCTCGGATGCCGCGGCATCCGTTCGCTCGAGCATCATGCTGGGCGTGGTGTTCATGGTCGTGTCTCCTTCGGTGCGTCGGTCGAGTAGGCCGGAGGCCGTTCGAGACCTCCCGCCGGTCGAGTGGGCCGGAGGCCGTATCGAGACCAGTGCTGGTTTCGATACGGTCCGCGCTCCTCGACCGGCGGTGGTGGTCTCGAGACGCGCTGCGCGCTACTCGACCGACGGGGTCAGTGGTTGAACTGTTCTTCCTCGGTCGATCCGACGAGGGCGAGCGTTGCGCTGTTGGGGTTCAGCGCCGTGGCGATCTGGTCGAAGTAGCCGGTGCCGACCTCGCGCTGGTGGCGCGTGGCGGTGTAGCCGGATGCCTCCGAGGCGAATTCCGCCTCCTGGAGCTCGACGTATGCGCTCATGTGCCGCTCGCTGTAGTCCTTCGCGAGCGTGAACATGGAGTGGTTGAGGGCGTGGAAGCCCGCGAGGGTGATGAACTGGAACGCGTAGCCCATCGACGCGAGCTCGCGCTGGAACTTGGCGATCTGGTCGTCGTCGAGGTGGCGCTTCCAGTTGAACGACGGCGAGCAGTTGTAGCTCAGGCGCTTGCCCGGGAACTTCGCGTGCACGGCCTCGGCGAACCGGCGGGCCAGGTCGAGGTCGGGCTCGGCCGACTCGACCCAGAGCAGGTCGGCGTACTCGGCGTAGGCGAGGCCGCGGGCGATGACCGGCTCGATGCCGTTCTGCACCTCGTAGAAGCCCTCGGCGGTGCGCTCGCCCGTGACGAAGGGCTTGTCGCGCTCGTCGTGGTCGCTCGTGAGCAGGGTCGCGGCGAGTGCGTCGGTGCGGGCGATGATGATCGAGGGCACGCCCGCGACATCCGCCGCCAGCCGTGCCGCGTTGATCGTGCGGATGTGCTGGCTCGTGGGGATGAGCACCTTGCCGCCCATGTGGCCGCACTTCTTCTCGCTGGCCAGCTGATCCTCCCAGTGCACGCCGGCCGCACCCGCCTCGATCATCTGGTGCATGAGCTCGTAGGCGTTGAGCGGACCGCCGAAGCCGGCCTCGGCGTCGGCCACGATGGGGGCCATCCAGTCGCGGTCGTCGGTGCCCTGCTCGATCTGGCCGGCGCGCAGCAGCGCGTTGTTGATGCGGCGCACGACCGCCGGAACGGAGTTCGCGGGGTAGAGCGACTGGTCCGGGTAGGTCTGGCCGCTGAGGTTCGCGTCGGCCGCGACCTGCCAGCCGCTCAGGTAGATCGCCTTGAGGCCCGCGCGCACCTGCTGCACGGCCTGGTTGCCGGTGAGGGCGCCGAGCGCGGCCGACCACTGCGGGTCCTCCTGCGGCGCGAAGGCGGTGCCGGTGTTCCTCTGGATGTCCTCCCAGAGCTTCTCGGCGCCGCGGCGGGCGAGCGTGCGCTCCTCGCGCACCGGGCCACGGAGGGCGACGACGTCGGCGGCGGTGTAGTCGCGGCGGACGCCGTCCCAGCGGGGGTTCGCGTCCCACTCGAGCTGCAGTTCGGCTGCGGTCTGGGTCTGGTCGCCGGGGCGGTCGGTGCTCATCGTCGTGCTCCTTCGGTGCTGCGGTGCGGATGCTTCGGTGTGTCCGTCGGGCGTCTGCTTCGGTGCCGTCCGGGGGTCTGTGCCTCCACTCTGCGGGCCGCGCAACCCCGCCGACCCTCGATCCGGGGGGTGAACTTTCACGGTTCTTCTGCGCCGCGGAACAACCCCGCTCTCGCGCGCGTCGTGGTGACGACTCCGGATGACGCCAGTTGTCGGAATGGCGGCGGGATTCCGACAAGAGGCGTCACTTCGTAGCAGGCACCCAACCTCGATCGGCCAAAGCGCGGCTCGTGCGCGCGATGAGCTCCGACGGCGGCATCCGCTTGGTGACCCGGATCACCCACCAACCGTCGTCGATGAGGTCGTTCAGCCGCGCGACATCCGTGGCCCACTGATCGACGTCGAACAGGTGGTGCTCGCCCTCGTACTCGACGAGAACGCGATGCCGTCGGAAGACGAGGTCGCCCCGCGTACGGCGCCCCGATCGCAGGACGATCAGGCCGTTGGGCTCGGGCTCCGGCATTCCCGCCCGAACGAGGATCAGGCGGGCGAAGGTCTCCCTTCGCGAGAACACGTCGGCGCGCAGCCACCCGCGCGCATCGTGGAGCGCGCGGGCACCCCGTCGCGATCCGTGACGTGCGATCGCGTCGTCGATCTGCCGTGCGGCGCACAGCGGCTTCGGCAGTCCGAGCAGGCGATCGCCCGCGGCGACCAGATCGTCAAGCGTCAATGCCGCCGCGAGCGCGCACCAGGTGTCGGCCGGCGAGGTCATGCGGGCACCACCGAGCCCCGGCACTCGAATGAGCAGCGGCGCGACGGTCGTCGAACTGCCGACGACGCCCCGGCCGCGAGGCGCACGCGAGCCATCGACGGAGGTGACGTGGAGCCGCAGGTCACGCTCGAGCGCGAGCGGCAACGGCATGCCGTACAGCGCGGCTGCCGTCGGCCCGGAGAAGACGTGCCCGGGTGACATGATCACGGCGTAGGCGCGGCACCGCTCGAGGGTGGTGATGAGTCGCTCCGGGTCGACGCGGACACCGCGGTGCGGGGCTGCGAGGGAGTCCGATCGAAGCCGCCGAGGCGTCACGCCGGCGTGGAGGGCCTCGGCGGTGCTGAACGGTGCGCCCTCGAAGCGCGGCGGCAGGTGCGTGGGACGTCGCATCCGTCGAGCATTCGACGTGGCAGGGCGAGACGGCGCTCGCCGGCGCCGGTCGGTGCGCTCTGCGGTGCGTCGACCCCCTGTCGGGGACAAGTCAACCCGCTGCCCGCTGCCGAGTTGACGCTTCTTGTCGGTATCGGTGCAACATTCCGACAAGAAGCGTCAGTTCGAACGCGAACGCGAACGCGAACCCGAACCGGGCCCGGCGCTAGGCGACGAGCGCCGCCCGCGCGGCCTCGACGCCCTCGACGCGCAGCTCCCAGTCGGGCCGCATGAAGTCGCCGGGCTCGAGCCGGAGCAGCACCTCGCGTTCGACCGTGCCGGGCCGCGCCGTGACGCGCTTCACGCCGTTCTCGCAGTAGCCGAGCTTGCGCGAGACGCTCAGCGATGCCTCGTTCCAGTCGATGGCAGCCGACTCGGCGACCTCGGCGCCCAGGTGGTCGAACGCGAACGCGAGCACCGCGGCGCGCATCTCGGTGCCGAGTCCGGCGCCCTGCCGCGATCGCGTGAGCCACGAGCCCGTCGACACGGTGCGCAGCGGCGTGAAGTCCACGGCGCGCAGGTCCTGGATGCCGATGGGCACGCCGTCGTCGAGCACGGCGAAGTTGAGCATCCACGTGCCGGGTGCGACGGCGGCCCGCTCCCGCCAGAGATATCGCGCCATCTCGCGGCGCAGGGTCTCGGGCGGCTCGTCGGTCCAGGGGTGGGCGAACGGCATGCGCTCGGCGTCGTGGATGCCGCGGATCCCAGCGTCGGCGAGACCCGGGATGTCCTCGTCGCGGGCGACGCGCAGCTCGAGCCGAGGGGTGAACAGGCGCGTGCCGAAGACAGGCCACACGTCGACGAGATCCATCATCCGACCCTAGCGAGCACCGCGGGCCGTGGGCACAGCGCGTCCACAGCGGTGGCGGATGCCGCGGCGCGGGGCCGCGGCATCCGTCACCGTCTCACGGCCTCAGGCCGCTTCGGCCCGGGTGGCGCGCACCTCGTCGAGGACGCCCGTGTGCTCGGGGATCCAGCCGAGGGAGCGGGCCTTCGCGCCGCGCGCGTCCTGGTCGAGCAGCAGCGCGTCGGCGAAGGCGGCGCCGAGGCGCTCGCGCGTGGCGTCCGCCGGCTCGGGCGCGACGCCCGCGGCATCCGCTACGGACTCGGCGAGCTCACGCACCGTGGTGGGCGAGCCGTCGGAGCCGATGACCCGCCCGAGCGTGCCGTCGTGCTCGAGCACGGCCAGGTAGAGCCGGGCGAGGTCGTCGACGTGCACGAAGGTCCAGTGCTGGGTGCCGTCGCCGACGAGCCGGAGCGCGCCCGACTCGGTGCGGGGCGCGTCGGTCACGAGGCCCACGAGTCCGCGGCCGTGCCCGTGCCCGTAGACGATGCCGGGCGCCACGATCGCCGCATCGACCCCCGAGGCGAGCAGTCGCTCCTCCTGCGGCACGCGCCACGCGACGAGCGACGGCGGGTCGAGCGGCCCGTCGTCGTCGAGGTCGGCGCCCGAGCCGTACTCCCAGACGCCGCTCGTGAGCACGAATCGGCGTCCGCCGTGGCCGAAGGCGCGGATCGCCGCGTCGACGACGGTCTCGTTGAACTCGGGCGCCCCCTCGTCGGGCACCGCGGTGTGGATCGCCCCGTCGACGCCGTCGAGCGCCTGCGCGAACCACGCGGCATCCGTCAGGTCGCCCTCGAGCGCAGTGGCGCCGCGCGCGGCGACCCGCTCCGCCGCACGCGCGTTGCGCACGACCGCGACGACCTCGTGTCCCGCGCCCGTGAGCGCGTCGAGCACGGCCGATCCGATGTATCCGGTTCCCCCGGTCAGTAGAATCCTCATGCACTGACGGTATCCATCGGATACCGGTTACTTCAACGGAACCGGACCGGGCCTCCGCAACACGGGGTCACGAACCGGCGCCGCGAGGCGACGAGGAGCCCATCATGCCCGCCACGACGACCCCCACCCGCGGTGCCTCCCAGCCGAAGACGACGACGGATGCCGCGGCGACCCCACTGCCTTCCGTCCCCATGGACGTGCTGCGCCCCGACTGCCCGAGCCGCGTCGTGATGCAGCGCATCGGCGAACGCTGGTCGATGTTCGTCATCCTCGCCCTCGCCCACGGACCGCTGCGATTCACCGCCCTCAAGGCGCGCGTCGGCGTCGTGACGTCGAAGGTGCTCACCGAGACGCTCCGCGCCCTGGAGGCCGACGGGCTCGTCTCCCGACGTGCCTACGACGAGTCGCCGCCGCGCGTCGAGTACGAACTCACCCCGCTCGGCGTCTCACTGCTCGAGCCCATGGCCGCGATGCGCGCCTGGGCCGAGGCGCACGTGCCCGAGGTGCTCGCCTCCCGCGAGCGGCACCTCGACGCGCTCGACGCGGTCCACGGCTGACGCGTGCGTGCCGACGCCGGCCGGCGACGCGCCGCGGTTCGTGGCGTCATCCGACCGCACCGTGCGACACGATGACCCGGTGTGGGCGCGACAGGGATGGATCGTGGTCTGGGTGATCGCGGGAGCGGTGCTCTCGGTCCTCACCGCGCCCCTCGCGGTCGGGTTGGCGCGCGACCAGTTGCACGTCCGCTGCGAAGCGGATCCGCTCGGCGGCGACAGCTTCATCTGCGCCGACGGAATCGGCTACCTCGAGTCCCTTGCGGTACTGCTGTGCGCCGCCGTCGTGCCCGCGTTCCTCTCCGGGCTGCTCATCTTCGTCAACCCCTCACGGACCACGCGGACCCGGCTGCTGGTCGTCGTCGCGATCGCGGGCATCGCCTGGGCGTTCCTCGCGACGTGGTTCCTGGTGCACCGAAGTCACGGGCTCGCCGACACCGCCGCGTACTGGAGCGGGGCGCTCCTGCCTGCCGCGCTGATCCTCGCCGCCGCGTCGGCGACCGCGCTCGGGTCGGTGTTCGGCTCGGGCCGCATCCGGGTGATCGGACTCCGGACGGCCGCGGTCCTCGTGCTCGCCGCGACGCTGGTGCAGCCCGGCCTCGCCGTCTGCACGCTCACCGCGGCCGGCATCCTCGCCGCCGCAGCGGCCGGCGCCTCCGCGACGCAGGGCGCCCCGAGCCGCTCCGACCGCGCCGACCCGTAACGGCAGCGGCCGCCCGGGTCAACCCGGTCCCCGTCGCTGCCGCGCCCGCGTAGCGTCGCCCGGGTCGAAGGGGGACACACCATGCAGTACGGATACAAGCTCGCCGCCGAGGGATTCGGTCCGAAGGAACTCGTGCGCCAGGCGCAGCTCGCCGAGGCATCCGGATTCGACTTCGTCGAGATCAGCGACCATTTCCACCCGTGGCTCGACTCGCAGGGCCACTCCCCTTTCGCCTGGTCGGTGCTCGGTGCGATCGCGGCGGGCACGGACTCCCTCGGCCTCGCGACCGGCGTGACCTGCCCCACGGTGCGGTACCACCCGGCGGTCATCGCACAGGCGGCCGCGACGATGTCGCTGCTCTCCGACGGACGCTTCACGCTCGGCCTGGGGTCGGGCGAGCGGCTCAATGAACACGTCGTCGGCCGCGGCTTCCCCGCCGTCGCCGAACGCCAGGCGATGCTGCGCGAGGCCATCGAGATCATCCGGCTGCTCTGGTCGGGCGGCTACCACTCGTATCGCGGCGAGTACCTCGATCTCGAGGACGCGCGCGTCTTCGACCTGCCCGAGCGGCTTCCGCAGATCGTCGTCGCGGCGGGTGGGCCGGATGCCGCGGAGCTCGCCGCCGAGCTCGGCGACGGGATGTTCGGCACCGAGCCGAAGGCCGAGCTGTTCGAGGCCTACCGGTCCGCGGGTGGGGCCGGTCCCGCGTACGGCGAGGTCGGTCTCGCCTGGGCGGAGGACGAGGCCTCCGCGGTTCGAGCCGCCTTCGAGTCGGCCCGGTGGTCGCTGACGGGCTGGAAGGTCATGAGCGAGTTGCCCAACCCGGCGAACTTCGAGGCATCGGCGCGATACGTGCGCGAGGAGGACGTCGCGGGGCAGATGCCGTGCGGACCCGATGCCGCGAAGCACCTGGCCGCGATCCGGCAGTACGAGCAGGCGGGCTACGATCACGTCGTGCTCATGAACAACGGATCCGACCCCGACGGATTCCTCGACTTCTTCGCGCGTGAGCTGAAACCGCAGCTCGCCGGCTGAGTCCACGATCCAGGCTCGCGGCAGGCGAGCGGATGCCGCATCCGCCCGCCTGCCGATCTGCCGAGTATCCGCACCGCGCCGATGCGCATCGCCGCGCCGTCGCCTTGGAGGAGACCACGACAGGGCACGGCGAAGGGCGGAACGGTGGAAGGCGCACGAGGGGTCACGATCCCGAAGATCGGGGACGTGCTGGCCCGGGTGTCGGGCGCCGACGCCAAGGCGGCGAACGGCTCGGTGCTCAGCCGGGGCCGTCGCTTCGCCGAGCTCAACCGCATCGCCCGCCGACACGGGCTCCTGCCCTTCCGGAAGCTCGACCTCTCGAGCGATCCGAGTCGTGCCTCGCTGCGCGCCGCGCAGGCGCAGGGGTTGCGGCTCGCACTCGAGGAGGCCGGCGGGGCGTTCGTGAAGATGGGCCAGCTCATGTCGACGCGGGCCGACATCCTGCCCGACGAGTACGTCGCGGCGCTGTCCGGCCTGCAGCAGTCCGTGGAACCCGCCGAGTGGAACGCGGTCGAGGCCGAGCTCGAGGAGGAGTTCGGCGGACCGCTCACGAGCGTCTTCGCACGGTTCGACCCGACCCCGCTCGCCGCGGCATCGATCGCCCAGGTGCACCGCGCGACGCTCCACTCCGGCGACGTGGTGGCGGTCAAGGTGCGCCGGCCCGGCATCGTGCCCGAGGTGCGCCGCGACGTCGACATCGCGCTGCGCGTCGCCAACGCACTCGTCCGCACGTCGCCGCAGGCCCGCGCGCTCGGCGTGCAGGCGGTCGCCGAGCAGTACGCCGCCGACCTGCTGCGCCAGCTGGACTTCCGGCTCGAGGCGGTGAACCTCGCGGCCATGCACGCCATGCAGTCGCGCTCCCCGCGTGCCGACGAGCTGCGCCTGCCGCGGCCGCATCCGTCGCTGTCGAGCGACCGCGTGCTCGTGATGGAGTTCCTCGAGGGCGAGACGCTGGCGACCCGGCGCGCGCGCGCCGCGTCGAACGGCGCGGTCGGCGGCCCGCGCCGCGCGCAGGGTCGGCCGAGCTCGCGCAGCTCACCGAAACCATGCGCACCGTGCTGCGCGCGTTCGTGCGGCAGATCGCGTTCGACGGGGTCTACCACGCCGACCTCCACCCCGGGAACATCCTGGTGCTCGCCGACGGGCGGCCCGGCCTCGTCGACTTCGGTTCGGTGGGCCGGCTCGACCTGCAGCTGCGGGAGGCGATCCAGGAGCTCGTCATCGCGTACCTGCAGGGCGACACGCAGCTCATCGCCGACGGGTTGCTCGCGCTCGCGCCGCTGCGCCCCGGCGCCGACGAGGCGGTGTTCCGGCGCGACCTCAGCACCTTCATCACGTTCGAGCTCGGACCGGGCGCGGTGGTCACCGTCGCCACGGTCGACGCGCTCGTGGACCTGCTGACCCGGTACGGGCAGACCGTTCCCGCCGAGTTCGTCGCCGCCGCGCGCGGCTTCGCGGTGCTCGACGGCACGCTGCGCTCCACCGTGCCCGACTTCGACCTCATCGAGGAGTCGCGGGCGATCGCCGCCGAGCAGATCCGCGACCAGATGACGCCCGCACACGTGCGCCAGCTCGTCACGACCGAGGCGCTCGCGCTGCTGCCGAGCGTGCGCAGACTGCCCCGCCGCATCGATCGCATCGGGTTCGCGCTCGAGAACGGGTCGCTCAACGTCAACGTGCGGCTCCTCGCCGACCACCGCGACCGCCGCCTGCTCACCGGGCTCGTGCGCCGGTCGGCGCTCCTGCTCGCTGGCGCGGGCGCGGCCGTCGCGGCACTCGTGTTCCTGACCATGTCGCCGCCCTCGGTCTCCGGGGTCGTCACGACGGCGTCGGCGGGGTTCGCGCTCGCCATCGGCGCCGGCGCGCTGCTCGCGTGGGCGGCGCTCGACGCCGTCGTGGCACGTCGTCGCTGGTAGCCGCAGCGGCGGCGGCTGCGGCTGCGTGCGCCCCGGTGCAAAAATTCGTGCTGATTTCACGAGCGGATGCTGCAGCCTGAGCCGATTCCGGCTCGGAATCCGCCACGAAGACGGAACGATCGCAGTTCTTCCGTTTGCGACATCCGCTCGCTCATGTGAGCATGAGGCATGGTCACCGCCGATCGCACACGTCGCCCCACGGTCCTCGCCGCCTCCGTCGCCACCGCACCCGTCGTGCTCGGTGCCGTCGAGGCCGACGGCGACGAGGTCGACGCGCTGACGCTCGGCCGCCGCATCCGCGATCGCCGCACCGCCCGCGGCATGACCCTCGGCGAGCTCGCCGCCGCGATCGACCGGGCGCCGTCGCAGGTCTCGGCGATCGAGAACGGCAAGCGCGAGCCGCGCCTCTCGATGCTGCGCACGATCGCCCTCGCCCTCGGCACCACGGCCGACGAGCTGCTCAAGCCCGACGCCCCGTCGGAGCGCGCGGCCCTCGAGATCGCCGTCGAGCGAGCCCAGCGCGGCCCGGTGTTCTCGGCGCTGGGCCTCCCCTCGTTCCGCGTCGCGAAGGGCATGACCGACCAGACGTTGCAGACGATCCTCGCGCTGCACAACGAGATCGACCGGCTGCACCGCGAGCGCGCGGCCACGCCGGAGGAGGCTCGGCGAGCCAACGCCGAGCTGCGCGCCGAGATGCGCGCCCGCGACAACTTCTTCCCCGAGCTCGAGGCGCGCGCGGCCGAGCTGCTCGAGGCCGTCGGCCACGCCGGCGGACCCGTGTCGCACCAGCTCGTCGCCGACATGGCCTCGCACCTGGGCTACTCGCTGCACTACGTGGGCGACCTGCCGCACTCCACGCGGTCGGTGACCGACAAGCGCAACGGCCGCATCTACCTGCCCACGCAGCAGTCGCCGTCGCGCGACTCGCGCTCGCCCATCCTGCAGGCGCTCTCGAGCCACCTGCTCGGGCATGAGGAACCGCGCAACTACGGCGACTTCCTGCGCCAGCGGGTGCAGACGAACTACCTCACCGCCGCGATCCTGCTGCCCGAGCAGGCCGCGGTGCGCTACCTCAGCGAGGCGAAGAACCTGCGCCGCATCTCGATGGAGGAGCTGCGCGACCACTTCGCCGTCTCGTACGAGACCGCCGCCCACCGCTTCACGAACCTCGCGACGGCGCGCCTCGACATCCCCGTGCACTTCATGAAGGTGCACGAGTCGGGCACGATCATCAAGGCCTACGAGAACGACTCGGTGAAGTTCCCGTCCGACGCGCTCGGCGCCGTCGAGGGCACGATCGTGTGCCGCAACTGGACGGCGCGCACCGTGTTCGACGTCGAGGACCGATTCAGCCCGTGGTACCAGTACACCGACACGCCCTCGGGCACGTTCTGGTGCACCTCGCGCATCGAGAAGGCCAAGGAGGGCGAGTACTCCGTGTCGGTGGGCGTGCCCTTCGAGCACGTCAAGTGGTTCCGAGGGCGCGAGACACCGCACCGGGCGGTGTCACGCTGTCCCGACGAGTCGTGCTGCCGCCGCGCGCCCGGCGATCTCAGCGACAAGTGGGCGGATGCCTCGTGGCCGGCCGCGCGCACCCCGACCTCGCTGCTCGCGGCGCTGCCCACGGGGACGTTCCCGGGCGTGGACCAGACCGAGGTGTACCAGTTCCTCGAGGCGCACGCGCCCCGCTGACCCGCCGGTCGAGTAGGCACGCAGCGCGACCCCCGCCGGTCGAGTAGGCGCGCAGCGCCGCCTCGCCGGTCGAGTAGGCGCGCAGCGCCGTATCGAGACCCTGCGTTCCGGATCTCGATACGCGCTTCGCGCTACTCGATCGACGGGGTCGCGCTTCGCGCTACTCGATCGACGGGGTCGCGCTTCGCGCTACTCGATCGACGGGGTCGCGCTTCGCGCTACTCGATCGACGGGGTCGCGCTTCGCACTACTCGATCGACGGGCGCCCCGGGATCAGCGCGGCCGGAACCCGCGCACCCGCTGCACCTGGAACTCCTTCGGATACCGGCCGGCGTCGCCCTCCTCTGGCGGGAAGTGGAAGACGTCGAGCATGAGCTGCAGGGGGTAGCCCGGTGACTGGTCGGTCTCGCGCACGAGCCGCCCGTCGACGAAGAAGCGGATGCCGCTCGGCAGCCACTCGATGGCGTAGTCGTGGAACTCGCGCAGGTCGCCCTCGACGCGCACACGGTCGAAGTCGTCGGCGACCGCGGGGTCGTTGAACGGGTGCACGCCCATGCCGACGAGGCCCGCGGCATCGGTGAGCTCGCGACCGAAGATCTCCATGACGCAGATCTCGGCCGAGCGCTCGGGCTCGTCTTCCACGCCGATGAGCCACAGGGCGACCATGCTGTGCGGGTCGTCGGTAGCGGCGGCGCGGACCTCGACGATGCCGTACTGCGGCGCGTACAGCCGCTGCTCGGCCTGCTGCTCGCGCACCACGAGGCCGTCGCGGAACGGGTGCTGCCCCGAAGCGCTGCCGACCGGACCCGACCGCACCCCGGTCTGCAGGTTCGACACGCGCACGCTGCCGTCGTACTCGATCGACCACGGCGGCTGGTCGGCGTCGACCCGCAGCGTGAGCAGCCCGTCGCCGACGTCGTAGCGCGCGCGAGTCTGCTCGCGGCTCGACCACTGGGGAAGGTAGTGCGGCACCCACTGGGCCGGATCGAGGTCGGGCCCCGAGAAGTCCGCGTCGAACTCGAGTTCGTAGCGCGCGTAGTCGAGGGTCGCAGGCAGGTCGGTGACAGGCTGTTCGCTCACAGGCAGTCCTTCGCGGGGTCGGTCGCGCGGATCGCGCTGATCCCATGTTGCCCGGGGCCACCGACATCCGCGTCGCCCTGAAGGATGAGGCGCCAGCCCGAAGTTGTCCATCCGGCCAATTCGTCCGGCGCGGCGCGGATGTCGCGACACCGCGCCACTGGCGGCTCGCCCCCCCGCGCGGGAGGATTGGGGCACCACGACGCATCGGAGTGAGCCCCGGATGGGAACGACCGTATTCGAACGGCGCCGGCCAGCGGCATCCGTCATCGACCATGCCCTCGCCGAGACCCGACAGTCGGTGTTCTGGCTCGACGACCTCTCGGCCGAGGCGAAGCGCCCGCGGCCGAAGCTCACCGGCGAGCGGGTCGCCGAGCTCGCCATCGTCGGGGGCGGCTACACGGGCCTGTGGACGGCGGTGCTCGCGAAGCGACGCAACCCGGCGCTGCACGTCGTGCTCGTCGAGGCGAAGACGATCGGCTGGGCGGCATCCGGGCGCAACGGCGGCTTCTGCGAGGCGAGCCTCACGCACGGCCGCGAGAACGGCCTGGCCCGCTGGCCCGACGAGCTCGAGACCCTCGACCGGCTCGGACTCGAGAACCTCGACGCGATCGAGGCCGCCGGCGCCGAGCTCGGCATCGACTTCGAGTTCGAGCGCAACGGCGCCCTCGACGTCGCCGTGGAGCCGCACCAGCTCGAGTGGCTGCACGAGTCGATGGCGGATGCCGCGGCGCGCGGCGACGACACCGTGCGGTTCCTCGACGAGGCCGCGATCCGCGCCGAGGTCGCCTCGCCTACGTACCTCGGGGCGGTCTGGAACACCCGCACCTCGGCGATCCTCCACCCCGGCAAGCTCGCGGCCGAGCTCGCACGCGCGGCCGAGGAGCTCGGTGTCGAGATCTACGAGCAGTCGCCCATCCGCCGGTTGTCGACGCCCGGCTCGACCGGCGCGGTGACGCTCATCGGCGACCAGGGCCGCGTGGTCGCGCGCCACGCCGTGCTCGCGACGAATGTGTTCCCCTCGCTCCTCAAGCGCAACGCACTCATGACCGTGCCGGTGTACGACTACGTGCTCATGACCGAGCCGCTCACGAACGAGCAGCTCGCGTCGATCGGCTGGGCCAACCGGCAGGGCATCGGCGACATGGCGAACCAGTTCCACTACTCGCGGCTCACGCGCGACAACCGCATCCTGTACGGCGGCTACGACGCGATCTACCACTACGGCGGCCGTGTGCGCGAACGGTACGAGGAGCGCCCCGAGAGCTTCCGCAAGCTCGCGAGCCACTTCTTCACGACCTACCCGCAGCTCGAGGGGCTGCGCTTCTCGCACCGGTGGGCGGGCGCGATCGACACGTCGACGCAGTTCGCCGCCTTCTACGGCACCGCGCGCGACCATCGGGTCGCGTATGCGGCCGGGTTCACGGGGCTCGGCGTAGCGAGCACGCGCTTCGCCGCCGAGGTCATGCTCGACCTGCTCGAGCAGCGCGAGAACGAGCGCACCTCGCTCGAGATGGTGCGGAAGCGCCCGCTGCCGTTCCCGCCGGAGCCCGCGGCATCCCTCGGCATCAACGCCACGCGCTGGTCGCTCGACCGCGCCGACCACGAGGGCGGCCGGCGCAACCTGCTGCTGAAGACCCTCGACGCACTCGGATTGGGGTTCGACTCATGACCATCGAAGTGGGCAGGCTCGTTGCCAGCACGATCGCGGATGCCGCATCCGTCGCCCTCGAGCACGAACCCGTGCCGGCCGACCAGGTCGTCTCCGGCGCGCCGACCACCGGGCACCTCGTGCTCGACGACGACGGCGGCCGAGTGGTGGGCGTGTGGGAGATGACGCCGGGCGCGATGCACGACACCGAGGCCGACGAGGTGTTCGTGGTGCTCGCAGGCGCCGCGACCGTGGAGTTCCAGCATCCGGTCGCCGACCCGATCATCCTGGGGCCGGGCTCGGTCGTGCGCCTCACGGCGGGCACGCGCACGATCTGGACGGTGCGGCAGACGCTGCGCAAGGTGTACGTGGCGCCGTAGCGCCGGTCGCCGGTCGAGTAGCGCGAAGCGCGTATCGAGACCCCTCGCCGGTCGAGTAGCGCGAAGCGCGTATCGAGACCCCTGGCCGGTCGAGTAGCGCGAAGCGCGTATCGAGACCCCTCGCGACCGGGGTCTCGATACGGCCCTGCGGGCCTACTCGACCGGGGTCTCGATACGGCCCTGGCGGGCCTACTCGACCGGCGGGGCGCTGGCCCATTCGACCGGCGGGACGATACTGGAACGGTGGACTCCGCATCCGACACCTCCGACACGCCGACGGTCGTCGCCGTCGCCCGCGACGACGCGCACCGCTTCTCGAAGCCCGTGCGCGACGAGATCGTGCTCATCGCCGGGCACGGCGTCGAGGGCGACGCGCACGCGGGCCCGAAGATGCGCCATCGGTCGCGCGTGAAGGGCGCCGACACGCCGCCGAACCTGCGGCAGGTGCACCTCATCCAGCGCGAGCTCTTCGACGAGCTGGCCGTCGAGGGCCACGAGGTCGCGCCCGGCGAGCTCGGCGAGAACGTGACGACCGCGGGCGTCGACCTGCTCGCGCTCCCGCGTGGCACCCGGATCCGGCTGGGCGACTCGGCCGAGGTCGAGCTCACCGGCCTGCGCAATCCGTGCGTGCAGATCGACCGGTTCCAGTCCGGTCTCATGAAGCGGCTCATCCGCCGCGACGGATCCGGTGCGACCCATCGACGGGCCGGCGTCATGGCCGTCGTCGTCGACGGCGGTACCGTGCGGGCGGGCGACGCGCTCACCGTCACGCTGCCCGACGGGCCGCGGGAGCCGCTCGACGTCGTCTAGGCGTGGTGTGCGGGTCGAGGATGCCCGCCAGGGCCGACTCGAGACCGCGGCCCCGGGTCTCGATACGCGCTCCGCGCTACTCGACCGGCGGGGGCGCAATCAGGCGACGGATGCCGCGGCGGCATCCGATGCGGTCGCGGCATCCGTCGGCGGCACCACCGGGTCGATGCGGAACGTGCGCGTGAAGCGCACGAGCGTCTCGGCGTCGCCGGCGAGGAGCGACACGGACGCGAGGTCGAGCGCGCCCACGAGCAGGTCGCGGAACTCGACCGGGGCGAGTGCGAGCTCGACCCACGCCTCGAACGCCGGCTCGGGCTCCGCTCGTCGCGGCTGCGGGAGCGCGCCCGGTCCGATCGGCACGACGTCGAGCGTGCCGTGCACGACGACCGCCGCGACCGAGACGCCGCCCACGTGGAGCACGTACTCCGTGGACGGCATCCCGGCCGCGGCATCCGACCGGAACGCGGCGCGCAGCGCCATCGCGAGTGCGTCGCTCGACACGAGGTCGCCCTCGGCGGGCTCGCCGGGCACCGACCAGCCCCAGCGTTCGAGGGCGACGACGACGGGTTCGAGCCCGCGACCGAGTTCGGTGAGCTCATAGCCGCCGCGCACGGTCGGCACGCGGCGGATGACGCCCGTCTCCTGCAGCTCGCGCAACCGGTCGCTGAGGATGTTCGTGGGGATGCGCGGGAGGCCCGCCTTCAGGTCTCCGTATCGGCGCGGTCCGACGAGCAGGTCGCGGACGATGAGGAGTGCCCATCGATCCCCGACCCGCTCGAGCGCCCGGGCTGCGCCGCTGTACTGGCCGAAGCCGCGCGCCCCGCGTGCAGCCATGTTGCGGGCCGGGTCAGGCCGTCGTCGACGGCGTCGCGCCGGCCTGCTCGGCGAGGTAGGCGTCGGGCCCCATCTGCGCCGCCGCGGGCTCCATGTAGAGGAACCCGAGGATGTTGCCGTCGGGGTCCTCGAGGTCGCGCGAGTACATGAAGCCGAGGTCCTGCGCCTCGCGCGGCTCGGTGCCGCCGGCGGCGAGTCCCTTTGCGAGCACCTCGTCGACCTCGTCGCGGGAGTCGCGGGTGAACGCGATGCTCGTCTGAGCCTGGGTCTTCGGGTCGACGATCTGCTTGTCGGTGAAGGTGCCGAGGTACTCGCGGGTGAGCACCATGAAGTAGATGTTGTCGGCGAGCACGACGCAGGCCGCGTTCTCGTCGGTGAACATCGGGTTGATGGTGAAGCCGAGCGCCTCGTAGAACGCCTTCGAGCGCTCGAGGTCGGTCGTGGGCAGGTTGACGAAGATGCTGGTGCTCATGGTGTCCTCCAGTTGCGTGATCGGTGTCGGTCCGGGTTGATGTGCACCAGCTTGCTCTTTGCAAGTGCACTTGTCAATAGCAAGTGAAGGGCGTCGACGGCGAGGGTCTCGGGACGCTTCGCTCCTCGACCGGCGACCGCGCACCCGCCGGTCTAGTAGCGCGGAGCGCGTATCGAGACCATCTGCGGCTCGGGTCTCGATACGCTTCGCTACTCGACCGGCGGGGAGAGGGGTCAGCGCGCCGCGGTGCGCCGCACGAGCAGCGCCAGGTGCAACGCCGTGAGCGTCTCGCCGTCGTCGAGGTCGGCGTCGAGCAGGTCTCCGATGAGCGCGAGCCGCTGGTAGAACACCGATCGCGAGAGGTGGCTCGCCGCCGCCGCTGCGGTGCGGTTGCCGGGGTGCGCGAGCATCGCGCCGAGCACGTCGAGCAGGTCGCCGCCGCGCGCGAGGTCGTACTCGATGAGCGGCGCGAGCATGCGCTCGCCGTGCTCCTGCAGCCGGTGGTCGTCGCGCAGCGACGTCACGAGCCGAACGAGCGGCCGATCGTCGGCACGGCGGATGACGGGACCGCGCGCCGCGCGCGGCAGGGGCGTCGCGGCGAGGTCGAGCGACTCCTGCACCGCCACGAGCATGCCCTCGAGGTCGCGCGCGGGCGTGCCGATCGAGAGCACGACGCCGGCCGCAGCGGCATCCGCCGGACCGGCAGCACCCACGAGCGACGCCGCGAACCGCCGCGCTGCGGCGTCATCGAACCGCGTTCCGCCGGGCAGCGACAGCAGCACCACCCGCGCCGACGCAGGCGCCGCACCGCCCGGTGCCGTGCCGTCGAGGGCGCGGCCGCCGAGGGCCCTGGCCGCGGCATCCGCTACGCCGGTGGCAACCCGGCCACCGGTCACCACGAGGCCGAACAGGCTCGCCCCCATGAGCGGGAGCCCCGCCGCCTCGACCCGGGCGGTCGCGCCGGCGACGCCTGCGAAGCGCCCCGCGAGGAGCCCCTCGACGAGTCGCTGCCGGCCGATGCGCGCCCACGAGTCGTCGTCGCCGTCGGCGAGGCGGCCGAGGGCGAGGGCGATCGCGCCCTGCTCGAGCACGCTCGTTCGGCCCGCAGGGTGCGCCGGCCCCGGCAACGCGATCAGGTGGCCCCAGCGGATGCCGCGCGCCTCGACGGGCACGACGAGCCAGCCGTCGGCGGGCGCCGCCGCATGGGCTCGGCGGCGGTCGGCGTCGCGACGATGCGCGTCGCGCGAGCGCCGTTGCCAGTCGGCCAGCAGCTCGTGCTCGGCCGACGGCGCCACCTCCGCGGCGACGACCTCGTGCGCGAGGTTCTCGAGCACCACGGGCGAGCCGAGCGTCTGCGCGAGCTGCTGCACGATGAAGTCGGCGGGCGCGCCGCGCAGGGCGAGCGCCGTGAAGCGCTCGCGCACCTCGTCGCGGGCGTGCAGCGCCGCGGTCTGCTCCGAGATGATGCGCCGGTGCACGGCCTCGGTGAGGGCGACGAACTTCACCTCGCGGTGCAGGGCGACGAGCGCGAGACCGTGTTCTGCTGCGGTGTCGACGACGACCGCGGGCACGTAGCGGTAGTGGGCGCCGAGCTCGAGCACGAGCCCCGAGAGCCCCGTCTCGACGAGCCCGGCGATGAGCGCCCGCAACTCGTCGGGCTCGGCCGGCCAGCCCGCGCCCGTCGACAGCAGCAGCTCGCCGCCGTCGAGCAGCCGCGCCACCCCCGGACTGTCGGAGACGTGCACCCACCGCACCCTCGCCTCGAGGGCCGCGTCGCCCACGAGCACCTCGGCGACCCCGCCCGCGAACGCGTCGAGCTCGAGGATCTCACGAACCGTCGGGAGCCCGTCATCACTGGGCACCGACGCAGGAGCACCGTCCGGACGATCCGTTCGAATCGACTCGTCTTCGCGACGGAGTGCCATCCGAGCCGCCTCTCTGCCTCTGTCACACTGGGGGAAACGCCAGCTTAGACGACGTCGGTCGATCTGTCCGATGATTGCGAGCCGGCTGCACTGCAGCTGCGGATGCCGCGGCATCCGCCACCCGAACGCACCAAGGAGCGCCATGAGCGACACCCTCACCCGCACCCTCGTCCGACACTTCGTCGGCGGACAGGAGGTCGGCAGCGCCGACCGCACCGGTCCCGTGTACAACCCCGCCACGGGCGAGGTCGCCCGCGAGGTCGCCTTCGCCTCGACCGAGGAGGTCGACGCCGCGATCGCCACGGCCAAGGCCGCGCTGCCGGGCTGGCGCGCGACCGGGCTCGTGAAGCGCGCCGACGTGTTCTTCAAGCTGCGTCACCTGCTCGTCGAGCGCCAGGACGAGCTCGCCGAGATCCTCACGAACGAGCACGGCAAGGTCATCTCCGACGCCAAGGGCGAGATCTCGCGCGGCATCGAGAACATCGAGTTCGCCGCCGGCCTCGTGCACCTGCTGAAGGGCGAGCGCTCGGAGCAGGTCGCGCGCGGCGTCGACGTGCACTCGGTGAAGCAGCCCGTGGGCGTCGTCGGGGCGATCACGCCGTTCAACTTCCCCGTCATGGTGCCGCTGTGGATGGTCGCCTCGGCGATCGCGTGCGGCAACACGGTCGTGCTGAAGCCGTCCGAGAAGGACCCGAGCGCCTCGCTCTTCCTCGCGAAGCTCTTCCAGGAGGCCGGGCTCCCCGACGGCGTGCTCAACGTCGTCAACGGCGACAAGGTCGCGGTCGACGCGATCCTCGACTCGCCCGACGTGCGCGCGATCTCGTTCGTCGGCTCCACCCCGATCGCCCGCTCGATCTACGAGCGCGCCTCAGCCAACGGCAAGCGCGTCCAGGCGCTCGGCGGCGCGAAGAACCACATGGTCGTCATGCCCGACGCCGACCTCGAGGGCGCAGCGGATGCCGCGGTGTCGGCCGCATACGGCTCGGCCGGCGAGCGCTGCATGGCCGTGTCGGTGCTCGTCGCCGTGGGCGACGTGGCCGACGACCTCGTCGAGGCCGTGCGCTCGCGCATGGGCGCGCTGAAGATCGGCGACGGCACCGACCCCTCGAGCGAGATGGGCCCCCTCATCACGCGCGAGCACCGCGACAAGGTCGCCTCGTACGTCACGAACGCCGCGGCCGAGGGCGCCACGGTCGTCGTCGACGGCACGCAGCAGCAGTTCGACAACGACGGCTTCTTCGTGGGCGTCTCGCTCGTCGACCACGTGCAGCCCGGCATGAAGGTGTACGAGGACGAGATCTTCGGCCCGGTGCTCTCGGTCGTGCGCGTCGAGTCGTACGAGGAGGCGGTCGAGCTCATCAACGCGAGCCGCTTCGCGAACGGCGTCGCGATCTTCACGCGCGACGGCGGCACCGCGCGCCGCTTCGAGTTCGACATCGAGGTCGGCATGGTCGGCGTGAACGTGCCGATCCCCGTGCCGATCGGCGCGTACTCGTTCGGCGGCTGGAAGAACTCGCTCTTCGGCGACTCGCACATCTACGGCCCCGAGTCGGTGCACTTCTACACCCGCTCGAAGGTCGTGACCTCGCGCTGGCCCGAGCCGAGCGAGTCGCAGATCAACCTCGGCTTCCCCTCGAACCACTAGTCATCCCGCCGGTCGAGAAGCGCGCAGCGCGTATCGAGACCATCCCGCCGGTCGAGAAGCGCGCAGCGCGTATCGAGACCAGCGACGACCGGGTCTCGATAGGCGGCTCCGCCGCTACTCGACCGGCGACCCGAAAGGACCCTCCATGACCGACACGCTCGTCGAGACGGCGACGTACACCGATCGGCACGGCACGCGGCATCCGCTGCCCGATGCCGCCGCCGAGGCGCAGGTGCGCGCCGACGACCGCAGCCACGTCTTCCACTCCTGGAGCGCGCAGGCCCTCATCGACCCGCTGCCCGTGGCCGCGGGCGAGGGCTCGACGTTCTGGGACTACCAGGGCAACTCGTTCCTCGACTTCTCGAGCCAGCTCGTGAACCTCAACCTCGGGCACCAGCACCCCGACCTCGTCGCGGCGATCCAGCAGCAGGCGGGCCGCCTCGCGACGATCCAGCCGTCGATGGCCTCCGACGTGCGCGGCGAGCTCGCCCGGCGCATCGCCGAGGTGGCCCCCGGCGACCTCGACAAGGTGTTCTTCACGAACGGCGGGGCGGACGCGAACGAATACGCCGTGCGCATGGCCCGCGCCGTCACCGGCCGCCGCAAGGTGCTGTCGATGTACCGCAGCTACCACGGCGGCACCGCCACGGCGATCTCGCTCACGGGCGATCCCCGCCGCTGGGCGAACGAGCCGAGCGACGGCAGCGTCGCGCACTTCCTCGGCCCGTACCCCTACCGGTCGTCGTTCCATTCCGACAGCCCCGAGCAGGAGACCGAGCGCGCGCTCGCCCACCTCGAGCAGGTCATCACCCTCGAGGGCGCGAACACGGTCGCGGCGATCATCCTCGAGACCGTCGTGGGCACGAACGGCGTGCTCGTGCCCCCGCCCGGCTACCTGCAGGGCGTGCGAGCGCTCGCCGACAAGTACGGCATCGTCTACATCGCCGACGAGGTCATGGTGGGCTTCGGCCGCGTCGGCGAGTGGTTCGCGGTGAACCACTTCGGCGTCGTGCCCGACCTCATCACCTTCGCCAAGGGCGTGAACTCCGGGTACGTGCCGCTCGGCGGCGTGGTGATCTCGCAGCGGATCGCGTCGCACTTCGACACCGTCGCGTTCATGGGCGGCCTCACGTACTCGGGCCACCCGCTCGCGTGCGCCGCGGGCGTCGCGACGTTCGAGGTGTTCGAGCGCGACGGCATCCTCGAGCGCGTGCGCGACCTCGGCGAGCGCGTCGTCGAGCCGCGCCTGCGCGAGATCGCGGCGACGCATCCGTCGGTCGGCGACGTGCGCGGGCTCGGCCTCTTCTGGGCGATCGAGCTCGTACGCGACCGCGAGACCCGCGAACCCCTCGTGCCGTTCAACGCGAGCGGGGCGGATGCCGCGCCGATGGCCGCCGTCGCCGCCGCCTGCAAGCAGGCCGGCCTCTGGCCGTTCGTGCACTTCAACCGCATGCACGTGGCACCGCCGCTCGTCATCACCGAGCAGGAACTGGTGCGCGGCCTCGACATCATCGATGAGGCCCTCACGGTCGCCGACGGCTTCGCGGCCTGACGCGAAGGCGGATGCCGCCCTGGGAGTACCATGGGCGGCATCCGCAGGGCCGTCGTGCCGACGACGCTCAAGATCTCCGGGGGGAGACGAGTTCATGGCCGACCGATCCACCTCCGACCGAGTCGCATCCGTCGCCGCTGCGACGCCGTTCCAGTTGCTGTACGAGTTCTACCGGCTCTCGGGCTACGAGCATCGACGGCACGAGCCCGGCGTGCTCGACTTCACGTTCGGCGATCCGCACGACCCGCCGTCGCAGGCGTACGTCGACATTCTCCGCGACGCCCTGGTGCCGCAGCACGAGCTGTGGTTCGCGTACAACTTCGGCGACGCGAAGGCCATCGAGGCCGCGACGGAGTCGCTGCGCCGGCACCTCGGCATTCCCTTCGAGGTCGGCGACGTGCACCTGACCACGGGCGGCTTCGCGGCGATCTCGACCGCGCTGAAGATCGTCGGCGACGCGGGCGACGAGGTCGTCTACAGCCTCCCGCCGTGGTTCCTCTACGAGCCGCTCATCCTGGAGGCCGGACTCGTGCCGGTGAAGGTGTCGATCGACCGGGAGACGCTCGACCTCGACCTCGACGCCATCGCGGCCGCCATCACGCCGCGCACGCGCATCGTGATCGTGAACAGCCCGAACAACCCCACCGGGCGGATCTATCCGCCAGCGACGCTCGACCGCCTCGCCGCGATCCTCGAGGAGGCGTCGGCACGGAATGGGCGCCGCATCTTCCTCATCTCCGACGAGGCCTACAACCGCATCGTCTTCGACGGCCGGCGCTTCCGCAGCCCGGTTGAGTTCTACCCGTGGAGCTTCCTCGCCTACAGCTACGGCAAGACGCTGCTGTCTCCCGGCGAGCGCGTCGGGTACCTCGCCGTGCCTCCCACGATGCCCGACCGGAAGGCCTTCCGGGATGCGATCGAGACCGTGCAGATCGCGGGCGGATGGCTCTTCCCCAACGTGTCGATGCAGTACGCGTTGCCGCGGCTCGAGACGCTCGCGTTCGACCTCCCGCTCTTCCAGCGCAAGCGCGACGTGATGGTGGCCGCCCTGCGGGACATCGGCTACCGCGTCGCCCTGCCCGAAGGGACGTTCTACCTCTTCCCCGAGTCGCCGCTCGACGACGATGTCGAGTTCACGCGAGCGCTGGACCGCGAGGGCGTGCTCGTGCTGCCCGGGCGCATGTTCGAGACGCCGGGCTTCTTCCGCATCTCGCTCACCGCCACGATGGAGACCATCGAGGCGGGCCTGCCCCGGTTCGCCGCCGCCTTCCGCGCGGCGGCCGGGTCGCCCGCCGGCTGAGGCGATGCAGCCGGACGAACGGATAGCCTGAGCAGCATGGACTCACGGGCGGCGTCCGGCGGCGGACTGCCGCGGCGCACCTTCCTCGTCGCCACGCTCTCGGGCGTCGCGGCGACGCTCGCCGGGTGCACCTGGAACGAGCCGCGACCCACCGTGACGCCCTCGAGCGCTCCCGCGACCACGTCGGCCCCGCCGTCCACTCCCCCGCCACCCGGGGTGCCCCAGCCCACGGCGATGCGCCGCTCGCGGTGGGGCGCCGATCCGTTCGTGCGGGGCGCGGTCAGCTACGACGGGGTCGGGAGCGATCACACCCAACGCCAGATCCTCGGCGAGCCGGTGCGCGACCGCCTCGTGATCGCGGGCGAGGCCACCTCCGACGACGCGCCCGGAACGGTGCACGGCGCCTACGGCGAGGGCCTGCGCGCCGCCCGCGTGATCGCCGACCTCGCCGAGCCCGGCGAGCGCATCGCCGTGGTCGGGGCCGGCATCGCCGGGCTCGCCGCGGCGCGCAGCCTCACCGACGCGGGCTTCGAGGTGGTCGTGATCGAGGCGTCCGAGCGGCTCGGCGGGCGCCTGCGCACCGTCGCCGACAACAACTTCCCCGTGCCCGTGGAGCTCGGCAGTCCGTTCGTCTCCGACGGCGCTTCGATGCGCGGCGTGCTCGGCGACGCCTCCGTCACGACCGAGTCGTTCGTCCCCGTGGTCGGCGTGCGCACCGTCGGCGGCGAGTCGCTCGCCGGCGTGCCCCCCACCGGCTGGGACGCGATCCGCGACGCGCAGGCCTGGGCCGTGCAGCAGCCGTCGGACGTCTCGCTCGCGGCCGCGCTCACCCGCTCGGGCATCGCGCCGCTCTCCAGCGAACCGGATGCCTCGGGCGCGAGCCCCGAGGAGTGGCTGGTGCACGCCCTCGCCACCGGCGTCGAACCGGCGACGGGCGCGGCACCGACGCACGTCTCCGCGCTCGAGGTCGACCCCGACCGAGCCTGGGCGCCGACCGCCCGCGTGGTCGACGGCTGGAAGGGGCTGATCCAGCTGCTCTCCGACGGCCTCGACATCGCGGGCGCGAGCGCCGTGACCGACATCGTGCTCAGCGACGACCGGGTGAGCCTGCGCCTCGACACCGGCGAGTCGCTGCGCGCCGACCGCGTCGTGGTCACCGCATCGCTCGGCGTGCTCAAGACCGACACGATCGCGTTCGATCCGCCGCTGCCGCTGCGGCAGCAGCGCGCGATCTCGCTGCTCGGCATGGGCGTGGTCGACCTCGTCTGGCTGCGATTCGACGAGCCGTTCTGGCGCGGTGCGACGGATGCCGCGGTCGCAGCGCCCGCGCCGGCATCCGCGCCGAACGTCCTCACCGTCGTCGGCGAGGCGCCGACGGTCGCCGCCTGGCTCGACCTCGACCCGGCCTCGGCCGGCGCCGATTCGGTGCTCGTCGGCGTCATCGCCGCCGACCAGGCGCTGCGGCTCGAAACGCTCAACGACGCCGACTTCGAGGCGGAGGTGCTCGCGGCGCTCGCGCCGTTCGCGCCGCCCGCCCCGGCGATCCCGACGCCGTCCGCCACTCCGACGCCGACGCCGTAGACGCCGGTGCGAACGCGGGAGCAGCACCGCGACCCGGCCGGAACCGAACGCGACGACGTCAGGCCGTGGCATCCGCTCGGCGCACCGCCCTGCGGGCGAACCCGCGGTGCACGGCCACGAGCACTGCGGTGACCGCCACGAAGATCGCGAGCACGACGGCGCAGTAGCCGATGACGCCCGGGAAGCCGCCCACCTGCGTCTCATCGAGGAAGAAGTAGGGGTACCAGCCCACGTCGGCGCCGCGCAGGAGCGTGTAGACGAGCCAGATCGTCGGGATCACGAGCACCCAGCCGACGGTCGCCCAGGGCACCGGCGGGTTCACGGCGATCACGGCGTCGACCGTCCAGGCGATGAGGGCGAGCGCCGGCACGACGAAGTGCAGGAGCGTGTCCGACCACGGCACGTCGACGCGGTAGTCGACACTCGACGCCTGCGCCACGATGAGGCCGAACACGATGCCCGACACCACGAGGTAGACCGTGACCATCGTGCGGAAGACGCCGAGGAACACCGGGTCCCGTGGGCGCAGGATCGCGTACCAGGCGGCGACGAGCAGCGTGACCACGGCGAGCATGGCCGACAGCACGGTGAAGTAGCTGAAGAAGTTCACCGTCGCGAAGAGGCGGAAGCCGAGCACGTAGGTGAAGTTGCCGATGAGGGCGACCACCTCGGTCGCCGCGATCGCGAGCCGGAACGCCCCGAGGGCCACGCGCCGTGGGTCGCGGGCAGGCTCCGGCACGAGCTCGCTCGCCCGCTCCTCCGCCCGCACCCGCTCGCCGACGGCGGAGCCGGGGGCGCTGGCGGTCATGTGCTCACGGTACGCCGTCGCGGCTGGCGGCCGGCTGGTCGCGAGACGGCGCGCCCGCTCCCGCTAGTCGAGCGGCCGCAGGATGCGGTCGAGGAATCGCCGGGTGCGCTCCTCGCGCGGGTTCGTGAAGATGTCGGCGGGAGCCCCGCGCTCCACGATCACGCCGCCGTCCATGAACAGCACCTCGTCGGCGGCCTGGCGCGCGAAGCTCAGCTCATGCGTGACCACGACCATCGTCCAGCCCTCGTCGGCGAGCTCCTTGATGACGTGCAGCACCTCGCCCACGAGCTCGGGGTCGAGGGCGCTCGTGGGCTCGTCGAAGAGCAGCAGGTCGGGCTTGAGGGCCAGGGCGCGCACGATGCCGACGCGCTGCTGCTGCCCGCCCGAGAGCTCGTGCGGGTACGCGTCGCGCTTCTCGGCCAGCCCCACCCGCTCGAGCAGCGCCTCGGCCTCGGCGACCGCACGCGCCTTCGGCACCCGCTGCACGCGCACCGGGCCCTCGATGACGTTCTCGAGCACCGTCCGGTGCGGGAACAGGTTGTGCTGCTGGAACACCATCGCCGAGCGGTCGCGCATCGCGAGTCGCTGCTTCGGGGGGACGGGCCGCGCGAAGTCGATCGCGGGGCCGCCGTCGAACTCGAGCGTGCCGGCATCCGGCGTCTCGAGGCCGTTGAGCGAGCGCAGCACGGTGGTCTTGCCCGAGCCGCTGGGCCCGATGAGGGTGACGACCTCGCCGCGACGCACCCCGAAGTCGATGCCCTGCAGCACGACGTTGTCGCCGAACGACTTGCGGATGCCGCGTGCCGAGAGCAGCTCGGTCGTCTCGTCGCCGTTCGCGTGCGGCGGTTGCAGCGGGTCAGTGTGCGACATAGCGGTCCAGCCTCTTCTCGATCATGCCCTGCCCGCTCGAGAGCACGAGGCAGAACAGCCAGTAGATGAGCGCCGCCTCGAGGTAGAGCAGCATGAACTCCTGGCTGAACGCGGCGATCTGCTGCGCGACGCGGAACAGCTCGGTCACGAGGATGAGCGACGCGAGCGAGGTGTCCTTCACGAGCGAGATGAAGGTGTTCGAGAGCGGCGGCACCGAGACGCGCGCGGCCTGCGGCAGGATGACGCGGCGCAGGGTCGTGCCCCGCGACATCCCGATCGTGTAGCCGGCCTCCCACTGGCCCTTGGGCACCGAGAGGATCGCGGCGCGGATGATCTCGGCCCCGTAGCCACCGACGTTGAGCGAGAACGCGATGATCGCGCTCGGCCACGGGTCGATCACGAGGCCGAGCGACGGCAGTCCGTAGAAGATCACGAAGAGCTGCACGAGCAGCGGCGTTCCCCGGATCACCGACACGTAGAACCGGGCGATGCCCGACACGACGCGATTGCCCGACAGCCGCATGAGCGCGATGCCGAGGGCGATCACGAGCCCGATCGCGAACGACGCGAGCGCGAGCGGGATCGTGCCGGTGAGTCCGCCCAAGACGATGGGCCAGAACGACTCGAGGAACAGCTGCCAGCCCTCGGACATGGCTACTCCGAGACGTCCTCGCCGAAGTACTTCTCGCCGATCTTCGCGATCGTGCCGTCGGCCTGCAGCTCGGCGAGCGCCGCGTCGACCGCCGCGACGAGCGACTCCTTGTCCTTCGTGAACGCGAGCGCGCTGAGCGACGGGTCGTCGGTCTCGGCCGCGACCTCGAGGCCCGAGGCCCCGTTGGTGTTCACGTAGTCGAGGAAGGTGAGCTTGTCGTTGATCGTCGCGTCGACACGGCCCTGCTCGAGCAGCGCGACGGCCTGCGCCCAGCCCTCGACGGCCTCGACGTTCGCGCCCGACTCCTGGGCGAGCTCGTACCAGTTGCTCGTGAGCGACTGCGCGGTGGTCTTGCCCGCGAGGTCGTCGAACGACGAGATCGAGGAGTCGCCCTGCTTCACGACGATGACGCCGGGCGAGACGGTGTAGGGCTGGCTGAAGAGGTACTGCTTCTCGCGCTCCGGGTTGATCGACACCTGGTTCGCGATCACGTCGAAGCGGCCGGCGTCGAGACCCGCGAAGATCGCGTCCCACTGGGTCTCCTGGAACTCGATGTCGAGCCCGAGCTCGTCGGCCACCGCCTCGGCGATCTCCACGTCGTAGCCGACGAGGTCGCCCGATCCGTCCTCGTGGTAGCTGAAGGGACGGTAGGTGCCCTCGGTGGCGACGGTGAGGGTGCCCGCGGTCACGAGCCCGTACTCGTCGCCCGCGGCATCCGTGCTGCCTGCCGACCCGGAGGTGCCCGACGAGCAGGCGGCGAGGGCGATGACGGCGGCGGATGCGGCGGCGAGGCCGAGCAGGGTGCGGGTGCGAGGCATGGATGGTGCTCCGTTTCGGATGTCGGTGACATCGGTCGTGCGATGTCGGCGGATGTGCCGTGGCTTCGGTCCGTCGCCCGGCGGGGACGAGTCCATCACGCCGACGGCCACGGGGTGAAACCGGATGACGCCCTGTTTCCATTCCCCGATCCGTGGATTTCGCACCCGCTCCGCCAGCATTCCCTCCGCGGCATACACGTTCGGATGGCGCGAGCGCAACCCTCGACGCGGAATCCACCGCGTCGCTAGGCTGAGCGCGGTCGAGGGAGTCCTCTCCCCCGTCGCGGTGCCCCCCACACCAACCGAAGGAATCCACGTGATCACTTTCAGCCTGCTCGTCATCTTCGGCATCATCGGCGGCGTCCTCGCGCTCGTCGACGGAATCTGGCGCCTTCGCGCACGCGGCGGCAGCACGATCGTCGGCGTCATCGAGATCATCGTCGCCGCGCTGTTCATCCTGTCGTTCTTCGTGCCCGTCCCCTGGGGCTCGGTGGTGCTCGGCGTCGCCACCCTCATCGCACTGGTCGTCGCCCTGTTCGCCGGCGGTCGCACCGGTCGCGGGCTCACGATCGCCGCGATCGTGGTGATCGCCATCTGGCTGGTCCTCGTGAACCACTGGGTGATCATCCCCGGCATCAACTGACCCGGGCTCCGGTCGAGCGAGAGGCCGGCGCCGCGCTCGCGCGTGGCGCCGGCCTTCGACGTTCCCGGGTCGACTCAGCGGGCGGCGACGAGCACGCCGTCCTCACGGCGTGGCACGCCGAGCGGGTTGCCGTCGGCGAGCTCGGGCGGCAGCACGGCCGCGGGCGCGTCCTGGTAGGCGATCGGGGTGAGCCAGCGGCGGATGGCGGTCGCCCCGACCGACGTGTGCACCGAGGCCGTCGTCGCGGGCCATGATCCGCCGTGGTGCTGCGCCCACGCGATGGCGACGCCCGTGGGCCAGCCGTTGAAGACGAGGCGGCCCGAGATGCGGCCGAGCGCCTCTGCGAGCGGCCCGACGTCCTCGCCCGGCGCGTGCTGGATCGACGCGGTGAGCGAGCCCTCGAGCACGCGGAGCGCGTCCGCGAGCTCGTCGTCGCCGTCGTAGCGCACGAGCACGGTCAGCGGGCCGAAGTGCTCCTCGAGGAAGGCCTCGTGTGCGTGCGCGAACGCGACGGCCGAGGTGGCGATCACGACGGGCGCCGCGGCATCCGTCGCCTCGCCGCGGAAGACCACCTCGACGTCGTCGCGCTCGGCGATGGCTCCGGCCCCTCGGTCGAAGGCCGCCGCGATGCCCTCGGTGAGCAGCCGCTGCGGTGCCGCGCCGGCGAGCGAGCCGGCGAGCGCGTCCTCGAAGCCGGCCCCGGCAGGCACGAGCACGAGCCCCGGCTTGGTGCAGTACTGACCGCCGTCGCGCGTGAACGAGCCGGCGAGGCCCGCGGCGATGCCGTCGACGTCGGCGGTTGCGGCTGCCCGGGTGACCACCACGGGGTTGATGGAGCCGAGCTCCCCGTAGAACGGGATGGGTGCCGGGCGCGCCGCGGCGAGGTCGAACAGCGCACGTCCGCCGCGCGTGGACCCGGTGAAGCCCACCGCGGTCACGAGCGGATCCGTCACGAGCGCCACGCCCGCGTCGAGCCCTTCGACGAGGGTCACGGCCGACTCCGGTCCGCCCGCCGCCGCGAGTGCGTCGCGCGCGACCTCGACCGTGCGCCGCGAGAGCCGCGGATGCCCCGGGTGCGCCTTCGCGACCACCGGGCACCCCGCGGCGAGCGCGGAGGCGGTGTCGTTGCCGAGCACCGAGAAGGCGAACGGGAAGTTCGAGGCCCCGAACACGCCCACGACGCCGAGCGGCCGCAGCATGCGCCGCAGGTCGGGCCGGGGCGGCACGAGCGAGCGGTCGGGCGAGTCGAGCGTCGCCTCGAGGTACGAGCCCTCGCGCACCACGCCGGCGAAGAAGCGCAGCTGGGTCGCGGTACGGCCGACCTCGCCGTTCAGGCGCGCCTCCGACAGATGGGTCTCCTCGCGGGCGATCGCCATGAGCTCGTCGCGGGCGGCCTCGAGGGCGTCGGCGATCGCGGTGAGCCAGCGGGCGCGGTCGTCGCGCGACGCACGGTCGAGTCCGGATGCCGCAGCGTCCCGCACGGCGCGGTCGACGTCGGTCGCGGCATCCGTCACCGACGCGGCCGTCGGCTCGGCGGCGGCATCCGCCCGCTGACCCGTCCTGGATTCGCTCACGGCCGTTCCCCTCAGAACGCGTTGAGCCCGGTGAGGGCCCGGCCGAGGATGAGCTGGTGGATCTCGTCGGTGCCCTCGTAGGTGCGCACCGCCTCGAGGTTCGCGGCGTGCCGCATGACGGGCCACGCGTCGGTGATGCCGTCGCCCGCGAGGATCGCGCGCGCCTCGTGCGCGATCTGCAGCGCCTCGCGCACACTGTTGAGCTTGCCCACCGAGATCTGCGCGGGCGTGAGCGCGCCGCGCTCCTTGAGGCGGCCGAGGTGCAGGGCGAGCAGCACGCCCTTCTCGACCTCGAGGAACATGTCGGCGAGCTTCGCCTGGATGAGCTGGTTCGCGCCGATCGGCTTGCCGAAGACCTCGCGGGTCACCGAGCGCTCGAGCGCCGCCTCGAGGCACGAGCGGGCGGCGCCCATCGCGCCCCACACGATGCCGTAGCGCGCCTCGTTGAGGCAGCCGAAGGGCCCAGAGAGTCCGGATGCCCCGGGCAGGATCGCGTCGGCGTCGAGCCGCACGCCCTCGAACGTGATGTCGCACTGCACCGACGCGCGCATCGCGAGCTTGCCGTCGATGGGGGTGGCGGTGAAGCCCGGGGTGGAGGTGGGAACGAGGAAGCCGCGGATCGCGTGGGCGCCCTGCCCGTACGCGCCCGACGGGTCCTCGACGCGCGCCCACACGACGGCGACGTCGGCGAGCGAGGCGAGGCCGATCCAGCGCTTCGCGCCGTCGAGCACCCAGCCGTCGCCGTCGCGGCGCGCGACCGTGGTCATGGCGGCGGGATCGCTGCCGCCCTGCGGCTCGGTGAGGGCGAAGCATCCGATGAGCTCGCCCGTCGCCATGCCCGGCAGCCAGCGCTGCTTCTGCTCCTCGGAGCCGTACTTGTGGATCGAGCTCATCGCGAGCGACCCCTGCACCGACACGAAGGTGCGCCAGCCCGAGTCGGCGGCCTCGAGCTCGAGGCACACGAGGCCGTAGCTCACGGCGCTCGCGCCCGCGCAGCCGTAGCCCGCGAGGTGCATGCCGAGGAAGCCGAGCTCGCCGGCCTCGCGCACGAGCTCCTTCCGGAAGTGCTTGTCCTCGAAGTCCTGCTCGATCACCGGGAGGATGCGCTCCTGCGCGAAGCGGCGCGCGCGGTCGCGCCACTCGCGCTCCTCGTCGCTGAGGAGGGCGTCGAGGTCGAACACCGCGTCGATGCGGGGTGCGGTGACGGTCGGTGCGGTCATGGTGGTCCTTTCGGTCATGCTCGTGGGAGCCAGTCGGCGCCGTCGTGCTCGCCCAGGGCGGGCGGCGCGGCGCGGTAGCGGGGTCGGGACGCGGACAGCCCGATCGGGTTCGCGATCGAGCGATGCACGTGTGCGGGTCGAGGAGCGGCGCCCTGTGCGGGTCGAGGAGCGAGCGCAGCGAGCGTCTCGAGACCCCCCGCCCCCGCGTCATCCCCCGCCGCGATCTCGGCCACCGGCTCGAGTCCGAGCCCCTCGGCGAACGCGATCGCCTCGGCCACGTCGTTCACGAGCCCCGCGGGCACCCCGGCGCGCGCCAGGGCGTCGACCCAGTGCGCCGCGGATGCCGCGGCGAGCGCCGCCTCGATGGCCGCCCGAAGCTCGGCGCGATGCGCGACCCGGTCGGTGTTGGAGGCGAAGCGCGGGTCGTCGGCGAGCCCGACCCGCCGGTCGAGTAGGCCCGCCAGGGCCGTATCGAGACCCTCCGTGGTCTCGATACGCTCGCTCCGCGCACTACTCGACCGACGGGGGGCGCCCAGCACCTCGGCGAGCGCCCGGAACTGCTTGTCGTTGCCCACGGCGATCACGAGCGGGCGGTCGGCGGCGTGGAACACCGCGTACGGCGCGATGCTCGGATGCTCGTTGCCGAGCCGGCGGGGCGGCACGCCCGTGGCGAGCGTCGACGAGGCCTGGTTGGTGAGCGCCGAGAGCAGGCTCTGCAGCAGGTTGACCTCGACGAGCTGGCCCTGCCCCGTGCGCTCGCGCTCGCGCAGCGCGAGCAGGATGCCGGCGACGGCGTTCTGGCCGGTGAGCACGTCGACGAGTGCCACCCCGACCTTGCTCGGCTCGCCGTCGGGCTCCCCCGTGATGCTCATGAGCCCCCCGACGGCCTGCACGAGCAGGTCGTACCCGGCGAGCGAGGCGCCCTCGCCCGTGCCGAACCCCGTGATCGAGCAGTACACGACACCGGGGTTCCCGGCGCGCACGTGGGCGTAGTCGAGCTCGAAGCGGTCCATGACGCCGGGGCGGAAGTTCTCGATGACGACGTCGGCGGATGTCGCGAGCCGGCGCGCCTCGGCGAGCCCCGCGGCATCCGCGAGGTCGAGCACGACCGACCGCTTGTTGCGGTTGACGCTGCCGAAGTACGTGGAGCGGCCGGCCTCGTCGACAGGCGGGAGCCACTGGCGCGTGTCGTCGCCCGCGGGCGATTCGACCTTGATCACGTCGGCGCCGAAATCGGCGAGCATCATGGTGGCGTAGGGCCCGGCGAGCACGCGGGAGAAGTCGGCGACGCGCACGCCCGAGAGCGGTCCGCCGAGTGGCTCCTGCATCGCATCCGCCTTCGCATGGGAGCGACCGTCGTCGGTCGCGTGGAATTCCTCCCATACTGAATGATTTTTTCGCGAACCGCCACTCGGGCCCCATTCGAGGGGCTAGCCTGATCGCATGGAGTCGAGGGTGGGGCCGGGCGCGCGCGAGGCCGTGTTCGCCCAGCTGGCCGACACCGGGCGGGCCGAGCAGGTCGCGCAGCGCCTCACCGACGGCATCGTGCTCGGCGTGCTGCACCCCGGCGAGCGGCTCCCCAGCGAGCCCGAGCTCGCCCGCCGATTCGGCGTGGCGCTCATCACCGTGCGCGAGGGCCTCGGCATCCTGCGCGAGGCCGGCCTCGTCGAGACCCGCCGTGGCCGAGACGGCGGCAGCTTCGTGGTGGCGGATGACGCGGAGCACCGCTCGCTCATCACCTCGCGCCTGCGCGCGCTCGCCCAGGTCGAGCTCAGCGACATGGCCGTGTACTTCGGCGCGATCCTCGCGGCCGTCGCCGAACGCGCGGCGGAGCGTGCCGCCGAGGGCGACGGCGAGCGCCTCGGCGCGTGGCTCGCCGCAGCCGACTTCGGCACCGCGGCATCCGCTCGCACCAACCAGGGCGGGTTCTTCCTCGAGCTCGCCGTGCTCAGCCAGTCGGCGCGGCTCGTGCGCGAGCAGATCCGGCTGCAGGCCGAGTTCGGCCCGCTGCTGCTGCTCGGCCTCGATGACGAGCGGGCGCGCACCACGATCATCGCCAGCGACCGAGCGATCGTGCGCGCCGTCACGGCGCACCGGCCGGCGAAGGCGCGGGATGCCGCGGGCGGGCTCGTGCGCGGTCTGTCCGAGCACCTCCTCGCCGCCAAGTCGCGCGTCGAGCGGGGAGGTGCACTCGATGAGCCGATCAGTGCCTGAGGTCGCCGCCGCCGTGAGCGCGGTGTTCACGAGCGTGTTCGACCAGCTCGCCGCATGGCGCACCCCCATCGAGCAGGTGATCGCGTCCTCGGCGGAGGTGCGCCCCGCCGACCTCGACGCAACGGTCGCCGAGCTCGTGCTGCCGCGCATCGTCGAGCCCGACCCCCTGCTCGTGGGCGCGGGCTTCATCGCCGACGGCGAGATCGTGCGGGGGCGCGACGTGCACTTCGCGTGGTGGCTCGGCCCGCTCGAGGCGAACCCCGTGCTCGGCTCGACGACGGAGCCCACGCGCCTCGACCTCACGACGCGCGGCTACACCGAGTACCTGCGCGACTTCCGCGCCCTCGAGTGGTACGCCATCCCCGCGACGACCCGGCACGCGCACGTCACGGGGCCCTACGTCGACCACCTCTGCACGTGCGACTACATCCTGACGCTCACGATGCCGGTGCACGCGCGCGGCGCGGGCGACGACGGCGACGCCCGTATGGTCGGGGTCGTCGGGGCGGATGTCGCGGTGCGCCGCCTCGAGCGCGAGCTCCTCGCCGCGTTCCTCGACGTGCCCGAGCCGCTCGCGCTCGTGAACGAGGCCGGACGCGTCGTGCTGTCGACCGAGCCGACGCTGCAGGTCGGGCAGCTCGCGGCCGGGTGGGCCCACGCCGAGCCGTGCCCCGGCACGCCGTTCCGCGTGCTCGTGGAGCCTGCGGCATCCGTGTCGAAATAAATCATCCGATGCTATATCTTTGAACGACGAGCGTATGCACCGAGGCAGACGAGGCTCTGGCGCGTGTGCACCCCGAGAAGGAGAAACCCCATGAGCTATGCCGTCACCAACCCTGCGACCGGTGAGGTCCTGAAGACGTACCCGACCATCTCCGACGCCGAGCTCGAGGCGGCCATCGCCTCGGCCGCCGAGGCGCACCGCACGTGGTCGAAGTCCACCACCGTCGAGGAGCGCGCCGCGCTCATCCGCCGCGTGGGCGAGCTGCACGTCGAGCGCCGCCAGGAGCTCGCCGAGATCATCGTGCGCGAGATGGGCAAGCCCATCGAGCAGGCGCTCGCCGAGGCCGACTTCGCGGGCGACATCTACGCGTACTACGCCGACCACTCGGCCGACTTCCTCAAGGACGAGCCGGTGCAGCTGCTGGCGGGCGAGGGCTCGGCGGTCATCCGCCGCAGCTCGCTCGGCGTGCTGCTCGGCGTCATGCCGTGGAACTTCCCGTACTACCAGGTGGCCCGCTTCGCCGGTCCGAACCTGATCATCGGCAACACGATCCTGCTCAAGCACGCCGAGCAGTGCCCCGAGTCGGCCGCGGCGATCGCGCAGATCTTCCACGATGCCGGCTTCCCCGAGGGCGCCTACGTGAACATCTACGCGTCGCACGAGCAGATCGAGACCGTCATCGCCGACCCGCGCGTGCAGGGCGTCTCGCTCACGGGCTCCGAGCGCGCCGGCGCCGCGGTCGCCGAGATCGCGGGACGCCACCTCAAGAAGGTCGTGCTCGAGCTCGGCGGCTCCGACCCCTTCATCCTGCTCTCGACCGACGACCTCGACACGGCCGTGCAGAACGCGGTCGACGCACGCCTCGACAACAGCGGCCAGTCGTGCAACGCGGCCAAGCGCTTCATCGTGATCGACGAGCTCTACGAGCCCTTCCTCGAGAAGTTCACCGCGAAGATCGCCGAGGTCGAGGCCACCGACCCGACCTCGTCGGACTCGGCGCTCGGCCCGCTCTCGTCGCTCCGCGCGGCCGAAGGGCTCGAGGAGCAGGTCAAGCGCGCGGTCGAGCACGGCGCCAAGCTCGTGCACGGCGGCACCCGTGACGGCGCGTTCTTCCAGACCACGGTGCTGACGGATGTCGCGTCAGACAACCCCGCGTCGAAGGAGGAGTTCTTCGGCCCGGTGGCCCAGGTCTACCGCGCGTCCGACGAGTCGGACGCCGTGCGCATCGCCAACGACATCCCGTTCGGCCTCGGCTCGTACGTCTACACGACCGACGCCGAGCAGGCCGACCGCGTCGCGAACGCGATCGAGGCCGGCATGGTGTTCGTGAACGTCGTGCTGGCGGATGGCGCGGAGCTGCCCTTCGGCGGCATCAAGCGCTCCGGTTCGGGCCGCGAGCTCGGCCGCTTCGGCGCCGACGAGTTCGTCAACAAGAAGATGATCCGCATCGGCTGACGCACCCCGCCGGTCGAGTAGCACGAAGCGCGTATCGAGACCCGAGACCCGCCGTCGCGGTCTCGATACGCTGCGCTACTCGACCGGCGTCTTCCCGACCGCACCGTCGCCGGTCGAGTAGCGCGCAGCGCGTATCGAGACCCCCATCCACGGTCTCGATACGCTGCGCTACTCGACCGGCGTTTCTCGTGCGCGGCGCCCCCGCAAAATAATCATCTGGTGCTATAGCTATAGCGCCCGAAGGTATGGCAAGCTGACGCAATCGACTGGCGTCCGGGGGTGGCGGACGCGATCAATGACGATCCGAAAGGTCACGATGTCCGAACCCGCCAAGCCCGCCGATCTCGGCGACGGCGAGCACCTCCAGGTCCTCGGTTACGAGGATTCCTTCAACCGTTCCATGAGCCTCTGGGCGAACTTCGCCCTCGGCTTCACCTACCTCTCCCCGCTCGTCGGCGTGTACTCCCTCTTCGCGCTCGCGCTGACCGTGGGCGGCCCGCCCTCGATCTGGTGGATCGTCATCGTGGGCGCCGGGCAGCTGCTCGTGTCCCTCGTGTTCGGCGAGGTCGTGTCGCAGTACCCGATCCACGGCGGCATCTACCCGTGGGCCCGCCGCCTGTGGGGTCGCCGCTACGCGTGGATGGCCGCCTGGGTCTACATCTGGGCCATGATCGTCACGATCACCGCCGTCGCCGAGTACGGCTCCGGCTTCGCCGCGAGCCTCTTCGGCATCGAGCACACGGCGGACTCCACGCTGTGGATCACGCTCGGGCTCCTGCTCATCGCCCTGCTGATCAACCTGTCGGGCACCAAGTGGCTGGGCCGCGTGGCCCGCATCGGCCTCGCCGCCGAGCTCATCGGCGTCATCGGCCTCGGCCTCTACCTGCTGATCTTCCAGCGCAAGCAGGACTTCGGCATCTTCTTCGACACGATGGGCGTCGAGGGCGACGGCAGCTACATCACGGCGTTCATGGGCGCGGCGCTCGCCGGCCTGTTCCTGTTCTACGGCTTCGAGGCGTGCGGCGACGTCGCCGAGGAGGTCGAGAACCCGGCCCGCCGCATCCCCAAGGCGATGGTGCTCACCATCCTCGTGGGCGGCGTCTCGGCGCTGTTCTCGTTCGGCGGCTACGTGCTCGCGGCCCCCGACCTGCAGGCCATCGTCTCCGGCGAGGACGCCGACCCGATCCCCGCGATCCTCGAGTCGACGCTCGGGCCGGTGGGCGCGAAGCTCTTCCTCATCGTGGCGATCACGGCGTTCCTCTCCTGCGTGCTCAGCCTGCAGGCTGCGGCGAGCCGCCTGCTGTTCTCCTTCGCCCGCGACGGCATGCTCCCCGGACACCGCTGGCTGTCGAAGGTGACCGAGGGCAGCAAGGTACCGGCGAACGCCCTCATCGTGGCCTGCACCGTTCCCGCGCTCATCGCGGTGCTCGTGTGGCTCAACGCCGACCTGCTCTACCCGGTCACGGCGTTCGCGGTGCTCGGCATCTACGTCGCATTCCAGATGGTGGTGCTCGCGTCGCTGCGCCAGCGCTTCCGCGGCTGGAAGCCGGCGGGTCCCTTCTCGCTGGGCCGATGGGGCATGGTCGTGAACCTCGCGGCACTCGCCTACGGCGTGTTCGCGATGATCCTCCTCGCGACTCCCGGCACCTCGGGCGACCCCGTCACCGACTGGATCGTGCTGATCGGCCTCGGGATCGTGCTCGGCACCGGGCTCGTGTACCTCTTCGTGGCGCGACCCGACCGCCTCTCCGACGCACCTGCCGGCGACGCGATCGACGTGGCCGAGCGCCTGCGTTCGCACCCCTCGCGCACCGCGGCGGCCGAACCGGTCAAGAACAACTAGCGGTCGCGCACGCGCAGACGCCCATCCGGCACCGCACGGTGCTCGGGTGGGCGTCTGCGTTCGGTCGTCCTCGATGCGGCCATGCGGCGCTGGGCAAGGCACAGCACGAGCAGGATCGCGCACGAGACGAGGTAGAACGTGTGCAGCACCCAGATCGGGCCGACCGGGAGGCTGAAGACGTACAGCGAGTACACCGCGTTGGCGGCGTTGATCATCACGACGCTCGACAGGCTGTACGACGAGACGTCCCGCGTGCGCAGCGCCTTGCGCAGCATCGGCAGGTTGCTGACCGCGAACACCACGGTCGAGACCGTGCCGGCGATCAGTGGGATGTCCATGCCCAAACGGTAGGCGCGGCATCCGCTCGCCGCGTCGACCGAAGCGTCCATCTTCGCCGTGCGAGGCGTATGGGTCATTCTGTGCAGTCCGTGGACGCAGCGGGGTCGACGACCGCGTTCAGACGAGACCGTTCTCGTACGCGTAGGCGGTCGCCGCAGCCCGCGTCGAGAGCCCGAGCTTGCCGAAGATGTTGCTGAGGTGCCGGGCCACGGTCTTCTCGCTGAGCGAGAGCCGCTCGCCGATGGCCCGATTGGTGAGCCCCGTCGACACCAGTCGCAGCACCTCGACCTCGCGAGCCGTGAGCACCCCGGCGCGACGGTCGCCCATCACCTCTGCGAGCTCCGCCAGGGCGGGATCCGCGCCGAGCGCGAGGAACACCTCGCGTGCGGCCCGGAACTCGGCGAGTGCGGCATCGCGATCACCGAGTTCCATCAGTGCGCGTCCTGCGGAGGCCCTGCTCCGAGCTCGTTCGTATGGAGCGTCGAGCGCCTGCCACGCGTGCGCTGCGGTGCGCGCTGCGTCGAGCGCCGCCGCGGCGTCGCCGGAGGCGAGCAGCATCCGTGCCTCGGCGGCAGCGACCGTCGCGGCGAGCATCGGAGTGGGAGCACCGAGCTCGGCCGCGCGGAGCTCCTCGACGCCACGGCGGGCGGCGTCGAGATCACCGGCGGCGACCTCGATCTCCACGATCGCGGGCAGCAGGTACCGACGGGTGAACGGGTCGGCGCCGGCGGCGCTGCGTCGGATCTCGTCCTGCGCGCGTCGCGTCCTCCCGACGGCGAGCTGCAGCAGGGACAGCCCCGGTTCCGGCTCCCACCCGGATTCACCGGCCCGACGGTACGACTCCTCGGCGGAGTGGAAGGCCCCGCGCAATCGCGCGAGCTCGGCGAGCTGGTAGGGCGCGCCGTAGACGGCCCGGTAGTCGCCCGCGCGGAAGCGCGACAGCGCGAGCTCCGCAGCGGTCGACGCCTCCGCCCACGCGCCGCGCAGCAGCATCAGCCCGGCCTCGAGCGCGTGGCGCTGGCCGCTGAACGTGATGAGCTCGGGCTGATCGCGGCACCACCGATCGAGCACGCTCGTCCATTCGGTGGCACGTTCCAGGTCGAACGCCATGATCGCATCGGAGATCACCGCGCACGAGATGACGCCCGTCGGGACGGGCGCGACCTCGCCGGCCGCGACCGAGGCCATGGCGCGGTCGAAGCACGCGAACCCCTGGGGAATCGCGTCGACCTCGATCAGCGACTTCCCGAGGCCCAGCATCGCGAGGGCGACGAGTTCGCCGTCCTCGTGGCGCTCGGCGATCGCGAGGACTTCCTCGAACCGATGCCGCGCCTCGCCCGGATCCCCACTGCCCATCTGCCCGACCGCCGGCGCCAGCCGCACGAATCCGGCCAGCGCGCCCGGCTCCGGCATCGCGTTGACGAGCCGCATTCCCCGTGCCGCCCAGACGACGCTTCGCGTGAAGTCCCCGAGTTCGATGAGGTCGAGCGCGAGCCAGCCCGCCGAGCGCGCGGCGCCCGCGGTGTTCCCATCCGCGAGGTGACGCTCGTATGCGCGCGACAGCGCGTCGACCGCGGCTTGGGGCTCGCCGCGCAGGAGCGCCGCGGTCGCGAGCAGTTCGAGGTCGGATGCCGCGAGCCCCTCGGTCGCCTCGACCCCGGCGAGTCGCTCGTAGGCGTCGGCCCAGCGCCGATCCGCCGCGGCCGCACGCCCCGCGTCGAGCGAGGTGGAGGGGTTCATGGCGCGCCCGCCGGGCGGTTCACGACGAGCACCGCCAGGCCCGCGGCATCCGCCACCTGCACCATCGCCCGCAGCAGCCGCTCGGCGACCGGGGCGACGCGCGTCACCGCCTCGAGGTCGAGGCGCAGCGTCGTGGCGCCCGTGAACTCGACCAGGCGGCGGGCGTCGTGCACGACCTGTTCCATCGCGACGAAGTCGAGCTCGCCTCGGAGGGCCATCGTGACCTCGGCCTCGGCCTCGCCGACGGTGATGTCGCCCATCGGCGACGGCGGCGCGGCGGTGTGGTCGAACATGTGCAGGCCCGACCGCTCCGAGAGGAGCTCGAGCAGCGCCACGCCGCGGCTGCTGTTGCCCGCGGCGTCGAGGGGCGGGCTGAACACGCCGACGCCGAACTCGCCGGGCTTCACCGCGACGATGCCGCCGCCGACGCCCGACTTCGCCGGCATCCCGACCCGGAACACCCACGCGCCCGACCGGTCGTACATGCCGCACGTCGCCATGAGCGACAGGGTGTCGCGCGCGACCCGCGCGTCGACCACCTGTTCGCGCGTGAGCGGATGCACCCCGTTGTTCGCGAGCGTCGCGCCCATGAGCGCGAGGTCGGTCGCGCTCACGAGCAGGGAGCACTGCCGGAAGTACGGATCGGTCGCGTCGTCGACGTCGTCGGTGCCGAGCACCCCCGCCGCGAGAGTGAGCCCCGCCAGGGCCCGGTTGCGGTGCCCCGTGGTCGCCTCCGACCGGTACACGTCGTCGTCGAGGTCGAGCTCGCGGCCGGCGAACCGCGAGAGCACGTCGCGCACCCGCGCGTACCGCTCGTCGGCGTCGGCCGCGGGGATGAGCGAGGTCGTCACGATGGCGCCCGATGAGCGGGTTCGCCGGGCGCCCCGAATCGTCGAGGCTGATCGCGTTGAACGGCTCGCCGCTCGGCTCCACGCCGACGTGCCGCAGCACCTCGTCGGGGCCGAGCTCGGTGAGTGCGAGCGCGTAGACGAACGGCTTCGAGATCGACTGGATCGTGAAGAGCGCCGCCCGGTCGCCGGCGCCGTAGACCCGGCCGAGCACGCTCGCCATCGACACTCCGAAGGCGCCGGGGTCGGCGAGCGCGAGCTCCGGGATGTAGTCGGCGACGGCGCCGTCGCCCACGCTCGCGGCGACCTCGTGCAGCGCCTCGGCGAGCGCGTCGTCGACGACACGGCCGAGACCGGGCGTGTCGGTGTCGTACCGCCGGTCGTCGCTCACCGGTCGGATGCCGCGTCGATCTCGTCGCGGCGCAGCGCCACGATGCGGTCGACGAGCCCGTCGGGCAGCGGGTGGTCGGCCGTGAAGCGGATCGTGCCCTTCGAGAACGAGTAGCCCCCGAGCTCGTCGGACACCGCAGCGACCACGGCGGGGCTGAAGGGGTAGAGCCCGATGTGCCCCTTCGCCTGCATGACCGAGAGCAATGGCCGCTCGCGATAGCGCAGCGCCGGCATCCCGTAGCTCACGCCCTCGACGGCGTCGGGCACGAGCGTGAGCGCCGCGCGGTGCACCTCCGCCATCGCGGAGCGGTCGGGCTCGTCGAGACCCGCGATGTAGTCCGTCATCTCCCCCATGGGCGCCATGCTACGCGCGGGCGGCGCGCCGCGGCATCCGTGCGCGGGGGCCCTCGAGGTCCTACCCTCGAGGTGAGGGGGTCTCATGATCCGGACGCATGTGACGGTGCACGGCCTCGTGCAGGCCGTCGGCTTCCGCTACTACGCGCGGGCCGAGGCGCAGCGCCTCGGCGTCTCGGGCTGGATCCGCAACCGCGTCGACGGAGCGGTGGAGGCCGAGATCGAGGGCGACGAGGCCGCCGTCGACGCGATGCTCGGCTGGCTCGACGAGGGGCCGCCGGGCGCGAACGTCACCTCGATCAGCACGACCGAGGTGCCGCCCACGGGCGAGCGCGGCTTCCACGTCACGGGTTGAGCGGATGCCGCGACGCGGCGTCCACCCGATCGCCGGCGTCCGCCGACGCCTTCCCGCGGGCGGCGCGAACTGGTTGACTCGTGGCACCGCGCGCGCGTCCCCGCGCACGCGGTGGAGGGAGGACCGGCCATGCACGACGGAGACGTCGAGACGCTCTCGAAGCGGGGCCAGTGGGTCAACCGCGTGATCGGCGGCGAGGAGCTCTCGCAGAGCTTCCGGTCGAGGGAGGAGGCGATCGACGCGGGCAGGGAGCTCGCGGCGGTGCTCGGCTCCGAGCACTTCATCGTCGAGAGCGAGGAGACCGGCGTCATCACCGACGAGGGGTGATCGCCCAGATCCCGTCGGCCAACGGCTTGTCGGGGTGCTGCACGGACACGTAGACGACCATCGGGTCCGTACCGAAGGTGATGCCGGTGCTCTCGGCGCCCTGGTCGACGAGCGAGCCGAAGAGATCGACCCGGTCGGCGCGCCCGTCGCCGTCGCGGTCGGGGGCCGCTCGGTAGATGTCCGAGAACGCGTTGTCCTCGACGATCCAGAGTGCGCCGTCGGGTCCCTCCGCGAGGTTGTCGGGGAACCGCAGTCCCGTCACGACCCCCTCCTCCTCCACCGGCACGTTGACGCCGGCCTCCACGAAGCCCGAGACGGTGCGCTCGGCGAGGTCGATCGCGATCACGCGATCCTCGGAGGTGTTCGCGACGTAGAGCGTCTCGCCGATGATCTCCACGTCCTCGGGGCGACCGAACTCGGTGGCCGCGACCGAGTTCGCGGCGGCATCCGCGTCGGACGCGACCGCGGCCCGGTCGAGCGCCACCCACTCGAACGCGCCGACCTTCCGGTCGATGGCGTCCGGGTCCCAGGCCTGCGCGGCGTCGTCCAGCGCGGTGAGCCGGAGGGCGGAGAGGGTGCCGGCGGAGAGGTCACCGGGCACGTCGGGCACGAAGCGGAAGATGGACCCGCCGTCGCGCTCGTCGACCACGTAGACGGCGCCGTCGGCGCCCACGTCGATGCCCTCGTGGCGCAGGGCGCCGACCTGCGGACGCTCGCGCACGTCGACGATGGTCGAGGGGTCGCCGTCGGCGAGGACAGCCTCGTAGACGTGGCCGCCGGGCGTCTCCTCGTCGAACAGGAGGGTGCCCCACGGCGTCCAGCGGATGCCGTCGAGATGCCGCCAGTCGAAGCCCCAGTCGGCACCGTCGGCGATGACCTTCGATGCCCCGGTACGCAGGTCGGTCGCACCGAGCACGGAGTGGGTGGCCACCTCGTAGGTGTTGTAGAGGTAGCGGCCCGCGTCGACTCCCGACTCGTTCAGCGCGTTCATGTCGTGGAGGTCGGGCGCGCCCGGGTACACGTCGAGCGTGGTCTCGTCGGAGACCAGAGTCTGGATGTATCCGTCGGGCAGGAGGTAGGGCACGTCCCAGTCCTGGGATTCCTGCTCGTAGGCCGACGCGGCAAGGGGCTCGAAGCCGGGTGCCGACACGGCCCGCGGCGGAGCCGTGGTCGCGGCGGTGGGGTCCTCTCGCCCCATGAACGCGCGGACGCCGGCCGCGCCGACGACGGTGATGACGCCGACCGCTGCCGCGGAGACCACGAGGGCGACGAAGGTGCGCCTGCGCATGAGCACGCCTCCCGTCGGATGCCGCGGCGTGGGCCACCCGCCGGTCGACGGTCGGCTCCCCCTCACAGTCTCCACCCGGTGAGGTCGCTGCCTCGGGACGAGGGGCCCACCGGCGAACCGGCGGGCCCCTCTCGGTCTCGAGTCGCGCCCGCGGCGCTCCTCGACCCGTACTACTTGCTGATCGCCCAGATGCCGTCGGCCAGCGGCTTGTCGGGGTGCTGCACCGAGACGAACATCACCTTCGGGTCCTGGCCGAAATAGATGCCCGTGGTCTCGGCGCCCTCGTCCTTCAGCGATCCGAAGAGCTCGACGGAGTCGGCGGCGCCGTCCCTGTCGAGGTCCTTGCTCGCGCGGTAGATGTCGGAGAAATCGTTGTCCTCCACGATCCAGAGCGCGCCGTCGGGGCCCTCGGCGAGGTTGTCCGGGTTGTTGAAGCCCGTCGTCACGTTCTTCACCTCGACGGGAACGTTGACGCCCGCTTGCACGAAGGTCGCGACCGTCTGCTTGGCGAGGTCGATCGCGATGACGCGGTCCTCGGAGGTGTTCGCCACGTAGAGCGTGCGGCCGATGATCTCGACGTCCTCCGGGCGGCCGAACTCGGTGGCGTGCACGGCGTTGGCCGCGGCATCCGCGTCGACCGAGACCGCCGACTGGTCGAGCGCGACCCACTCGAACGCGCCGACCTTCTGGCCGAAGGTCGACGAGTTCCACAGCTGCTCGGCGTCGCCGAGCCCGGTCAGCTTGAGGGCGTAGAGCTGCCCGGCCGAGAGGTCGCCGCGCACCGTCGGCACGAAGCGGTAGATCGACCCGCCGTTGAGCTCGTCGATCACGTAGACCGAGCCGTCGGCGCCCACGTCGATGCCCTCGTGGCGCAGGATGCCGATCTCCGAGCGCTCCTCGACGTCGACGATCGTCGTCGGGTCGTTCTTCGCGAAGAACGCCTCGTAGACGTGGCCGCCGGCGGTCTCCTCGTCGAAGAGGAGGGTGCCCCACGGCGTCCAGCGGATGCCGTCGAGACGGTTCCATTCGAACCCGAAGTCGGCGTCGCGCGCGATGACCTCGGCCTCGCCGGTCTGCAGGTCGGTCACGGCCAGGGCGCCGTTCGAGCCGACCTCGTACGTGTTGTAGAGGTAGCGGCCCGCCTGGTAGCCGGTCTCGTTCTGCGTGTTCATGTCGTGGAGGTCGGCGGTGCCGGGGTAGACGTCGAGCACCGACTCGTCCTTCACGAGGGTCTGGGTGTAGCCCTCGGGCACGAGGTAGGGCTCGTCCCAGTCGGCGGATGCCTGGCCGTAGGCCGAGCCCGCGATCGGCTCGAAATCGATCGGGCCGGTCGCGGCGTGGGCCGCGGTGCCGAGGCCCAGCAGCGCGGTGGCGCCGACGGCGCCGGCGATGATCTGCGTACGCACGGAGAACTCCTTCGAATCGCGTGTTGCGTGGTCGACTCGAACGCTACGAGCGGCGGGAGGTGGTCTGCTTGCCCGCAGGTGTGCGGGCGGTGACGTGGGCGTGAACTCCCGCTCCCGGCGCGCGGGAGTGGCCGGCACTTCACCGCGGGCATGACGAAGGGGCCCGCCGGCGAACCGGCGGGCCCCTTCGTGGTCTCGAGTCGCGCCGTCGGCGCGCCTCGACCAGCGGTACTAGATGGCGTTGACGTCCAGCGGGATGCCGGGGCCGAACGTGGTCGACACGGCGCCCTTCTGGATGTAGCGGCCCTTGGCGCTCGACGGCTTGAGACGCACGACCTCTTCGAGGGCGGCCTTGGCGTTCTCCTCGAGCTGGTCCTGCGTGAACGAGGCCTTGCCGACGACGAAGTGCACGTTGGCGTGCTTGTCTACGCGGAACTCGATCTTGCCGCCCTTGATCTCCGAGACGGCCTTCGCGACGTCGGGGGTCACGGTGCCGGTCTTCGGGTTCGGCATGAGGCCGCGGGGGCCGAGCACCTTGCCGAGGCGGCCGACCTGGCCCATGAGCTCGGGGGTCGAGACCGCCGAGTCGAACGCGGTGTAGCCGCCGGCGACCTTCTCGATGAGCTCGGCGCCGCCGACCTCGTCGGCGCCCGCTGCGATCGCGGCCTCGGCCGCGGGGCCGGTCGCGAACACGATGACGCGGGCGGTCTTGCCGGTGCCGTGCGGGAGGATGACGGTGCCGCGCACCATCTGGTCCGCCTTGCGGGGGTCGACGCCGAGCTTCAGCGCGACCTCGACGGTCGAGTCGAACTTCGCCGATCCGGTCTCCCTGGCGAGGGCGACGGCCTCGCTCGGGGTGTAGTACTTGCCGGCCTCGATCTTCTCGGCCGCGGCCCGGTAGGCCTTGGACTTCTGTGCCATGTTGGTTCTCCTTGCGAGAGTGTGGTCATCGCGCCTGGCGGGCGCTGCCACGAATGAGAGTTCTGTGGTGAGCGGATGCCGCGGCATCCGCTCGGAGCCTCGATCCGGCAGGTCTCGATACGCGCTTCGCGCTCCTCGACCGACGGAAGTGGACCCGAGGCGATTACTCGACCGTGATGCCCATCGAACGGGCGGTGCCCGCGATGATCTTCGAGGCGGCGTCGAGGTCGTTCGCGTTGAGGTCGACCATCTTCGCCTCGGCGATCTCGCGCACCTGCGCCTGGGTCAGCTTGCCGACCTTGGTGGTGTGCGGGACGCCCGAGCCCTTGGCGACGCCGGCGGCCTTCTTGATGAGCTCCGCGGCGGGCGGGGTCTTCAGGATGAAGGTGAACGAGCGGTCCTCGTAGACGGTGATCTCGACGGGGATCACGTTGCCGCGCTGCGACTCCGTCTGCGCGTTGTACGCCTTGCAGAACTCCATGATGTTGACGCCGTGCTGACCCAGCGCCGGACCGATGGGCGGTGCGGGGTTGGCGGCGCCGGCCTTGATCTGAAGCTTGATCAGACCCGTGACCTTCTTCTTCGGTGCCATGATTTCTCTCTTTCTGTTCGAACGCCCCGTGCCGGGGCACTCTCCCGCATACCCGGCGGTTCCGGGAGGCGGTGGTCTGTGCTGACGCAGCACAACCCTCCGATGGTACCGGAGGGTTGCTGCGCCCTGTCTGGGAGGTCTAGAGCTTGGTGACCTGGTCGAAGCTGAGCTCGACCGGGGTCTCGCGCTCGAAGAGCGAGACGAGCACGGTGAGCTTGCCGCTCTCGGGCTTGATCTCGCTGATCGTGCCGGGCAGGCCCGCGAACGAGCCGTCCTTGATCGTGATGGTCTCGCCGATCTCGAAGTCGACCTCGGCGGGGATCTGGCGGGCGGCACCGGTGGCGGCGCCGGCCTTCGCGCCCTTGGCGGGAGCGACGTCCTTGATCTCGACGAGGCTCTTCAGCATGCCGAAGGCCTCCTCGAAGCGGAGGGGGGTCGGGTTGTGCGCGTTGCCGACGAAGCCGGTGACACCCGGAGTGTGGCGGATGACCGACCAGCTCTCCTCGTTGAGGTCCATGCGCACGAGCACGTAGCCGGGGATGCGCACGCGGGTGACCATCTTGCGCTGGCCGTTCTTGATCTCGACGACGTCTTCCATCGGAACCTCGACCTGGAAGATGTAGTCGGCCATGGCCATCGACTCACGGCGCTGCTCGATGTTCGCCTTCACGCGGCGCTCGAAGCCCGCATAGGAGTGGATGACGTACCACTTGCCGGGGAGGAACCGGAGCTCGCTGCGGAACGACTCGTAGGGGTCGTGCTCCGCCTCCTCCTCCTCCTCGGTCACGGCCTCGAGGGCCGCGTCGGCCTCCTCGACGGAGTCGATCTCGAGGGCGTCGTCGACGATCGCGTCGGCCTCGGGGTCGCTCGCCTCGGCGATGGCGTCGAGGACGGCATCGAGGTCGATGTCGTTGCCCTCGTCGTCGACGACGTGCATGGCGCCGTGCTCGGCGGGAGCCGACGACAGCTCGTCGTGCTCGAGCGCGTTGCCCTCCTGCGCCTCGTCCTCCTCGGACGACAGCTCTGCAGCGGTCGCCCAGTCGGCGTCGTCACGTTCGATCTTCGACACTTCTCAATCCTTCTCTTCTGCCGCGCCGATTCGTCGCGGCGGGTATCGGGACGATGGCCCGATCAGACCCCCGGCTGTCCGAACACCCAGATCGCCAGCGTTGCGAACAACTGGTCGAGGGTCCAGACGATGGCCATCATGATGATCACGAAGACCAGCACCACGCCCGTGAAGCTGAACAGCTCCTTGCGCGTCGGAGTGACGACCTTCTTCAGCTCGGCGATGACCTGCCGGATGAACAGGGCGATCCGAGCGAAGGGGTTCCGACGCGCAGCGCTGTCGCGCCTCGCGTTGGCGACGACGTCCTCGCTGGGTTCGTCGAGTACTTTCCGAGCCACCTCGTACACCTTTCATGGGCCGGCATTCGCTGCCGGCTCGCAGGGCGGACAGGACTCGAACCTGCAACCTGCGGTTTTGGAGACCGCTGCTCTACCAATTGAGCCACCGCCCTATGGAACCCGGCGAACCGTGTTCCACGGGGTCGAAGCCCGCCCCCTGCGCGCTCCGTTCAGGCGTTCAGACCCGAAAACAGGCGCAGGGAATCTTGGCTGACTTCAACAACCTCACCAAGTGTATGCGACGCCGGAGGGTGAGCCAAACCCGGGCGGATGCGGCATCCGCCCGACGGTCTCAGCGACCGAGGAGCCGGCGTACCGTCGCCTCGGGGTCGGCCGACTGCAGCACCGTCGTGCCCATGCGCAGCATGATCACCTGGTGCTCGACGTTGAGGTTCGTGCCGTGCGACTCGCGTGCCGCGATGCCCGCGCGCTCCCAGATGAGCACGCACTCCAGCCCGAGCTGCAGGAGCGTCGAGCCGGGCGGCGTGCCGTACATCCGCATCGACGGCAGCTGGATGCCGGCGAGCGCCGCGAGGTCCTCCTCGAGCGAGCCGACTCCCCGACGCGGCAGCACCTCGGCGTAGCGGGGCGCGAAGACCTGCCGGAAGAGCATCGTTGCCAGCTCGATCGGGTCCGCGTTCCACAGCCCCTCGATCCCCGAGTACGGCGGCACGGGATCGGTCATGACGCCAGTGTCGCCGACCGGTGCGGCATCCGGGCGGGACCAATGGCCCGCGCACCCGCTCGGCGGCGGCGATAGCTTGACGCACAGCACCACCGCCGGCGCGAGGGGCGCCCGGCGCAGCATCGAGCGAAAGAGTGTTGACATGAGTGACACGCAGGTCACCGGTTGGGTCGGGTGGGGCTGGTTCGCCGGCATCCTGCTGATCATCGCCGGCGCGATCGACCTCATCTACGGGTTCATCGCGATCTTCCAGCCCGGCAGCTCCTACTTCGTCGTCACCGACAGCCAGCTGGTCGTCTTCGACGTCCAGGGCTGGGGATGGTGGCACGTCATCTTCGGCGCCGTGCTGATCCTCGTCGGCATCGCGCTGTTCAGCGGCGCGACGTGGGCACGGGTCGTCGCGATCGTGCTGGCGGCCTTCAACGGCCTCAGCCAGCTCATGGTGCTCCCGCTGCAGCCGTGGTGGTCGATCATCGTGATCACGCTCGACATCCTCGTGATCTACGCCCTCACGGTGCACGGCAGGGAACTCAAGGCCGCCAGGGTCTGACGACCGAGTCGCCACGCGAGACCGCGGCATCCGCCCACCCCACGATGGACGGATGCCGCCTCGCTGCGCGCCCGACGGCTGCCCCGGCGAGCGCAGCGGTCGCTCAGGTCGTCGCGACCGCGCGTCGGCGCCGCCCGGGCAGCGCGAGCAGCATCCCGACGACGACCAGCACGGCGCCCGCGGCCGCGGCGACCCACGCCGTGTCGACGGGGATGTCGAGGTACACGGTGATGCCGAGGATCCGCGAGAGTCCCCACGGCAGCAGGCCCATCTCGTCGTTCCACGCCGTGAGTGCCGCCTCGACTCCGATCGCACCGATGAGCGCACCGAACACCGCGAGCACCGCCCCGACCGCTGCGACGACCCCGCCCAGCGCCCGTCGCGCGCCGAGCTCGATCGCGAGGGCCCAGGCGCCCGCCACGATCACCCAGCCGAACGCCGCGAACGCGATCGTGATGTAGGCCGAGCGCGCGAGCGGGTTCGTCCAGAAGTCGAACCAGTATCCGCCCGGGCCGGTGGGCGCGAGCACGACGAGCAGCAGGGCGACCCGGAGGCTCGCGGCTCCGCCGAGCGCGGCGAGCACCGGCCACGCGGATCGCCTCCGCAGCACGAGCAGCAGCACGAGCACGAACACGAGCCAGGCGCCGAGCGTGACCACGAGGTGCGAGGGCGCGAGGAACCAGGTCTGGATGCCGCGGCTCGCGGCGATCAGCACCGCGGGCACGCCGACCACGAGCACCTGTTCGGCGCGTGGGAGCCCGGCGACGACCTCCGCGGCGCGCCACGGCCGGGTGCCCGCCACCCAGAGCGCGCGGGCGGCCCGGGCGCCGGGCCAGCGGGCGCGC
>NZ_RHHB01000013.1 GCF_003710805.1 Agromyces tardus | reverse complement strand
GAAGCCGACGCGCGTGACGCGCGCGACCGCGCCGGCGACGCCGAGCGCGCGCTCGCCGACGCGGAGGAGGCGCTGCACGACGCCGAGTCCCGTGCCGACCGGCTGCGCGCCGAACGCGACGGGATCGAAGCGCGCCTGCGCGAGCTCCGCACCGAGATCGCCGCAGCCGAGCGCGACGAGCGCGAGGCGGAGCGCGCGCACGCGAAGGCCGCCACCGCGGCGGACCGTGCTCGCGACCACGCCGAGGCGGCCGAAGCGGCGCGCGACCGGCTCACCTGAGCGCCGGCGCAGCAGGTGGTTCAGTCGGCCCGCGTGCCGCGGTCGCCGCTCGGCGGCTCGGCGTCGCCTGGCCGCGGCCGGCGCGGCACGTAGCGCGGCACGTATCGCCACATGACCGCCGCGCCCACCAACCCGACCACGCCCATCGTCGCGCTCGCCGCCATGATCGACACCGCCGACGTGATGGCCGCGATGACGAGCGGCGCCACCGCCCCGCCGGCGTCGGCGATCGTGCGGTACGCGCCGAGGAACGGCGCGGGGTGCGCCTTCGGCGCGAGGTCGGCGCCGAGCGTGAGCATCACCCCGCTCGAGAGCCCGTTCGCCACGCCGAACAGCACCGCGACGCCGGTGAACCAGGCCGCGGCATCCGGGAGGTCGTGGGTGAACGCGAGCACGAGGTGGCCGATCGCGAGGCCCACGAGGCCGGGGATCGCGCCCCAGAGCCGGCCGAAGCGGTCCATGAGCTGCCCGCTCACGTAGAAGAGCGCGAAGTCGATCGCCCCCGAGATGCCGATGACGAGCGCGGCGGTCTCGGGCGGCATCCCGATCGACACGGCCCAGAGCGGCAGGATCACCATGCGGCTCGCGCGGATCGCGGCGAGCAGTCCGATGCCCGAGCCGATGCGTACGAGCACCTCGCGGTGCGTCGCGATCGCGCGGAACACGCCCTGCGCTGCGGCATCCGCCTCGATCTCGCCCTCGGTACGGCCGGTTCCGGATGCCGCGCGCGCGAGCCTCGCCGCACCGAACACGCGCTCGGGGTCGGGCAGCAGGAGCAGCACGACGACCACCGCGAAGCACGCCGCCACGAGCACCCAGAACACGCTCTCGGGCGACCCCGTGGCGGCGATGAGCGCCGCCGCGACGAACGGGCCCACCGCCCAGCCCGCGCGGAACACGCCCCCGAGCGTCGAGAGCGCTCGCGCCCGCACGCCGGCGGGCACGTAGCTCGTGAGGAACGCGTGCCGTGCGAGCCCGAACACCGCGGTCGCGAGGCCGAGCAGGAACACGCCGATGCCGAGCGCGAGCTCCGTGGGCGCCGCCAGGGCGATGAGCACCCCGACCACGGCGAGCATCGCGGCGCCGATCATCGCGTTGCGCTCGCCGATGCGGGCCACGAGCCACCCGGCCGGCAGGTCGCCGATGAGCCCGCCGACCAGGAGCATGGCCGCGATGAGGCCCGCGAGCGCGAGCGAGGCGCCCCGCTCGGTCGCGACCACGGGGATGACGGGGATGATCGCGCCCTCGCCGAGCGAGAACAGGAGCGTCGGCAGGTAGGCGGGGAGGATGATCGAGCGCCACGAGAACGGTGGCGTGGAGGCGGTCATCACCTCGATGCTATGCCCGGCGACTAGGCTGGGGAGGCCATGTTGGATCTTGACCTCACGCAGGAGATCGCCGCGCTGCGCTCCACCTTCAACGACATCCGTTCCGTCGTCGACGTCGACGCCCTCGAGGCGGAGATCGCCCGGCTCTCCGAGGCCGCGGGCGCCCCCGACCTGTGGGACGACACCGAGAAGGCCCAGAAGGTGACGAGCGCGCTCAGCCACCGCCAGTCGGAGCTCGCCCGGGTGACGGGCATCGACTCGCGCCTCGACGACCTCGAGGTGCTCATCGAGATGGCGCAGGAGGCCGACGACGAGGAGACCGCCGCCGAGGCGCGCACCGAGCTCATCGCCCTGCAGAAGGCCATCGGCGACCTCGAGGTGCAGACGCTGCTCGACGGCGAGTGGGACGCACGTCCCGCGGTCATCACGATCCGCGCGGGCGCCGGCGGGGTGGATGCTGCGGACTTCGCCGAGATGCTCATGCGCATGTACCTGCGCTGGGCCGAGAAGCACGGCTACAACGCCACCGTCATGGACACGAGCTACGCCGAGGAGGCGGGCATCAAGTCGGCCACCTTCGAGATCGACGCGCCGTATGCGTTCGGCACCCTCTCGGTCGAAGCGGGCACGCACCGCCTCGTGCGCATGAGCCCGTTCGGCGCGGCCGGCAAGCGGCAGACGAGCTTCGCCGCGGTCGAGGTCATCCCCCTCATGGAGGAGGCGCAGGAGATCGAGATCCCCGAGAACGACATCCGCGTCGACGTCTTCCGCTCCTCGGGCCCCGGCGGCCAGTCGGTCAACACCACCGACTCAGCCGTGCGCATCACCCACCTCCCGACCGGCCTCGTCGTGTCGATGCAGAACGAGAAGTCGCAGATCCAGAACCGCGCGGCCGCCATGCGCGTGCTCGCGTCGCGACTGCTCCTGCTGCAGAAGGAGCAGGAGGCCGCCCAGAAGAAGGAGCTCGCAGGCAACATCACCGCGAGCTGGGGCGATCAGATGCGCTCGTACGTGCTCGCGCCGTACCAGATGGTGAAGGACCTGCGCACCGACTACGAGGAGGGCAACCCCTCGAAGGTGTTCGACGGCGACCTCGACGGGTTCATCGCCGCCGGCATCAAGTGGCGCAAGCGCAAGACCGAGGACTGAGCTCCGGCCCGATCAGCGCCGGGAGTCCGAGGCGCTGACGGTCGCCCGCCCGCCCGCCCGGGTCTTCGCATGCTCCGCCGCTGCGGCGATGAACGCCCGGATGAGCGCGATCCCCTCGGGGTCGAGCCGTTCCTCCGGGTGCCACTGCACGCCGAGGCAGAAGGCGCCCTCGGTGGTCTCGACGGCCTCGACCACTCCGTCGGGCGCGAACGCCGAGGCGACGAGCCCCTCACCGAGCACGTCCACGCCCTGGTGGTGGTGCGACGCGATGTCGAACTCGTCGTCGTGGGTGATCCTGCTGAGCAGCGTTCCCGGTGAGATGGCGACGGGATGCGACGTGCGCGTGCCCAGCTCCGGGGAGCGATGCGGCGTGAGGTCGAGCCGGTCGCCGAGGTGCTGCTCGAGGGTGCCGCCGAACGCGACGTTGATGACCTGCATGCCGCGGCACGCACCGAGCACGGGGACGCCGCGCTCGCGGGCCAGCCGGGCGAGTGCGATCTCGAGTTCGTCGCGGATGCGCAGCGGCGGATCGTTGCTCGGGTGCGCCTCGCTGCCGTAGATCGTCGCGTCGAGGTCGCGGCCCCCCGGCAGGAACAGCCCGTCGACGAGGTCGAGCAGGCGCCCGGGGTCCTCGACGTGCACGTCGACGCTCGGGAACAGGAGCGGCGCACCGCCCGCCTCCTGGATCGCCGAGACATAGGTGTGCGAGATGGCATCGGTGGGGATGTCCACCCACGCGCCGTAGCTCGCGGCCTTGCGATCGGCGACGATGCCGATGAATGGAACGGCCATGATCACTCCCGGAACCGCGTCAGTCCCGACATCCAACCTACGCATCTCGCCCGTGCCGTGCACGGTGGATCGTCGACGCGTCCGCGCGTCGCCGCGCTGCAATCCGTGAGTTGGGCGAGTCGTGGTGTGGATCGTCACGGCGCTGCTTAAGCTCGACACCGACATGATCCGCTTCGACTCCGTCACCAAGACCTATCCGGGCCAGAACCGGCCTGCACTGAACGACATCGAGGTCGAGATCCTCCGCGGCGAGTTCGTCTTCCTCGTCGGCGCATCGGGATCCGGCAAGTCGAGCTTCCTGCGGCTGATCCTCAAGGAGGAGAAGCCGTCGAAGGGCCGGATCCACGTGCTCGGGCAGGACCTCGGCACGATCTCGAGCCGCAAGGTGCCGTACTTCCGCCGCAACCTGGGCGTCGTGTTCCAGGACTTCCGGCTGCTGCCCAACAAGAACGTCTTCGAGAACGTGGCGTTCACGCTCCGGGTCATCGGCAAGTCGCGCGGCTTCGTGCAGGCGGCCGTTCCCGAGACGCTCAAGCTCGTGGGCCTCGACGGCAAGGGCAAGCGGATGCCGCACGAGCTCTCGGGCGGCGAGCAGCAGCGTGTCGCCATCGCCCGCGCCATCGTCAACAAGCCGCAGATCCTGCTGGCCGACGAGCCGACGGGCAACCTCGACCCGGTGACGAGCGCCGGCATCATGACGCTCCTCGAGCGCATCAACGCCTCGGGCACGACCGTGGTCATGGCCACCCACGAGGCCGGCATCGTCGACCAGATGCAGCGGCGCGTCATCGAGCTCTCGGCGGGCGAGGTGGTGCGCGACGAGCGCAGCGCCGGCTACGGCCAGGCCGCCGAGGACGCCGAGCACGTGGAGCCGATCGCCGCCGAGGCCATCCACGCCGCGGCACCGAAGGTGGCCGTCGACGTCATGCGCGACGCGCAGCCCCTCTACGTCGAGCCCGAGGAGGCGAGCGACGACGTCACCGACGAGGCGGCCGCGATCACCGCCGCCGCGACCGGCGTGGTGCCGCGCCTCGGCGAGGAGCAGGGCGGCTCCGCGGATGACGCCGACGCGTCGACGCCGGCGGGCAGGCCGGCCTCGCCCGTGGGCGACGGCGCGACATCCCACCTCACCCTCGCGGAGCGACTCGGCCTGCGGGCACCCGGCGGCCCGCGCGCGGGCGACGACGAGCAGGAAGTGGGGCCCGTCAAGTGAGGTTCGGACTCGTGCTCGCCGAGGTCGGCAACGGCCTGCGGCGCAATGCCTCGATGGTCGTGTCGGTCGTGCTCGTCACGTTCGTGTCGCTCACGTTCGTGGGCACCGCCGCGCTGCTGCAGCTGCAGATCGCGCAGATGAAGAACTACTGGTACGACCGCGCCCAGGTGGCCGTGTACCTGTGCACCTCGGTGTCGACCGCACCCGGCTGCACCGACGGCCAGGCGACCGACGAGCAGAAGGCCGCCGTCGAGGCGCAGCTCAATTCCGACACCCTGAAGCCGTTCATCGACGAGTACTACTTCGAGGACCAGCAGCAGGCGTACGAGAACTTCCAGAAGCAGTTCGCCGACACCCCGGCCGCCGACTACGTCACCCCCGAGGTGCTCAACGAGACCTTCTGGGTGAACCTCGTCGATCCGTCGCAGTCGGCGGTGCTCGTCGAGAGCCTCGCCGGCATGGCGGGCGTCGAGCAGGTCGTCGACCAGCGCCGGTACCTCGACCAGATCTTCGACGTGCTCAACGTCGCGAGCTACACCGCGGTGGCGATCGCCGCGATCATGCTCGTGGCGGCGGCGCTGCTCATCGCCACGACGATCCGCCTCTCGGCGTTCTCGCGGCGCAAGGAGCTCGGCATCATGCGGCTCGTCGGCGCCTCCAACCGGTTCATACAGACGCCGTTCGTGCTCGAGGGGGTGTTCGCCGGGCTCATCGGCTCGCTCCTCGCGGGTGCGGCAGTGGTGGGCATCGTGCAGTTCTTCGTGCAGGGCTACCTCGCGAAGAGCCTGTCGTTCACCTTCGTCGATCTCGGCGATGCCCTGCTCGTCGTGCCGCTCCTCGTCGGCGTGGGCGTGCTGCTCGCCGCCGTCTCGGCCGCGATCGCGATCTCGCGCTACCTGCGGGTGTAGCCGGGGCCGAGCACCGGCACGGCGTGGGCACGACCGCCGGCGGATGCCGCGGCATCCGCTAGACTGAACGGCTGCCCGGCACCGGCCGGGCGGCATCCGTCATCGAAGCGAGGAGTGCGCCGTGCCCAGGGAACGTGGTGAGAAGGTCGTGGCGACCAACCGCAAGGCGCGCCACGACTACACCATCGAGGACACGTACGAGGCCGGCATCGTGCTCACCGGCACCGAGGTGAAATCCCTTCGCGAGGGCCGGGCGTCGCTCGTCGACGGCTACGCGTTCATCGACGGCGGCGAGATGTGGCTCGACGCCGTGCACATCCCCGAGTACACCGAGGGCACCTGGAACAACCACGCGCCCCGTCGCAAGCGCAAGCTGCTGCTGCACAAGCAGGAGATCATCAAGATCAGCCACAAGACGAAAGAGGGCGGCTACACGCTCGTGCCGCTGAAGATCTACTTCAGCGACGGCCGGGCGAAGGTCGAGCTCGCCATCGCGAAGGGCAAGCGCGAGTACGACAAGCGCCAGGCGCTGCGCGAGCGGCAGGACAAGCGCGAGGCCGACCGGGCCATGGCGAGCCGCCGCAACCTCGGCGACTGACGCGCTCGTGCCCACGACGAGCCGCGCGGGCGCGGTTGCCGGTCGAGCGGATGCCGCGTGGCGCGGCGGTCGAGCCGGCCTCCCCGGCCGTTCGGGGCAGCCTCACAGCCGTGCTGTCGTGGCGCGGAGGTAGGCTCGGCGCGATGGAGACCTCGACCCGCATCCCCGTTCCGGGGACCTACAACTTCCGCGACGTGGGCGGACTGCCGGCGCGCTCCGGCGTCGTGCGCCGCGGGGCGCTCTACCGGTCCGACGGACTCCACCGTCTCGGCGAGGAGGGCCGAGCGGAGCTGCGGGAGCTCGGTGTCGGTGTCGTGATCGACCTCCGCGACGAGAACGAGGCACGGCTCATGCCCGACGACCTCGAAGGGCTCGACGTCGAGGTGTTGCGACTGCCCGTGTTCGAGGGCTCGGGCGCCTCGCAGGGCCGAGGGGGCATCACGCTCGAGGCCCTCTACCTGCGCATCGTGAGACAGCACTCGTCCGTCGTCGTGGAGGCGGTGCGCGAGATCGCCTCGACGCCCGACGACCGCGCCGTGGTCGTGCACTGCACCGCCGGGAAGGACCGGACCGGCGTCGTCGTCGCGCTCACGCTCCTCGCAGCCGGCGTCGACCGCGAGGCCGTGCTGCACGACTACGCCCAGACCGAGGCGCACCTCGCGGGGGAATGGCTGGAGGGCATGGTCGAGATGATCGGGCGCTACGGCGTGCCCGACAGCCCCGAGCTGCGAACGCTCATGGGGGCGAGCCCGCGCGAGGCACTCGAGTCGGCGCTCGACGAGGTCGAGCGGACGCACGGGTCGGTGCGCCAGTACCTGCTCGAGTCGGGTCTCGACCTGCAGGACCTCGCGGCCCTCGAGCGCCTGCTCATCGAACCCCGCTGAGCGTGCGGCGCAGCGCTACTGCGTGGCCCGCTCCGCCTGGAACCTGGCGTGCACGGTCGCGCCGATGGTGATGTGCTCGGGAGTGAACTCGATCGCGCCGCCGGAGTCCGACATCGCCTTCGCCATGCGCATGCCGGCCGGCGCCGGCGCGAACTCGGACGGCATCATCCCGGCTTCGAGCATTCCCGGGTCGGCGATGGCCACGGGCGACACGCCGCCGAGCCCGAGACTCCTCGCGTAGTCCTCGGCCTTGTGCACCGCGGAGGCGACCGCCTCGCGCCGCACGCGTGCGCGCAGCTCGTCGCGCGTCTGCTCGGTGAGCGCCCACTCGATGCCCTGCACGGTCACGCCGCCGACCAGCGCGACCCGGCTCGCCCACGCGGCGAGTGCCGCGAAGTCGGCGAACTTGGCCTCGATGGTCGTGGCGGTGGTGAAGACCGGCGGCAGGATCTTGCCTTCGGCGTTCCACGGCCGGCGCGACCACGTCTGCAGGGTCCCGCTCGACCACCAGGTGATCGGCGCAGGATGCTGCGCGGCGAGCTTGCGCAGCTCGTCGGCGATCGCGGTGTGCACGCGGGCGGCGGGTTCGAAGGACGCTGCCGTCTCGGGGCCCTCGAACGAGACGCCCAGGGTGACGGTGCCGCGTTCGGCGGGATGGTGGACCTCGCTCTTGCCCACGACGGTGATCAGCACGGGTTCGCTCATGGCCCCACGCTATCCGGCGGCGCAGCGGGCGGTCGAGTGGTGGATCGTCGAGCCGGGAATGGCGGGGGCACGGCGTATGTTCTAGACTGTGAGGCCGGGCAGAAGGCGTGCGAACGCATCGAAGCCCGGGATTGGAAACTCCACAGCGTGCGACAACGGCCCGTCAGGCTGACCCAGGTCAGCACGGCGGATCATGGGGATGATCGGTTTCGACATCGCCTGCGAACCCACGAGAAGCGGGCCGAGGATGCAGGGTTATCTCGTAAACGATCTCTGCAAAACAATAAGTGCCAATGCTAAGCGCACTGACTTCGCCCTCGCTGCTTAAGCGAGCCCGATAGTCCGTCAGCCCGGGTCTGTTCCCGCCCCGGTCGCTGGCGTCATCTAGGGAACTTGCTGCACGTCGTCGCCTGAGCGACGTGCGGGACTCTTCTCAGGCTGGGCCTGTCGACTTAGGTGCCTGTGGCAAAGGTCGAGGCCGAGCAGAACGCTTGCACAGGATGCGCCCGGAGAAGGCGTGGAATCACAGCGATGGACGGGGGTTCAATTCCCCCCATCTCCACCATCGGTCGTTGTCGCACGTTGCGAGTCTGCCGCGACGAAGGCCGCCCCCCGGGGCGGCCTTCGTCGCGTGTGGAGTGCCCTGGCATCCGTCACCGTCGGGTGCTCGCATCGAGCACCGTGCGAAGGATCGAGCACCGTGCGGACAGCCGGGAGCGATCCTCGGATGCGACGGCTCACTCCCTGCCGGGTGCCGCCTCGGGTGCGGGGCGGTCGCGCTCGCCGCCGGCGGCGTTGACGTGCCGGCGCGCCGACAATCGCCCGAGCCAGGACCGGACTCCCGATCGGGCTGGTGCGGCGTCGTCCGCGCGCTCGTCCGACTGCGCCGCCTCGGCTGCCGGTGCGCCGTCGGCGGCCGCGGCCACGGCCTCGGCGTCTCGCTGTTCTCGCCAGATGAGGTAGGCGAGATACGGGTCGTCTTCCGGACCCAGCGGTTGCTCGTCCGCGACCCGATGCCGTCGGCGCGTCATCATCGGTTCTTCCCCCATCGAGGCCCCCCGGCCTCGCATACAAGGGTACGCTGCTGCGCGCGCGACGGTGACCGCGATCCACGGCGGCGTCGGCGCGTGCGACGCACCCCGGCGTCACCGCAGGTGCGGCAGCACCTCCGCGGCGATGAGCTCGAGGTGCTCCAAGTCGCGCAGGTCGACGAGCTGCAGGTAGACGCGGTCGGCGCCGAGGTCGCGCAGGCGACGGAGCTTCTCCGCGGCCTGCTCCGGCGTGCCCGCGATGTTGACCTCGGCGAAGGTGTCGGGGTCGGCGTGGATCGCCCTGATGCGACGCAGGTAGGTCGCGTCATCCGTGGCGACCACCGTGGGCAGTGCGACGCTGGTGCGCAGCGTCGCCGGATCGCGCCCCGCCTCCTCGCATGCGCGGCGCACGCCGTCGAACTTCGCCGCGACCACGTCCTCGCCGACGAAGCCGATGTTGAACTCCGTGGCGTACCGTGCGGCGAGGGCCGGCGTGCGCTTCGGGCCGCCGCCGCCGATGATGAGCGGCATCCGCTGCTGCACCGGCTTGGGCAGGGCGGGGGAGCGCTCGAGCGTGTAGTGGCTGCCCGCGAAGTCGAACTCCTCGCCGACCGGGGTCGTCCAGAGGCCGGTGATGATCTCGAGCTGCTCCTCGAGCAGGCCGAATCGCCGCTCGGGGAACGGGATGCCGTAGGCGGCGTGCTCGGCGCCGAACCAGCCGGTGCCGAGGCCGAGCTCGGCGCGGCCGCCCGACATCGCGTCGACCTGCGCCACCTGGATCGCGAGCACGCTGGGGTGCCGGAAGGTCGCCGACGACACGAGGGTGCCGAGCCGGATGCGGCTCGTCTCGCGGGCGAGCCCCGCCAGCGTCGTCCAGGCATCCGTCGGGCCGGGCAGCGGGTCGCCGGGCCCCATGCGCAGGAAGTGGTCGCTGCGGAACCAGCCGTCGAACCCGAGGCGCTCGGCGCCCTGCGCCTGCGCGAGCTGGTGCTCGTAGCTCGCGCCCTGCTGCGGCTCGGTGAAGATGCAGAGCTGCATGGTCAGGCGCCGAGCTCCGCCTCGGTGGCCGCAGGGTCGTCGACGGGGCCGGATGCCGCGTGGCTCGCGAGCACGGCGATCACCGCGTCGTGCAGCACCCCGTTGGTCGCGAGGGCGCTGCCGTGTGCGGCCCCGGGTGCGCCCGTGACCGACGTGAAGCGCCCGCCCGCCTCCTCGACGATGGGGATGAGCGCCGCGAGGTCCCACTGCTTCACGTCGAACTCCGCGACGATGTCGACGAGCCCCTCGGCCAGCAGCGTGTACGCCCACAGGTCGCCGTAGGCGCGGTCGCGCCACACCTGCTCGCCGAGTGCGAGCAGCTGCTCGAGGTAGCCGGCGTCGCGCCACTGCGCGATGCTCTGGAAGCTCAGCGACGCGTCGGCGAGGTCGGCGACCTGCGACACGCGGATGCCGCGGGGCTCGCCCCCGGGCGCGTCGATCGTGAACGCGCCGAGGCCTCGGGCCGCCCACCAGCGCCGGCCGAGCGCGGGCATGGACGCGACGCCCACGACGGGCACCCCGTCGACCGTGAGCGCGATGAGCGCGCCCCAGACGGGGACGCCGCGCAGGAAGTTCGAGGTGCCGTCGATCGGGTCGACGATCCACTGCCGCGAGCCGGAGCCCGCGGTGCCGTACTCCTCGCCGAGCACGCCGTCGTCGGGGCGCCGCTCGGCGAGGAGCTCGCGCACGCCGCGCTCGACGGCGAGGTCGGCCTCGGTCACGAAGGTGCGATCGGGCTTCGTGTCGATGCGCAGGTCGACGTCGCGGAAATGCGCCAGTGCGGCCGCATCGGCGAGGTCGGCGAGTTCGAGGGCGAGGGCGAGGTCGTCGGCGAGGGCGTGGTCGGTCACCCGTTCAGGCTATCGCCGCGGCATCCGACTCGCCCGCCCGCTCGATTTCACATCGGGCCCCCGTACCTGATAACGTGGTCCCTCGGTTCGGGTTGCTGAAATCCGGCCCGAAACGCACCTCTAGCTCAATCGGCAGAGCAACTGACTCTTAATCAGTGGGTTCAGGGTTCAAGTCCCTGGGGGTGCACGGATCAGCCCCGACCTCTCGCCAGGTCGGGGCTTTTCTCATGTGCGCCTCCGGTGACGTCGATGGAGATCCTCAGGGGACCTCGATGGAGATGTTGGCCCGTTCGGTGCCCGGGGTGGGGGACATGCTCGCCCAAAAGTCCGTGCTGCGCATCCACGGCTGCAGGCCCATGGGAAGGTCGCGGCTCGGGATCTCCGGGAGCTCCGCCGCCGTGAAGTCGTTTCCGTAGGGCACGAGCGGCTTCGTCACGTCGGGGTGCTGGATCTTGGCGTGCAGGGCCTGCAGGGCGACGTTCCAGTTGTCGAGGAGGTCCTTCCGGGAGATCGGCCCGCCCGGCTTGTCGGCCGTGGGGTGCAGCGCCCGATGGTGGAAGGCCGTCACGCCCTGCCCGGCCGGCGTCGCGCGGAACGCCGTCCACGCGTTGAACGCGGGCGTGCCGAACGTGACGACCGCCTCGATCCTGCCCGGTGCGAGCGCCGCCTCCAGCCACTGGTCGCGATACGCCTGGATGTCGGGATCGTTCAGATGCGGCAGGGCCATGTTCTGGTTGAAGATCCCGTACAGGAAGGCGTTGATCATCAGGTAGCTCTTCGAGTACCCCAGCTTCTCGACGAAGCCCTGCACGCGGCGGCCGGCCTGGCCGGAGAGGATCCGGCGCGTGACCGCCTCGGTCTGGGCCGGGTCCTGGCCGATGACGAGCAGGCGCGCGGAGCCGTTCGCACGTCCGCGGTAGAAGATGGGCCCCCAGAGCGAGCGGAAGCCGTCGGCGCCGCGGAAGACGGTGTCGTCGGGATAGTTCCGGCACAGCGTCCGGAACGCGCCCGTGGGTCCGGTATCGAACGGATCAGTGATCATCGTGGCCTCCCTGCCTCGTTCCTGCACTGAGTCGAATGTGTCCCGGGTGCACGCGACCCGGAGGTTCAGTCGGCCGCGGTCTCGCGCCGCTTCCGATCCCCGCGCGGGCTGATCTCGCGCGGCAGGTCCTCCGGGCGGAGCCCGTCGGCGACCGCGACCGTGCGCAGTGCTCCGCGCTCGACGCGTTCGGCGATCGGCTCCCGGGCCGCAGCGTCGAGGACCAGGTGCTGCGTCGCCTCGTGCACGGCGATCACGATGCTCGCCGGGTCGAGTGCGGCGACGGCGGCGAGCGGCAGCCGCACCACCACGTCGTACGAACTCCGCCGGCTCACGCGATGGTCGTTCTCGACGCCGTCGGACGAATGGTCGGGGATCGCGATGTCGAGGCCGGGGTCGACGAGCGCCAGCACTGCGAGGGGGCCGTCCGGTCCGCGCACCTCGAGGAAGTTCGCGCCGCGCACGGTGGACTGCACGAGCGGCGGAGCGTCGACCACGGCGCTGTCGATCACCGAGATCCGCTCGCCCTCGACGCGCAGCACGAGCCGTACGCTCCGTGTGGCGTCGTCGCGTCCTGCTCCGCCGACGGGCTCGTTCGGCTTGCGCATGGGCCACTCCTGCCGGTCCTCGTCGGCTGCCGCGCGTCGGCGCGACGGCGTCTGCTTGCGCAGCCCAGTCTGCTCTTGGGCTTCGACGCCGTCGAGCGGACGCTTGGTCCCGCTCCTCGGCAGGGACGTGAGCGTTCGGCCGAGCGAGCGCGGCCGCTTCGCCTCGAGGTCGACCTGCTTGCGCGGCATCCGCTCGCCCTCGGTGTTCTCGGTGTCGTCGATCATGATCTGCTCCTCGTCACCAGTTGCGCCCGTGGCGGTAGTCGTGCAGCCACTGCTTGTAGATGCGCTCGAGGCGAACGGATGCGGTCGTGTCCATCGATCCCAGCCAGTCGCGGTTGTGCGCCAGGATGCCGACCGGTCCGGTCGGGACGACACGGTGGACCGGGCCGTGGGCCTGCTCGATGGCCGTTCCGTGGGAGGCCACGGCGATGCCGGAGTGCTCGGGCGACGCGACTGCATGCGCCGAGTGGGCGGCCTCGGCGACGGTTCCCGCTCCGAGCCGGGGCCGGGTGGGCGGCACGACGGTGAACTGGTCCTGGCGGCTCAGGTGCCACTCGCCGACCCAGTCCTCCTCCCAGTCGGCGCGCAGGTGCGTGCCGTCCGAGAGCATGCGACCCGCGTAGCCGACGCTCCAGTCGTGCGTGTTCCAGGCGAACAGCCCGACCTTGCCGCTGCCGGTCAGGTCCGCGGGCTCGAACTGGTCGCCGGCGCGGAGCCCGCCCCACCCGGGAACGTCGTCCTCGTAGAGGCGCACGCGCGTGAACCCGCTGCCGGTGGAGCGGAACATGCCGAGGTAGCGGCTCGACCAGTCCAGCCCGTTGAACAGGTAGAGGTCGTCCTTGCCGTCGCCGTCGAAGTCGCCGATGTAGATCCGGTCGTTCGTGGCGAACCCGCCCCAGCCGGGAAGGTCGTCGACGTAGAGGCGGATGGTGCGGAAGCCGCTCCGCTGGAGGCGGAGGATGCCGAGGAACTTCTCGCTCCAGTCCCGGCCGTTCCAGATGAGCACGTCGTCGCGGCCGGTGCCCGAGAAGTCACCCGCCGAGAACATGTCCCACGGTGCGAGCGCGCCCCAGCCCGGCAGCTCGTTCTCGTAGAAGCGGGTCAGCCGGAATCCCCGTCCCGTCGACGTGAGGAGGGCGACGTACCGGCTCGACCAGTCGGCGAGGTTGTAGATGAGGAGGTCCTGCTTGCCGTCGCCGTCGAAATCGCCGACGAGGAACCGATCGTTGCGGGCGAAGCCGCCCCAGCCCGGGATGTCGCCGTCGTAGCGGGCGAGCAGGTGGAGGGTGCCGTCGAGTCGCACCTCGAAGAGCCCGAGGTAGGGGATCGGGAAGTCGACCGAGTTGTAGACGACGACCTCGTCCCTGCCGTCGCCGTCGAAGTCGCCGGTGAAGAACTGGTCGCCGGGCTTCACGTCCCAGCCGGACATGGCGTCGGCGGTCGTGTGGACGTGCTGCCAACTGTCGCCGGCCTGGCGGTAGAGGGTGATCGAGCGATCCCCGTACTCGAGGAACTCCGGCGCGCGATCCGGGGTGAAGTGGCCGGCGGCGAGGCGACGGAAGCTGCGGCCGGTGGTCTCGTGGTGCACGCGTTTGAGCTCGGTGTAGCAGACGGGGCAGAACTCGTTCGGGTTCGTCTTCATGCGGCAGGCGATGGCGGGCCGGTAGATGCCGGTGGCGTACGTGTGTCCGCCCTCGAAGAGACCTGCGTCGAGCGAGTCGTCCCAGCCGGCCGGCTTCGCGCCTGCCGTGTACCCCGCGTCGGCGCCGATGCCGGTGGGAACGGGCGTCGCGGGGTCGACGAACTGCGCCCACTTGAGGCCGTTGAGGGTCTTCGTGATCGTCACGTTGACCTTCTTCGGCTCGCCCTCCTTCTTTCCGTCGTAGGCGCCCTTCGCGGACTTGCCGTACTCGTCCGCGAGGTCGCCGAACCCGTGGCCGAACTCGTGGGCGATCGTGTCCCAGTTCTCCGCCATCGTGACCTTGAGCACGGTGCCGCTGCGCAGCCCGCCGGGGAGCGTCGAATTGACGACGATGAGGGTGAAGTCGGCGCCCGGGGCCCACTTCTTCACGGCATCCTGGATGGCCTTCTGGGTCTTCGCGGAGTCCTCGAACCAGTCGTACCACCACTCCCCATTGGAGATGATGCCGAGCGCGGTGTCCTTCAGCGATTCGGTCTTCGTGTCGTCCGACTTCTTGGTGGGCGTTCCCATCAGGTTCCACGTCCGCGTGCTGGCGGCCGGATCCTTCGACTCGAGGTTGACGCGGATGATGTTCCACGCCGCCGAATCCTCGTTGTAGTAGCCGGAGCCGAAGACGGCGTCGATCACCTTGTCCTGCACGAACTTGTTGAAGGCCGCCTGGCCGGCCGCATCGAACCCGTCGCCGAGGATGGCCAGGGTCTTCCGTTTCGGATCATCGATTCCCACGTCCTGCAGGATGGTCGCGCTGTCAGCCATGACGTCGCCTTCCGTCGATGCGCCCAGCATCCTCTCGACGTGGGCTCGCCGGATCCGGGTTGGCACTGAGGGCCGGCACTGCAGGTCTGCACTGCGGCCGCGGGGGAGTATATGGCGGGCCGCGCAGCCGTTCGGGAGCGGGCAGGCCGCGGCATCCGCTCAGCTCTCGGGATGCTGCGGGGTGAGCGCCTTGCGGTAGACGACGAGGTCGCACTCGGTGGCGAGCATCGGCGCGAGCTCGGGATAGAGCTCGGCGAGGTGCCCGGTGCGCGCCTCGCGGTAGCCGATGCGGGTGTACCAGGCGCGGAGGAACTCCTTCGACGGATGCCGCCACGCGACCGGCACGAGCACCTCGAGCTGCATCTCGACGAATCCGCGCTCGATCGCCCACGCCTCGGCGAACGCCACCAGGGCGCGGCCGATGCCGAGCCCCCGCCTGGCCGGATCGGCGGCGAGCATGCCGAACTCCGCCGTCTCGCCGTCGAGGTGCTGCACGCGCACGGCTCCCACGATCCGATCGTCCGACCGTGCGGTCACGATCTGGCCCTCGCGGATCAGTTCGGCGAGCTCGTTCCGGCTCGTGCGGCGCGCGCCCGTGACCCAGAGCCCCGCCTCCGCGACCTCGTAGACCTCGTTGACGAGCTGGACGACGGCACTCACGAGCGCTGCGTCATCGGCCGACGCGGCCGGCTCGACGCCCACGCTGAGGGCGGTCGGAGGTGATGCGGTCACGCATCGCAGCGTACCTCCCGACGCGGGCCGCCCTCGCGCCGCACGAGCGTCGCTCACCCGAGCGCGAACAGCTGGATGCCGATGAGCCGCAGTCCCTCGTTCGCGAAACCTGCGTAGCAGTACAGTCCCAGCGCGGCGCCGAAGAGCGTCTCGCGGAGCGATCCGGTGTCGCCGAGCAGCGGGAGCGCGACGTAGCCGTTCGGCAGCCACATCCGGTTGAGCACGGGCACGGGGCGCAGCGCCTCGGGAGGCCGGGGCACCCATGGCCAGAGCAGGCCGGGCAGCCCGCCGGTCGTGAGGAAGTCGCCGGCGAGGTGCGCCGCGAACCCGAGCGTGACCGCGAGCGGGAACCAGGCGAGCTGCTCGGGCGCGAACACCACGATGAACGCCCCGAGCAGCGCGCCGAGCATCCAGGCGAGCCACCACGTGCGCACGAACCCGCGCGCCTTCAGGCCGAAGCACGTGAGCGCCGCGGTGCCGATGCCCGCGCCGACCGCGAGCGTGCCGAACTGCGCGGTCGTGAGGGTGAGCAGCGTGAGCGCCCACGCGCCGAGTGCCACGAGCGCCGCGCCGACCAGCGAATGCGCGCCGTGGCGATGCCCGCCCGAGAGCGTCTCGACCACCTCGGCGCTCGCGCGACCGAGCAGCGGGACCGACTGCGCGATGGTCGCGCTGTGGTGGTCGGCGTCGGGCAGGAGGGCGGCACCGGCGCACACCGCGGCGCCCGCGAGCACGCCGACGGGATCGAGGGGATACGCCCCGATGGTCAGGTACGGCAGCGTGCCGGTGATGGCGATCCACGCTGCGGCGCCACTCGTGGCGTGGGTCATTCCCATCATCCGGTGCTGGTCTCCTCGCTCGGCCGAGCACCCAGTCTGCCGGTCGCCGGCGACATCGCCCGACGGCCGCGCCGCGGCATCCGCGGGATGCTCAGTCGTCGAAGCCGCGCGCGGTGAGCGCCTCGCCGAGGTGGTCGGCGGTGCGCAGGGCCCGCACGATCACGGGCACCGCGAGGGCCGTGAGCGACCCCTCGGCGCCGCGGGCCCTGCGTGCCTCGAGCACCTCGCGCACGAGGTCGGCGAGCAGCGGCACGCAGCGGATCGTGAGGGCGAGCGCGAGGCCCACCCGGTCGGCGTCGACCCAGCGGCGGAACGGGCGCAGCAGCGCCTGCATGGCGTCGAGCGTCGCGGTCACGGGCGTCGTGAGGGTGTACACCGCGGCGAGGGCGACCGCGAGCACGAGCCGCACGGCCATGACCGCTGCGGCCTCCCAGCCGCCGAAGAGCACCTGCACGGGCACCGCGACGGCGAGCACCCAGAGGATCGGCACGACCTGCGACCAGGCCAGCCGCAGCGGGATGCGGGCGACGGCGACGAGCACGATCACGAGCACGGATGCCGCGCCGAGCACGATCGGCGACGGCGCCATCGCGACCACGGTGACGATCAGGGTGAGGAGCCCGAGCTTGAGGAGCGCGGGAGCGCGGTGCACGAGCGAGGTGCCGGGATGGAAGACGCCGATCATGGGTGCATCCGCCTCCTCATGCGATCAGCGCACGGTAGGCGTCGAGCGCCGGTCGCGGGGCGTCGTCGGCGACGACGCGGCCCGCCTCCATGACGATGACGCGGTCGAACCCCTCGAGCAGCTCGAGGTGGTGGCTCACGACGATGAGCTGCTGCTCGAGCGACGCGAAGTGCTCGGCGATGCGGCGGGCGTTGCGCGCGTCGAGCAGGGTCGTCGGCTCGTCGGCGACGACGATGTCCGGCTCCGCGACGAGGACCGACGCGATCGCGAGCAGCTGCTTCTGCCCGCCCGAGAGGCGGTGCGCCGGGCGGTCGGCGAGCTCGGTGAGCCCGAAGCGGTCGAGGACCGCGTCGACGCGGGCCGCGGCATCCGTCGCAGGCAGCTTGTGGCGGCGCAGCGTGAACGCGACGTCCTCGCGCACCGTGGGCATGACGATCTGGTTGTCGGCGTTCGTGAAGACGAAGCCGACCCGGCGGCGCACCTCGCGGGCGTGCCGCGCGAGGTCGAGGCCGTCGACAGTGACCCGGCCCGCCGTGGGCAGCACGAGGCCGTTGACCATGCGGGCGAGCGTGGACTTGCCCGAGCCGTTCGCGCCGACGATGCCGATGCGGTGCTCGCGCAGCACGAGGGAGACGTCGTCGACGACCGTCTCGGCGTCGAAGCGGTGGCTCACGTGGTCGAAGGCGATCTGGCTCATGCGGCACGCTCCACGATCATCGCGACGCCCTGGCCGCCGCCGATCGAGCACGCGGCGAGCCCGGCGCGGGCGTCGTCGGACGCGAGCATGCGCGCCGCGAGGCGCACGAGCAGCACGGCGCCCGATGCCCCCCACGGGTGACCGAGCGCGATGGCCCCGCCGTCGGCGGAGATGAGCTCCTCATCGAGGCCGAGCTCGTCGCTCACGGCGAGCACCTGCGCCGCGAACGCCTCGGTGATCTCGACGAAGCCGAGGTCGGCCGCGGTCATGCCCGCCCGGGCGAGGGCGGCGCGGGCCGCGGGCGCCGCACCGAGCCCCGGCAGGGCGGGATCGCCGCCGGCGACCGCCGCCGCCCGGATCCGCAGGGCGGGGAGGCCGAGCTCGAGCGCCACCGACTCGGCCGTCACCGCCATGGCGGCGGCGCCGTCGGAGAAGCCGCACGAGTTGCCGGCCGTGACCGTGCCACCGCGCCGGGCGCCGTCGCGTGCGTTCGACGCCGACGCCGGCGTGAACGCGGGTGCGAAGCGGGCGAGCCGCGCGAGGTCCATCGACGCACGGGGGCGGTCGTCGCGTGCGACGCCGTCGACCGGCACGATCTCGGCTTCGAAGACGCCGGATGCCTGCGCCGCGGCGGCGCGCGCGTGCGATCGCGCCGCCCACGCGTCCTGGCGGGCGCGCGAGATGCCGCGCACGGCCGCGAGCCGGTCGGCAGCCGGCCCCATGTCGGGGTCGGGGAACCCGCCGGGCGCGAACGGCGCACGCGTGTACCGCTCGCCCGAGTCGGGCCAATGGCGGTGCGGCGCCGTGGAGGCCGACTCGGCGCCGCCCGCGAGCACGAGCGCCGCATCGCCCGCGCGCACCCGCGAGGCTGCCTGCATGACCGCGTCGAGCCCGGACCCGCACTGGCGGTCGACGGTGACGCCCGGCACCGCCTCGCCGAGCCCGGCGCGGAGCGCGGCGACCCGGGCCACGTCGCCGCCCGGTCCCATGCAGTTCCCGAGCACGACGTCGTCGATGGCGAGCCCCGACGGAGCGACCGCCCGCGCCACGGCGGCGAGCACGGGCGCGGCGAGCGCGTCGACCGTGTGCCGGGCGAAGCCGCGGCCGGCGGTGCCGATCGCGGTGCGCCGCGCGGCGACGATGACGGGTGCCGCGGTCATGCGCCGGTCCGCTCGAACGCGATGGGGAAGGCGGGGCCGAGGGTGCCCGCCGCGAGCCCGTCCCGCAGCACGCCGCGGGCGACCTTGCCCGACCCGGTGCGCGGCAGCGCGTCGGCGACGAACCAGCGCCGCGGCAGCTCGACGGGCGAGAGCGACTCGTGCGCCGCGGTCACGACCCCGTCGAGCGCGGCGCCGGACGCGAGCTCGACGACGGCGACCACGCGCTCGCCGAGCAGCTCGTGCGGCTCGCCGAGCACGGCGGCCGCGGCCACGCCGGGCAGCGCGGCGATGCGCGCCTCCACGTCCTCGGCGAGCACGGTGGCTCCCGCGGTCGTGATCGCGGCGTCGCCGCGGCCGAGCACGCGGTACGCGCCGGACGGCAGGCGCTCGGCCAGGTCACCCACGGTCGCGAAGCCGGCGGCGTCGCGGCGCAGCATCCCACCGCCGAGCACGCCGAGGGCGAGGTACGGCGACCCGGCCCAGAGCTCTGTGCCGGATGCCACCGGGCGCAGCTCGACCTCGACGCCGGGGAACGGGCGCAGGCCATCGGCGTGCCCGGCGAGCACGAACGAGAGCTCGGCGGCCCCGTAGTACTCGGTCAGTCGGATGCCGCGGGCCGCCGCCGCGGATCGCACCCCATCGCTCATCGCCGCCCCCGCCACGACGGCCTTCGGCGGGCACGCGGCATCGCGGAGCGCCCGGGCGAGCCGCGTCGGCGTCGCGTGCATCGCGGTCGCGCCCGTCAGCGAGTCGCCCACGGACGCGCCGAGCCACAGTGCGTGCAGCGCCGCGTAGAGGTGCATCGAGACGTGGAGCGGCCCGGTCACCGCGATGCGGTCGGCGGGCGTGAGCGCGGCGAGCTCGGCGAGCGGGGCGGCCGAGGCGAGCCACGACGCGCTCGTGCGGGCGACCACGCGCGGGCTCCCGTCGGCGCTCGACGACCCGGAGGTGCGCAGCGCGAGCCCGGTGCCCCGCGGGAGCACCGTCGCGGTCCGCTCCGCCTGCTCGGCGGTTCCCCCCACGAGCACCGGGCGGCCGCGGTCGAGGCAGGCGAGCACGGTCGTGAGGAGCGCGACGGGATCGAGGCCCACGTCGCATCCGACGAGCCCGTCGCCTGCGGGGAGGCGCACGGCGTCGACCGATCGCGCGAGCTCGCCGTAGCTCACGACGTCGCCGCCGAACGCGAGGGCGACCCGCTTGCTCGAGTCGTGCAGCCAGTCGCTCATGCCGCGTCGGCGGCCTCCACGGCGCGGCGCCCCGGCCACGGCTTCGGCTCGATGAGCCCGGGCCAGGCGCGGTGCACGCCCTTCGCGACGAGCACGGTCACGACGACCTTGACGAGGTCGCCCGGCAGGAACAGTGCCGAGCCGGCGAGCGCGACCCCGAACGGGGTGCCCGTGATCCACGCGAGCAGCGGCACGCCGACCGCGTACACGACCACGATGCCGCCGAGGGCGGTCGCGAGCAGCGCGGGAAGGACCCGGTAGCGCGGCAGGAGCCGGGCCGTGAACCAGCCGATCACGGCGGCGCCGACGAGCCACCCGATGAGGTAGCCCACCGACGGGCCGACGAACACCGCGATGCCGCCGCGACCGCCCGAGAGCAGGGGCAGCCCCGCCGCGACGAGCGCGAGGAACAGCAGCACCGACAGGAACCCCTTGCGTGCGCCGAGGATCGCCCCGGCGAGCATGACCCCGAGCGTCTGGAACGTGATGGGCACCGCCGTGCCGCCGAGGTAGAGCGCGCCGGGCAGGCCGAGCGCGGCGATGAGCGCCGCGAACACGGCGATCTGGGCGAGGTCGCGGGCGGAGCTCCTGGCGGCGCTGCGGGCGGGCGCGGTGGCGGGCGTCTCGGTCACGGTCATCGTGGTCCCCTCGGTCGGCGGTGCGGGCGAAGTGCCCTGCGTTCACGCTACGAACGGCGGGGGAGCGGCCGCGCGAGGTGGCCGTACAAGATTCGGGGTCCGATTTTGAACGCGCGGCGGCGCGGGGTCAGGCGGCGGCGCGGGGAACGGCGTGCAGCGTGGCCACGGGTGCGATGTCGGCGGCGTCGGCCGCGGCATCCGCCTCATTCAGGTCGTCGGATGCGGCGACGTCGAGCTCGACCGGGTCGGCCCACACCACGAGCGGCGCCGGTGTCCAGCTGAGGGCGAGCGTCTGCTCGTCGGCGGGCACGATGACGGCGACGGTCTCGCGCTCCTCGAGGAGCGTGCGGGTGACCTCGGCGGCGATCTGGTGCGTCAGCATCGCGTGGAAGATGGCGTCGGTGTCGTCGGGCTTGCGTCGCACGAGCGACCACTGCCCGGCGGGGCCGATGAACTGGGAGAGCTTCGCGTTCACGAGCTCGAAGATGTGCTCACCACGGAGGTCGGCCGCGGTAGGGCGCGGCGCGGGTGCAGCGGTGTGGGCGGCGGCTTGGGCGGCGAGCCGTGCGCGGCGCCAGCGGCGGAACATCGGTTCCCCTCTCATCGGGTTCGGGTCTCAGGCGTGGCTGCAGGGTGGTGTGGCTTCCAGTGTCGATCACGCCCGCGCGGAACGGGAAACTGACACGCCGCCGCGCCCGGCTCGGCAGCGGAAGTGCCCGACGGAGGGTGAGCGCTACTCGGTGAGCTCGCGGCGCTTCTCGTCGTCGGCGACGGTGCCGATCGCGATCGCGAGGCTGCACGCCCACGACACCCACATGAGCAGGAGACGCCAGTCCCGCGGGCCCGAGATGGTGGCCTTGACGACCCCGATGGCGCCGAGGATCGATCCGAGCACTGCTCCGCTGAAGAGGTACTTGCGCATGCCGCAACGCTACCGGGTGGTCTGCGGGTCTGGGAGTCATCCGTGAATCTGACCGATCGTGCAGTCCCTGACCGATCGGTCAAGCTACCGTCGATTCCATGCCCACCGACACCACCGCCTCCGCCCGTGCGCGTGCGAGCGACGAGCTGCGCGAGGTCGCGCTCGAGCACTTCGCCACCGTCGGATTCGGGGCGAGCTCCCTGCAGCAGATCGCCGACCACGCCGGCTACTCGAAGTCGAGCGTGCTCTACCACTTCGCCTCGAAGGAGGCCCTGCTCGAGGCCGCGATCGGGCCGTCGATCGACGCGCTCGAGGACCTCCTCGGGGACCTCATCGAGTTCCGGCGCTCGCCCGGCGAACGCGGCGCGTTCATCGACCGGTTCGTCGACTTCCTGCTCGCCAACCGGCTCGCCGTGCACACCTTCGTGAACCAGGGGCAGTCGCTCCGCGGCATCCCCGTGATCGAACGGGCCAACGTCGCCATCAACCGCCTCGCGGAGGCCGTCTGCGCCGACGAGGCGACCGCGGCGGAGCAGGTGCGGTTCGGCGTCGCGCTCGGCGGCGCCGCCTTCATCCTCGCCACGGGCAACCTGTATCGCGGCGACGCCCCCGAACTGCCCGAGGACGAGGTGCGCACCGCCCTCGTCGCCGTGCTCTCCGAACTCCTCCTCCCGGTGCCGGCCGGCCGACCCGATCGGGCGTACTGATGGCCCTCCTGCTCCACCGCATCGGACGCTTCGCCTTCCGGCGGGCGTGGCTCGTCATCGCCGCGTGGGCCGTCGCCCTCGCTGCCCTCCTCGGCGCGGGCATCGGCCTCGGCGGCCAGCTCCAGGAGTCCTACGCGATCCCCGGCACCGAGTCGCAGGACGCGATCGACCAGCTCGCCGCGGTGTTCCCGCAGACGGCCGGCGCATCGGTGAAGGCCGTCGTCGAGGCGCCAGACGGCTCGTCCGTCGAGGACGAGCCCTACCGCACCGCGATCACCTCGATGGAGACCGAGCTCGAGGGCGTCGACGGCGTCGCGAGCGTGCTCGGCCCGTTCGACGAGTACGCCGGCGACCAGGTGTCGAGCGACTCCCGCACGGCCTACATCCAGGTGCAGTTCGACACCCCGACGACGGGGGTGAGCGACGCCTCGATCGAGGCCGTCACCGCGACGGGCGAGATCGCACGCGACGCGGGCCTGAAGGTCGCCTTCGGCGGCGAGGTGTTCCAGGACACCGAGTTCGGGCTCACGATCACCGAGCTGCTCGGCGTGCTGTTCGCCGCCGTGGTGCTCTTCATCACCTTCGGGTCGCTCCTCGCGGCGGGGATGCCGCTCATCACCGCGCTCATCGGCGTCGCGGCCGCGTTCGGCGGCATCTCGATCGTGGCGGCCATCGCACCGGTCTCGAGCACCGCGCCCATGCTCGCCGTGATGATCGGCCTCGCCGTCGGCATCGACTACGCGCTGTTCATCCTGTCGCGGCACCGCACCCAGCTCGCGCGCGGACAGGATCCCGAGGAGAGCGCAGCCGAGGCCGTGGCCACCGCGGGCGGCGCGGTCGTCTTCGCCGGCCTCACCGTGATCATCGCCCTGCTCGGCCTGCTCGTCGTGGGCATCCCCTTCCTCAGCGTCATGGGCGTCGCGGCGGCGTTCGCCGTGTTCATCGCGGTGGTCGGTGCGGTCACGCTCCTGCCGGCGCTCCTCGGCGTGTTCGGCCGGCGCCTCGTGCCCAAGCCCACGAGCCGCGCGCACCGTCGCGCGAACGCCGACGACGACACCGGCCGGCACACGATGGGCCGCCGCTGGGTCGACCTCGTGCTCAAGGCGCCCGTCGTGTTCGTCGTGCTCGTCGTCGGTCTGCTCGGCGCCGCGGCGATCCCCGCGGCGAGCCTCGACCTCAACCTGCCGAGCGGCGGCGCCGACACCTCGGCGGCGAGCGACGCGAACGCGAACGACCTCATCGCGAACGGCTTCGGGCCCGGCTACAACGGCCCGCTCATCGTCACGGTCGACATCACGCAGACGACCGACATCTTCGACGACCTCGACGCGATCGGCGCCCGCCTCGGCGAGCTCGACGACGTCGCCTACGTCGGTGACGGCGTGCCGAACCCCACGGCCGACACGGCCATCATCCAGGTCGTGCCGAGCAGCGCGCCGAACACGCCCGAGACGAAGGCGCTCGTCGAGAAGATCCGCGAGCTCGCGCCCGGCATCGAGGCCGACTACGGCACGCCGATCGCGGTCACCGGCTACACGGCCGTGGCGATCGACATCTCGAACCGGCTGACGAACGCGCTCGTGCCGTTCGCGCTCATCGTCGTGGGGCTCTCGATCGTGCTGCTCCTCATCGTGTTCCGCTCGGTATTCGTGCCGTTCAAGGCGGCCCTGGGCTTCCTCCTCTCGGCGTTCGGGGCGCTCGGCGTGACGGTCGCGATCTTCCAGTGGGGGTGGTTCTCCGACTTCCTGAACGTCGAGCCGGGGCCGATCCTGAGCTTCCTGCCGATCCTGCTCATGGCGGTGCTGTTCGGCCTCGCCATGGACTACGAGGTGTTCCTCGTGTCGGGCATGCGCGAGGAGTTCGTGAAGACGCGCGAGCCGCGCACCTCGATCGTGCACGGCTTCCAGCACGCGTCGCGGGTCGTCACGGCCGCGGCCCTCATCATGTTCTTCGTCTTCTTCGCCTTCGTGCCCGAGGGTTCCGGCGCCATCAAGGGCATCGCGTTCGCCCTCGCGATCGGCGTCGCGTTCGACGCATTCCTCGTGCGCATGACGTTCGTCCCTGCCGCGATGGCGCTCGCGGGCAAGGCGGCCTGGTGGCTGCCCGCGTGGCTCGCCAAGCGCCTCCCCGACGTCGACATCGAGGGCGAGGGGCTGCGCGCCCACCTCGCCCAGGAGGAGTGGGCGGCGTCGCGCCCGGCGGCGCTCAACGCCGACGACACCGTGTTCGGGCTCCCCGAGCGCACGGTCGGGCCGCTCTCGGTCGAGCTGCCGAACGGCGGCGTGCTCGTCGTCCGAGGCGACGCGGTCGAGCGGCAGGTCGTCACCTCGACGTTCGCCGGCCGGCTCGCGCCCGTGTCGGGCCGGCTCGCGGTGCTCGGCTCGCCGCTGCCGTCGGATGCCACGGCGGTCCTGCGCCGGGTCGCGCTGGCCGATGCGTCGGCGGATGCCGCGGGCGGCCTCACCGTCGGCGAGCTCATCGGCGCGCGGCTCGACGCCACCGGCTCGTGGTTCCGGTTCGCGCCGAAGCGCTCCGACGTCGTCGAGTGGGTGCGCCGCGTCGCCGACGCCACCGGGGCGCGGGGAAGCATCACGCCCGAGACGCCCGTCGCGTCGCTCGGCGCCGTCGAGCGCGTCCTCGTCGCCACGGCGGCGGCCCTCGCCGAGCGACCGCGCGCCGTCGTCGTCGACCTGGGCGACGAGCCCGAGGTCGTGGCGACCGCGTGGGCGCCGCTCGCGCGACTCGTTCCCGCCGGCACCGCCCTGCTCGCCGCGATCGGCCCCGACGCGGCGCCTCCCGTGCCGGACTCCGCGCTCGCCGAGCGCGGCATCCGCACCCTCGACGTCACCCTCACGCCGGCCGCCGTGGTCGCCCCGCTCGCCGGGCTCGCCACGACCGCCGCCCCCGCACCGCTTCCCGAGGAGGCCCTCCGATGACCACCCCCGCAACGCCGCCCCGGCCGGCCCGCACCTCGGGCCTCGCCCGGCTGTTCGGGTCGACCCCCGCACAGCGACGCCTGCGCGCGGCCCTGCTCGCGTTCGCCGTGGTCGCGGTGCCGCTCGCGGTGGCCGGCGTCGTCGCCGGGGCGATCGGCGGAGCCGACGACCGGCTCGACGCGATCCCCGCCATCGTCGTGAACGACGACGAGATGGTGACGATCACGAACGCCGACGGCAGCGAGCAGCCCGTGCTCGCGGGGCGCCTGCTCGTGACGGAGCTCACGGGCGGCGGCGAGACCGGCTTCGACTGGTCGATCTCGAACGACGAGGAGGCCGCGCAGAAGCTCGCCGACGGCGAGGTCTACGCCGTGCTCACCATCCCCTCCGACTTCTCGGCCTCGGTCACCTCGCTCTCGGGTGCCGACCCGACGGTGGCGCAGCTCGACATCCGCACCGACGACTCGCACGGCTACCTCGCCGGCACCGTCGCCGACTCGGTCGGGCAGGCCATGTCGACGGCGTTCGGCCGCGAGATCGCGCAGACCTACCTCGCCGGGCTCTACGGCGGCATCGCCCAGATGGCCGGCGCGCTCGCCGACGCGGCCGACGGCGCGGGATCGCTCGCCGACGGCGCCGACTCGCTCGCGGGCGGCCTCGGGCAGCTCTCCGACGGCATGGCCTCGTACGCCGCCGGCGTGGGAGAGCTCTCGTCGGGCGTCGGTGCCTCCGCAGCGGGCGCGCGGGAGGCGGCGAACGGCGCATCGGACTACGCCGACGGCGTGGCGCAGTACACCACCGGCGTCGAGGGGCTCGCGTCGGGCCTCGGCCAGCTGAACGCCGGAGCCGCAGGGCTCGACGGCATCTCCGACGGGTGGGACCAGTACGTCGGCGGCATCACCGCGGGCGTCGACCAGATCGAGACCAACGTCGGCCCGGTCGCCGACCGGCTCGACGCGTTCATCGCCGACCCCGCCAACGCCGACGTCATCGCGCAGTACCCGCAGATCGTCGAGGCCGCCGGCGCCATCGACGCGACCCTGGGACAGCTCGACCAGCTCTCCACGGGCGGGCAGACGCTCGCTGCTGCGACCCGGTCGGGCATCGACGGCATCCAGGGCGGCATCTCCGACGCCGCGGGCGGCGCCGCGCAACTGTCGGCGGGGTCGGCCTCGATCCGCGACGGCGGCTACGGCCTCGCCTCTGGCATCGGCGACCTCGCCACCGGCCTCGAACAGCTCGCGGGCGGTGCCGCCGCGACCGCCGACGGCGCGAACGAGCTCTCGGCGGGAGTGGCGGGCAGCGCCGACGGCGCCTCGCAGCTGGCCGGGGGAGCCGACGCGCTCGCGAGCGGCCTCGCCAAGGGCGCCGACGCCGCGGCGCCGCTCGGCGAGATCGACGCCAACGCGACGGCAGCGGTCGTCGCCCAGCCGGTCACCTCCACGGCGACCCGCGACAACGAGATCGGCTCGATCGGCGAGGTGATCGCGATGCTCTTCGCCCCGATCGGACTCTGGCTCGGCGCGATGGCACTCTTCCTCGTCTACCGGCCCTTCCGGCGCGACGTGCTGGGCAGCACGGCGTCGACCGGCGGGATCGTGGGCCGCTCCCTCACGCGGGCGGGCATCATCGCCCTCGCCCAGGTGGTCGGCGTCGTGGCGCTCATGCACACCGCGCTGGGCGTCGACGTCTCGCTCCTGCCGCAGACGATCGCGTACGCGACGCTGCTCGCGCTCGCGTTCACCGCGGTGCACGCATTCCTCTCCGCGTGGCTCGGCCGGGCGGGCACGATCGTCTCGCTCGTGCTCCTTGTCGTGCAGCTCGTCGCGACGGGCGGCCTCATCCCGATCGAGGTGCTGAGCGCGCCGTTCCAGGCGATCAGCGTGTTCCTTCCGCTCAGTTGGGCGGTGCAGGGGATGCAGGCGATCATCGCCGGCGTGGGCGGTGCCGCCGTCGCCGGTCCGGCCGCGGTGATCGCGCTGTTCGGCGTCGGCGGCGTGCTCGGCACGGCCGTCGTCGTGGGGCGGCGCCGCGGCATCCGCTCGACCGGATTCGCGTCGGCCGCGGTCGCGTAGCGCCGGCGCCCTGACGGGACCGGACGCGACCTGGGGAACCGGGGCGGGCCGATGCGACGCCACCCCCTGACCGAGGGGTGGGGGACTGTTAGCCTGAACTGATCGCCAGGAGGGGACCGACGACGATGCAGGACGCCCGAAAGACCGAGCCCGACGACGCCTCGGCCGCCGCAGCGTACGACATGGTGGTGGTCTCCAACCGGCTCCCCGTCGACTACGTCGCGGGCCCCGGCGGCGCGACCCGCTGGAAGAGCTCGCCGGGCGGCCTCGTCACCGCGCTCGAACCGGTCATGCGCGCCGCCGACGGCGCGTGGATCGGCTGGGCCGGCGTGGCCGACCGCGAGTTCGCGCCGTTCGAGCACGACGGCATCTCGATCATCCCCGTGCCGCTCTCGGAGCAGGAGCTCGAGGAGTACTACGAGGGCTTCTCCAACGACACCCTCTGGCCGCTCTACCACGACGTCATCGCGCCGCCCAGCTTCCACCGCGAGTGGTGGGAGTCGTACGTGCGCGTCAACCGCCGCTTCGCCGACGCGGCCGCCGACGCGGCATCCGAGGGGGCCGTCGTCTGGGTGCAGGACTACCAGCTGCAGCTCGTGCCGCGGATGCTGCGCGAGGCCCGCCCCGACCTCGTGATCGGGTTCTTCAACCACATCCCGTTCCCCGCGTACGGCATCTACTCGCAGCTTCCCTGGCGCCGCCAGGTCATCGACGGCCTGCTCGGCGCCGACGTCATCGGCTTCCAGCGGGCGGCGGATGCGGGGAACTTCGGCCGTGCGGTGCGCCGCCTCTTCGGCTACCCCACCCGGGGGTCGGTCATCGACGTGCCCGAGGCCGACGGCGAGACGCGGCACGTGGTGGCCCGGCACTTCCCGATCTCGATCGACGCCGCCTCCTTCGAGGAGCTGGCCCGGCGCCCCGACGTGCAGGCGCGGGCGAAGGAGATCCGCCACAGCCTGGGCGACCCCGAGATCGTCATGCTCGGCGTCGACCGCCTCGACTACACCAAGGGCATCCGCCACCGACTGAAGGCGTTCGGCGAACTGCTCCGCGACGGCCGGCTCGGCGTCGAGGAGGTGACCCTCGTGCAGGTCGCGAGCCCGTCGCGCGAGCGTGTCGAGACGTACCGCCAGCTGCGCGACGAGATCGAGCTCATGGTCGGGCGGCTGAACGGCGACTACTCCACGCTCGGCCACCAGGCCATCGCCTACCTGCACCACGGGTACCCGCGCGAGGAGATGGTGGCGCTCTACCTCGCCGCAGACGTCATGCTCGTCACGGCGCTGCGCGACGGCATGAACCTCGTCGCCAAGGAGTACGTCGCCTGCCGCTTCGACAACGACGGCGTACTGCTGCTCAGCGAGTTCACGGGCGCGTCCGACGAGCTGCGCCAGGCCGTGCTCGTGAACCCCCACGACATCGAGGGCCTGAAGGACTCGATGATCGAGGCCGTGCGGATGCCGCAGCGCGAGCGCGCGCGTCGCATGCGCTCCCTGCGCAAGCGCGTGCGCGACAACGACGTGGCGAACTGGTCGGCGACGTTCCTCGAGACGCTCACGGGCGTCGGCAAGATCGACCCGGGCGTGCCCGACGGGCTGCGCGTCGCACTCACGCAGCTCGCGGAGTCGGAGCGCCTGCTCGTCGCCCTCGACTTCGACGGCACGCTCGCGCCGATCGTCGACCGCCCGGAGGACGCGCGTTCGACCGACCGCGCACGGTCGGCGATCGACCGGCTCCTCTCCGCCGACGACACGCGCGTCGCGCTGGTCTCGGGCCGCGCCCTCGCGAGCCTGCGCCACGTCGCCTCGCCGCCGGTCGCCGCCCTGCTCAGCGGGTCGCACGGCGTCGAGCTCCAGCTCGACGGCGACGGCGTCACGATCGACCTGCGCGACGCGGAGCTCACCCGCCTGGAGCAGCTCACCGAGGTGCTCGAGCAGGCGGTGTCCGACACCGAGGGCGCCTGGGTGGAGCGCAAGCCCGCCGGCGTCGCGCTGCACACGCGCAAGCTCGGCTCCGTCGCCGGCGCGGCGTTGCAGCGCTCGGCGCGCGACCGCGTCGAGAGCGTCGTGCCCGGACTCAGCATCCGCACGGGGAAGAGCGTGCTCGAGTTCTCGGTGCGCGCGAGCGACAAGGGCGAGGCCGTCACCCGGCTGCGCCAGCACGTCGGCGCGTCTGCGGTGCTGTACGTCGGCGACGACGTCACCGACGAGGACGCGTTCGCGATCCTCGAGACGGGCGACGTCGGCGTGAAGGTGGGCCAGGGCAAGTCGCTCGCGGCGCACCGCGTGCGCTCGCCCGAGGAGGTCGGCGAGCTTCTCGAGATCCTCGCGGGGGCGAGGGAGGCCGCGCGCGGAGCGCACCCCCGCTGGACATAGACTCGACGCATGTCGGAGTTCGATCCCAAACCGCGTAGTCGCACCGTCACCGATGGCATCGAGGCCATGACCAGCCGGGGGATGCTCCGCGCGGTCGGCATGGGCGATGCGGACTGGGACAAGCCCCAGATCGGCATCGCGAGTTCGTGGAACGAGATCACCCCGTGCAACCTCTCGCTGGCCCGCCTCGCGCAGGCGGCGAAGGAGGGCGTGCACGGCGGCGGCGGGTACCCGCTGCAGTTCGGCACCGTCTCGGTCTCCGACGGCATCTCGATGGGCCATGAGGGCATGCACTTCTCGCTCGTGTCGCGCGAGGTCATCGCCGACTCGGTCGAGGTCGTCATGCAGGCCGAGCGACTCGACGGCTCGGTGCTCCTCGCGGGCTGCGACAAGTCGATCCCGGGCATGCTCATGGCCGCCGCGCGCCTGGACCTCGCGTCGGTGTTCCTCTACGCCGGATCGATCGCGCCCGGGTGGGTGCGCCTCTCCGACGGCACCGAGAAGGACATCACGATCATCGACTCGTTCGAGGCCGTCGGCGCGGTGCGCGCCGGCACCATGAGCGAGGCCGACGCCAAGCGCATCGAGTGCGCGTTCGCGCCCGGCGAGGGCGCCTGCGGCGGCATGTACACCGCGAACACCATGGCATCGGTCGCCGAGGCACTCGGGCTCTCGCTCCCGGGGTCGGCGTCACCGGCATCCGCCGACCGTCGCCGCGATTACTACGCCCACCGTTCGGGCGAGGCCGTGGTCAACCTGCTCGAGCACGGCATCACGGCGCGCCAGATCCTCACCAAGCAGGCGTTCGAGAACGCCATCGCCGTCGGCATGGCGCTCGGCGGCTCGACCAACATCGTGCTGCACCTGCTCGCGATCGCGCGCGAGGCCGAGGTGGAGCTCACCCTCGACGACTTCAACCGCATCGGCTCCAAGGTGCCCCACATCGGCGACCTCAAGCCCTTCGGCAAGTACGTCATGAACGACGTCGACCGCCGCGGCGGCCTGCCCGTGCTCATGAAGGCCCTGCTCGACGCGGGGCTCATGCACGGCGACGCGCTCACCGTGACCGGCAAGACCCTCGCCGAGAACCTCGCCGAGATGGACATCCCGCCGCTCGACGGCGAGGTGCTGCGCACGCTCGACAACCCGATCCACGAGACCGGCGGACTCACCATCCTGCACGGCTCGCTCGCGCCCGAGGGCGCGGTCGTGAAGACCGCCGGATTCGACGCCGCGACCTTCGAGGGCCCCGCCCGCGTGTTCGAGCGCGAGCGCGCCGCGATGGATGCCCTCACCGCCGGCGAGATCAAGCACGGCGACGTCGTGGTGATCCGCTACGAGGGCCCCAAGGGCGGCCCCGGAATGCGCGAGATGCTCGCCATCACCGCCGCCATCAAGGGCGCCGGCCTCGGAAAAGATGTACTACTCTTGACGGACGGTCGATTCTCAGGCGGCACAACCGGTCTGTGCATCGGCCATCTGGCACCGGAGGCGGTGGACGCAGGTCCGATCGCCTTCGTGCGCGATGGTGATCTCATACGGGTCGATATCGCAGCTCGCACGATCGACCTACTGGTCGACGACGCCGAGCTGGCCGCCCGCCGTGAAGGCTGGGCTCCGCTTCCCCCGCGCTACACCCGAGGCGTCCTCGCGAAGTACTCCAAGCTCGTGCGCTCCGCAGCCGAAGGCGCGACCACGGGCTGAGTGCTGCGTCCATCCGCACACACACCGTCCACCAGAACAGGAACCGAATGTCCACGGAATCAACTGCCGTGCCATCGCCCGCCAACCTGCCCCACGGCACGCCTGAGCTCCTCACGGGAGCCCAGGCGGTCGTCCGTTCGCTCGAGCTCCTCGGCATCACCGACGTCTTCGGGCTCCCCGGCGGCGCGATCCTGCCCGTCTACGATCCGCTGCTCGACAGCCGCAAGCTCCGCCACATCCTCGTGCGCCACGAGCAGGGCGCCGGCCACGCCGCCGAGGGCTACGCCTCGTCGTCGGGCAAGCTCGGCGTCGCGATCGCGACCTCGGGCCCGGGCGCCACGAACCTCGTGACCGCGATCGCCGACGCCCACATGGACTCCGTGCCGCTGCTCGCGATCACCGGCCAGGTGTTCTCGAACCTCATGGGCACCGACGCCTTCCAGGAGGCCGACATCGTCGGCATCACGATGCCGATCACGAAGCACTCGTTCCTCGTGAAGCGCGCCGACGAGATCCCCGCGGCCATCGCCGCCGCCGTGCACATCGCCACCACCGGACGCCCCGGTCCCGTGCTCGTCGACATCACGAAGGACGCGCAGCAGGCGACGTTCCCCTTCCGCTGGCCGCCGAAGCTCGACCTGCCCGGCTACCGGCCGATCATGAAGGCGCACGGCAAGCAGGTCTCCGCGGCGGCCCAGCTCATCGCGGAGGCGAAGCGCCCCGTGCTCTACGTGGGCGGCGGCATCATCCGCTCGCGCGCCTCCGAAGAGCTGCTCGCGCTCGCCGAGGCCACGAACATCCCCGTCGTCACGACCCTCATGGCCCGCGGCGCGTTCCCCGACTCGCACCGGCAGAACCTGGGCATGCCCGGCATGCACGGCACCGTGCCCGCGGTGCTCGCGCTGCAGGAGTCCGACCTGCTCATCGCGCTCGGCGCCCGCTTCGACGACCGCGTCACGGGCAAGGCGGCGCTCTTCGCCCCCGAGGCGAAGGTCGTGCACGTCGACATCGACCCGGCCGAGATCGGCAAGATCCGCACGGCCGACGTGCCGATCGTGGGCGACGCCAAGGAGGTGCTCGTCGACCTGCTCGCCGCGTACCGCGAGGCCGTCAAGCAGACCACGCCCGACCTCGACGAGTGGTGGGCCACGCTCGAGGGGCTCCGCTCGGAGTTCCCGCTCGGCTACTCGCAGCCGTCCGACGGCCTCCTCGCGCCGCAGTACGTCATCCAGCGCATCGGCGAGCTCACCGGGCCCGAGGGCGTCTACGCCGCGGGCGTCGGCCAGCACCAGATGTGGGCGGCGCAGTTCATCAAGTACGAGCGTCCCAACGCCTGGCTGAACTCGGGCGGCGCCGGCACCATGGGCTACGGCGTCCCCGCGGCCATGGGCGCGAAGGTCGCCGAGCCGCACCGCGTCGTGTGGGCGATCGACGGCGACGGATGCTTCCAGATGACCAACCAGGAGCTCGCGACCTGCACCCTGAACGACATCCCCATCAAGGTCGCGATCATCAACAACTCCTCGCTCGGCATGGTGCGCCAGTGGCAGACGCTGTTCTACGACGGCCGCTACTCGAACACCGACCTGAACACCGGGCACGACTCGGTGCGCGTGCCCGACTTCGTGGCGCTCGCCGAGGCCTACGGCGCGCTCGGCATCCGCGTCACGAAGGAGGAGGAGGTCGACGCCGCGATCAAGCTCGCGCTCGAGACCAACGACCGCCCGGTCGTGATCGACTTCGTCGTGTCGGCCGACGCCATGGTGTGGCCGATGGTGCCGCAGGGCGTCTCGAACAGCTACATCCAGTACGCCCGCGATCACTCGCCGGCATTCAGCGAGGAGGACTGACCATGTCGACGCACGTTCTCTCGCTCCTCGTCGAGGACAAGCCGGGTCTGCTGACACGCGTCGCGGGGCTGTTCGCCCGCCGCGGCTTCAACATCGAGAGCCTCGCCGTGGGCCGCTCCGAGATCGAGGGGCTCTCCCGCATCACGGTCGTGGTCGACGTGGAGGACCTGCCGCTCGAACAGGTCACGAAGCAGCTCAACAAGCTCATCAACGTCATCAAGATCGTCGAGCTCGACCCGGCCCAGTCGGTGCAGCGCGAGCACCTGCTCATCAAGGTGCGCGTCGACAACACCACCCGCTCGCAGGTGCTCGAGGCCGTGAACCTCTTCCGCGCCCGCGTCGTCGACGTGTCGACCGACGCCCTCGTCATCGAGGTCACCGGCGACTCCGGCAAGACCACCGCGCTGCTCAAGGTGCTCGAGCCCTACGGCATCAAGGAGATCGCCCAGTCGGGCCTGCTCGCCATCGGCCGCGGCGGCAAGTCGATCACCGAGCGCGTCTTCAAGAACTGATCCGCGGATGCGGCGGCACGGCGCCGCGGCATCCGTCACCTGAACCGAAACCAAGGAGAAAGAACAGCACATGGCTGAGATCTACTACGACAAGGACGCGGACCTCTCGCTCATCCAGGGCAAGAAGGTCGCCGTCATCGGCTACGGCTCGCAGGGGCACGCGCACGCGCAGAACCTCCGCGACTCCGGCGTCGAGGTCGTCATCGGCCTCAAGGAGGGCTCGAAGTCGGCGCCCAAGGCCGAGGAGGCCGGCTTCGAGGTCAAGAGCGTCGCGGATGCCGCGGCGTGGGCCGACGTCGTCGTCATCCTCGCGCCCGACCAGTTCCAGCGCCACATCTACGCCGAGTCCGTCAAGGACAACCTGTCCGAGGGCAAGACCCTCGTCTTCGGCCACGGCTTCAACGTGCGCTTCGGCTACATCACGGCGCCCGAGGGCGTCGACGTGATCCTCGTCGCCCCCAAGGCGCCGGGCCACACCGTGCGTCGCGAGTTCGTCGCGGGTCGCGGCATCCCCGACATCATCGCGGTCGAGCAGGATGCCTCGGGCACCGCGTGGGACCTCGCGAAGTCGTATGCCAAGGCGATCGGCGGCACCCGCGCCGGCGTCATCAAGACCACCTTCACGGAAGAGACCGAGACCGACCTGTTCGGCGAGCAGGCCGTGCTCTGCGGCGGCGTCTCGCAGCTCGTGCAATACGGCTTCGAGACCCTCACCGAGGCCGGCTACCAGCCCGAGATCGCCTACTTCGAGGTGCTCCACGAGCTCAAGCTCATCGTCGACCTCATGTGGGAGGGCGGCATCTCCAAGCAGCGCTGGTCGGTCTCCGACACGGCCGAGTACGGCGACTACGTCTCGGGCCCCCGCGTCATCGACGCGCACGTCAAGGAGAACATGCAGGGCGTGCTCGCCGACATCCAGTCGGGCGCGTTCGCCAAGCGCTTCATCGACGACCAGGACAACGGCGCGAAGGAGTTCCTCGAGCTCCGCGCCAAGGGCCAGGGCCACCCGATCGAGGCCACCGGCCGCGAGCTGCGCAAGCTCTTCGCGTGGAACACGGCGGAGGACGACGACTATGTGGACGGCGAGGTCGCGCGCTAGCCGCGAACCCACCTGCACTCCTGCGCACCCGCACGGCGGGGTCGGCTTCGGCCGGCCCCGCCGTCGGCGTTCACCCGTCGTCCACCGCCCGTTCTCCCCGTGCGCGAATGAGCACGAACCGATCATGCTCAACCCCTTGTCAGGGGGTGCCCGCGTGTGGTCGCATCGTGTCCCATGACCCTGCACACGCACCGTGACCCCGAACCCACTCCACGCTGGTGCTCCTGCGCCGTCCCCGACGACGAACTGGAGCCCACGACCCCCGGCGTCAGCCGACGCAACGTACTGGTCGGCCTGTCGGCCGCCGGCGTGCTCGCGGCGGCCGGATGGCCCGGCTCCGCCCAGGCCGCGCCCGGCGACGACTCCGTGACCATCACGATCATGGGCACCTCCGACCTGCACAGCAACGCCGTGAACTGGGACTACTACAAGGACGCCACCTTCAGCGACAGCGCCGGCAACGCCGTCGGCCTCGCGCGGGTGTCGAGCGTCGTGAACCAGATCCGGGCCGATCGCGGGCGGGAGCACACGCTGCTGTTCGACGCCGGCGACACCATCCAGGGCTCGCCGCTCGGGTTCTACTACGCGCTCGTCGACCCCGTCACCCAATCCGGCGCGATCCATCCGATGGCCGCGCAGATGAACGCGATCGGCTACGACGCCGTCGCGCTCGGCAACCACGAGTTCAACTACGGCCTGGACTTCCTCGACTACTGGATCTCGCAGATGGACGCCGACGTGCTCGCCGCGAACGCCGTGCACGCCGGCACGAAGGTGCCCGCCTTCACGCCGTACACGATCAAGCGGATGAAGGTGAAGGGGCGTCCGCCGATCCGTGTCGGCGTGCTCGGCCTCACCAACCCCGGTGTCGTGATCTGGGACAAGGCGAACGTGAGCGGCAAGCTCGAAGTGCAGGGCCTCGTGGAGGCGGCGGCCCGGTGGGTGCCGGTCATCCGTGCCGCGGGAGCCGATGTCGTGGTCGTGAGCGCGCATGCGGGCGACAGCGGCACCTCCTCGTACGTCGGCGACCTTCCCATCGAGAACGCCGCCGCGCTGGTCGCCGAGCAGGTGCCCGGCATCGACGCGATCCTGTTCGGGCACGCCCACAAGGACGTGCCGCAGCGCCTGGTCACGAACGCCCAGACCGGTCGGCAGGTGGTGCTCAGCGAGCCGAAGAACTGGGGTCAGCGGGTGAGCGTGTTCGACCTCACGCTCGAGTTCGCCCGCGGCAAGTGGAGCGTCACCACGGGCTCGGCGCTGACCGTGAACACGAACACCGTGGTCGACGACCCCGCGCTCGTCGCCGTCGTCAAGGCCCAGCACGAGGCGGTCGTCGCCTACGTCAACACGCCGGTGGCGGTCTCGACCGAGGCCATGTCGGCGGCCGAGGCGTGCTGGAAGGACACGGCGATCCTCGACTACGTGAACGCCGTGCAGACGGCGACCGTCGCCGCGGCGGTGGCGGGCACGCCCGAGGCGGCGCTGCCCGTCGTCTCGATTGCCGCGCCGTTCAACCGCGCGGCCACGTTCCCGGCCGGCCAGGTCACGATCAAGGACGTCGCGGGACTCTACATCTACGACAACACGCTGCTCGCCTCGATCCTCACGGGAGCCCAGATCAAGGACTACCTCGAGTACTCGGCGAAGTACTTCGTGCAGGTGGATCCCGCGGCACCGGTGGCGCCGGCGACGTGGACCAACGCCGGCAACACGCCCGACTACAACTACGACCAGTTCTCGGGCGTCGAGTACGGCGTCGACATCTCCCAGCCGGTCGGCTCGCGCATCGTGGGCCTCGCCTACAACGGTGCGCCCGTCGCATCCGACCAGCAGTTCCTCGTCGCGGTCAACAACTACCGCCAGTCCGGCGGCGGCGGGTTCCCGCACATCGCGGGCGCCCCGGTGGTCTACAACGCCCAGGTGGCCATCCGGGAGGCGATCGTGTCGTACGCCTCGGCGGCGGGCACGATCGATCCGGCCGACTTCCACGTCGAGAACTGGCGGCTCGTGCGGAACGGCACGCCCGTGTTCTGACCTCCGGTCGCACCCGCACCACGCACCACCACCAGCGCGGCGGGGTCGGCTTCGGCCGGCCCCGCCGCCGGCATGCCGAGGGCCCCGGCGACGAGCAGGCGTCCCCGCCTCACCCGTCAGTGGACCCGAACCCGCACGTCGAGCGGTAGGACGCGATCGCACCGAGGTAGGTGTCCCATTCCGCTCGCGTGAGGTCGCGCCCCGCGATCCGGCAGGCAGCCTCGGCCTGCACATCGGGATCGAGGTCCCAGAGCTGCAGTCCGTCCGTGAGTGCCACCGCGAGCTCACCGCCGTCAGGCCTCAGCGAGGCCGCGAATCCGTCGCCGCCGGCCGAGGGGATCGCGTCGCCCAACTGCACGCCGCCGTCGAGATCGAAGAGGGTCGCCGATCCGTCGGTCCCCGTCGCCAGCACCGTGCTGCCGTCGGTGCTCGCCTGCAGCGAGGTGATGCCGGCAGCGGCGCTCGGCAGCGACCCGGTCACGGAGAGGCCGGCCGGGTCGTAGGTCAGGAGGCGCGTCCCGTAGGCGCCGACGAGGGTGTCGCCCGCCGCCGTCGTGATCGATGGTCCGACGAGTTCCGGCGAGACGGCCTCGCCGTCTGCGGCGTCGAGCACCCGGCTCGTCGAGACACCGCCCAGCAGCGTCGTCACGAGGAGGCGCGAGCCGTCCGCGAGCAGACTCACCGAGGTCGGCCGGGCGCCGAGGTCGAACGGTCCGGCGAGCCGTTCGCCCGTGGCCGGGTCGATCACGCGCAGGTCGTTGCCGCCCGCGGCGACCACGGTGCGTCGACCCGCCGGACCGGTCCACGCGGAATCGGTGAGCGACGGTACGCCGTCGCTCGGCTGGAGCTCGCCGGTCGTGGCATCCAGCAGAACGGGGCCGCCGCCCGGCGTGATCCCCGCGAGGAGCAGGTCGTCGCCGGCCCAGAGAGCGCGTGAGGTGGTCTCGGGGAGCACCAGCCTGCTCTCGTCGGCGCTCGTGTCCCAGACGTGCAGCCGCGAGGAACCGTCGGAGACGAGCACCGCGGACCCCGCGGGGTCGTAGCCCACGGCACCATGTGCCCCGGAGGCGATCACGCGGGTGACCGCGCCGCCGCCGTCGAGGCCCCACCTGGAGAACACCGGTTCCGCGACCCCGACGGCGACGAGCTCGCCGCCGTCCGCGCGTGGGAACACCCCGGCCGCGCGTTGCGGGAACCGCGCCGTCGAGGCTCCGGTCGTGAGGTCGTGTTGCACGATCTCGCCCGCCTCGGTCGTGCACCAGACGGCCTCGTGCACCGGGGAGACCGTGAGCGACGTGCACGCAGCGGCCGCCGAGTCGGCGTCGCGCTTCCACATCGGCCCGCCGGACGCGATGTCGATCAGGGTGATGCCTGCATCGCCGGCTGCGACGACGGTCGATCCGGCGGTCGCGATGGTTCCCCCGGCGAACCCCGGCGGCACGGCGAATCGACGGACGACGGTGCGCTCCGCCGGGTCGAGGATCGTGACGGCGTCGGTGGAGCCGATCACGAGTCCTCCGTCGTCGAGGAAGGCGACCGCGATCCGACCCGCTGGCTCGACGTCCTCGACCGACGCGCTCCACATGGTGTCGAGGTCGACGATGCGGATGCGGCCGTCGAGTCCCACGGCGGCGGCGCGCGAGCCGGCGGCATCCACGGCCAGGCCGGCGGCGCCGATGCTCAGGGTCTCCGGGGGTGCGATCGCCTCGCCGGAGCCGAGGTCCACCGCGACGAGCTCGGACGCGGCCGTGAAGTCGAACACGTCGGATCCGATGGCGACGGGGCGCACGATGACCGCCGTGGCGCCTCCGCTGCTCACTGCGACCAGCGGGGGGCGGGCGAACGCAGCCGGGCTCGGCGGCACCTCGAGATCGCGGACGAGTCGCGCGGTCGCGACGTCGTACACCCCGGCGGTGCCGTCCTCGCGCAGCACGACGGCCTCGTCGCCACCGGGCAGCGGTGCTGCGACGATGCGCTCGGTCCCGCCGACGGTCGACGTGCCGACCAGCGCGGGTGCGGCGGTGAACGTGCCCATCAGGGACGCGCGCGTGCGCGGATCCTCGGGCCAACGGGCGTGCGCCTCGACGGCGAGGAGCGCCGCCACCGCCCGCTGCGACGACCGCAGGGAGAGCGACGTGCCGACGAGCGCGCCGATGTCCGCCGACCGACGTTCCCGCGCGGCGTCCTCGGCGCCGCGCACGGCGAAGGCGGTCGCGGTGACGGATGCCACGAGCAGCACGACCGCGCTCGCGAGCGCGCCGCGCAGCACGCGGTTCTGCCGTCGTTCCCGTCGGGCCCGCGCGGTCGCTCGTCGCTCGTCGGCGAACTCCCGCTCGGCCGACGCGTCGAGGAAGTCGGACTCCGTCCGCGTGAGGTCCGGGGAGGAGGTCCCACGCCATTCGAGGGCGGTGCGGAGCCGGGCCCCGCGGTAGAGCTCGTCGGCCGGGCGGCCGGCTTGGTCCCACGACTCGGCGGCCGCGGCCAGCTGCGCCAGAACGCGTGCACCCTCGGCGTCCTGCTCGAGCCACGCGTGCAGCCGCGGCCATGCCGTCGCGAGCGACTCGTGCGCGACCGTGATCGTGTCGTCCACCACGCTCACGAGCCGCGCGTCCACGAGTCGGGCGATGATCGCGGAGCGGTGCGCGTCCTGCCGGAGCGGGCCGACCGCGACCCGGTGCTGCACGGTGCGTCCGTCGGGCGTCAGCGACACGAGCCGCCGGAGCAACGCCTGGCACTGCGCCCGCTCCTCCGTCGTGAGCCCGAGGTACAGTTCCTCGGCCGACCGGGCGATCGCGCCGCCGATGCCGCCGACCGATTCGTACGCCTCGACCGTGAGCACCGAGCCCTCGCGCTGCCGCCAGGTCTCGGCGAGGGCGTGGGAGAGGTGCGGCAGCACGCCCGGCTGCCCGGCGGCGTCGCGGAGGACGAGCTCGGTCAGGCCGTGCTCCACGCGGAGGCCCGCGAACCTCGCCGGCTCCTCGATCGCGAGGCGCAGCGCGTCCGCCGAGGGGGGAGCGAGCACGACGAGGCCCCTCGTGACGAACGGTCCGAGCCGAGGATCGGCGATGCACCGGTCGAGCGCGTCGGAGCGCAGGTCGAGGATGACGTCGTGACCGGCCTCGACGATCTGCGCGACGGCGTCGCAGTACGCGGCCGAGTCGGCCCCGGTCCAACCGGGGTGGAAGGCGTCCTCGAACTGGTCGATGATCACGACGTCGCCGATGCGAAGCCGGTCCTGCGGTGTGAGGATCACCGGCGCGCGGCCCCGGTCGCGCAGCCGCGGCGCCACGCCGGCGAGCACGAGCGAGGACTTGCCGCTGCCCGACGGGCCGACCACGGCGACGAGGTGCACCTGTTCGAGGCGCTGCAGCACCGCGGCGATCTCGGGTTCGCGTCCGAAGAAGTCGCCGGCGTCCTCGATGCGGAAGGGACGCAGTCCCTTGTACGGATTCCCGGCCCGGGTGGCCCGCGGGGCGGACGGGGGGTCCAGTCGCGGGTCCTGGCGCAGGATGTCGGTCTCGAGGGCCGCGATCCCCGCACCCGGGTCGACGCCGAGTCGCGTCTCGAGCTCCTCGCGCAGCCGCCGCAGGGCCGCGAGCGCGTCGGCCTGGCGACCGCTGCGGTAGAGCGCGATGGCGAGGATCGACCAGCGTCGCTCCGAGAGCGGCTCGGCCCGGACCAACCGCTCCGCCTCGGCGATGACGCTGTGGTGCTCGCCGCAGTCGAGGTGCGCCTGCAGCAGCTCCTCCTCGGCGCCGCGTCGCATCTCGTCGAGGCGGGCGGCCTCCACCGACGCGGGCGGCCAGGCCGCGACATCCGAGAACGCCGGACCGCGCCAGAGCTCGAGCGCGCGTTCGTACCCCGCGATCGCGCGCTCCGGATCGCCGTCGCCCTGATGACGCCGCGCCCGCTCCACGAGGTGCTCGAACCGCACCGAGTCGAGCGTCTCGGGGTCGACGCCGAGCGCGTAGCCCTGCGCGGTCGTCACGATGACGCCGGGGCCGAGTCGGCGACGCACACGCGAGACGAGCGCCTGCACCTGCTTCTGCCAGGTGCGTGGGACGTCCTCGCCCCAGCAGGCCTCCGCGAGGTCGCCCGGGCGCACCTCACGACCCGGATCCACCGCCAGTGCGGCGACCACCGCCCGTTCCTGCGGGCTGAGCGCCGCGTCATCCGTCGAGAGCGTTCCGAGCACGTCGATGCCCATGCCTGCAGTGTGCGAGCGGGAGCGACGGGTGTCAATGGCGGCATCCCGACGCTCATACCGCCCTCATACCGGCGGCGGCGTGCCCTCATACCGCCCCTCGCCATCGTGGAGGCATGGAACACACACAGAACACCCGCACCGCCCTCGCAGGCCTCGTGCTCATCGCCGCGGCCGGCCTCGCGTCCTGCGCGACGGCCCCCGCACCCGAGTGGGGCCAGACCCCCGCGGGGCACCGCCAGCTCGTGCGCGCGAGCGCCGACCGCTATGTCGAGGAGCTCCTCGACCGCGTCGACATGCACCTCCGGATCGTCCGGGCGAGTGCCGACCGGTACGTCGACGAGCTCGTCGACCGCGCTCGCACCGCCTTCTGCGAGCCCTCGACCCCCGAGCCGGCCCCGGTCCCCGCCGACCCGAGCCTGTGCGCCGCGGGATAGCCGCCGCCCGGTCACGCCGTGCATGCCCCCGCCCTCGATAGGGTGAGGGCATGAGCGGCGATCCCGACGACGAAGCCCTGCGCTGGGAGGGCGACGACGACCCCACCCTCGCACCCGGATGGAAGCGAGTGGGCCGCCCCGTCGACGTGCCCGCCGAGGCTCGCGACGCCGGTGCCGGCACTCGCGCCGACGCCGGCACGACGGATGCGGCAGCCTCCGGGCCCGTCGACACCGGCGAGCCGGCCGCGGGGGCGGTCGACGCCGATGAGCCCGTCGAAGCGGAGGCCGAGACCGAAGCGGATGCCGCGACGCAGCCCGGCTCCGCCGAGCTCGTGCTGCTCGGGGTCTTCGGCGGCGTGTACCTGCTGTACACGATCGGATGGATCCTCACCGCCACCGGGTTCGGCGCGCTCGGCGGCGACGACCCGGTCGCGTCGTTCATGTTCTCGGTCGGGCTGTGGCTCGCGGTGCTGGCTCCGGCCCTCTGGTACGCCGTCGCGTTCGCGGCGACGCGAGGCCGCCCGCGGGTGCGCCTCGTCTGGCTGTTGGCGGGCGCCATCGTGCTGGTCCCGCTGCCGTTCGTGATGGGGGTGACGGCATGACCGAGGCGGTGGAGCCCGAGCAGGCAGGCGAGCGGTCCGACGTGGGGGAGCAGGCCACCGCGGCCGGGCCGGCGGCATCCGCTCGCCCCGCGTTCTTCCCCCTGCGCGTCGCGCTCGCGGTGCTCTTCGGCCTCTTCTACGCGTACGACGTGTGGGAGGCCGTGGGCAACCTCGTGGGCCTGTCGCAGTACGCGGCGGCGCTCGACACCAGCATCACCGCGGTCGGCTGGGTGCTGCTCATCGCCGCGGTCGTGCTGCCGATCGGCCTGTTCGCCGCGGCCTTCGTGCTCGGCCGACGCCGATCCCTGCTCCTGCAGGCGGGCTTCTACCTCGCGGGCCTCGCCGTCTCGGCGCTGCTGTACCTCGACATCGTGCTCCTGCTCGGGCCGGGCGCGCTCTTCGCCTGAACGCGTCGCCGATCTCGCACGGCGTCACAGAAATCGGCCGGGGCGACCGCCTGAAGTAGAGTGGCTGCGTCATCCGCGCCTCCGACGACGCCGGCGCATTCCCGTGCATCTCGCACGGTTTCCCCGAGCCCGTGAAGGACCCGTTCGTGTCAAAGCCGGTCGTGCTGATCGCCGAAGAACTCTCGCCCGCCACCGTCGACGCCCTCGGGCCCGACTTCGAGATCCGCAACGTCGACGGCACCGACCGTGCGGCGCTGCTCGCCGCGCTGTCCGACGCGCACGCGATCCTCGTGCGCTCCGCGACCAGGGTCGACGCCGAGGCGATCGCCGCGGCGAAGCAGCTCAAGGTCATCGCCCGCGCGGGCGTGGGTCTCGACAACGTCGACATCAAGGCCGCGACCACGGCCGGCGTCATGGTCGTGAACGCGCCGACGTCGAACATCATCTCGGCCGCCGAGCTCACGGTCGGCCACATCCTGAGCCTCGCCCGTCACATCCCCGCCGCGCACGCGGCCCTCGCCAAGGGGGAGTGGAAGCGCTCGGCCTACACCGGCACCGAGCTCTACGAGAAGACCGTGGGCATCATCGGCCTCGGCCGCATCGGCGCCCTCATCGCCGCGCGCCTGCAGGCGTTCGGCACGCAGGTCATCGCGTACGACCCCTACATCACCGCCACGCGCGCCCAGCAGCTCGGCGTGCAGACCGTGACCCTCGACGAGCTCCTCGAGCGCGCCGACTTCATCACGATCCACATGCCGAAGACCCCCGAGACGACCGGGATGATCGCCGCCGAGCAGCTCGCGAAGATGAAGCCCACCGCCTACATCGTGAACGTCGCCCGCGGCGGACTCATCGACGAGTCCGACCTGCACGACGCGCTCGTCGCCGGAACGATCGCCGGCGCGGGCCTCGACGTGTTCGTGTCCGAGCCGCCGAAGGAGTCGCCGCTGCTCGCCCTGCCGAACGTCGTCGTCACGCCGCACCTCGGTGCCTCGACCGACGAGGCGCAGGAGAAGGCGGGCATCTCGGTCGCGAAGTCGGTGCGCCTCGCGCTCGCCGGCGAGCTCGTGCCCGACGCGGTCAACGTCGCCGGCGGCGTCATCGACCCCTACGTGCGTCCCGGCATCCCGCTCGTCGAGAAGCTGGGCCAGCTGTTCGCGGGCCTCGCGCACGGCCCGCTCACGAGCCTCGACGTCGAGGTGCACGGCGAGCTCGTCGACTACGACGTCAGCGTGCTCAAGCTCGCCGCGCTCAAGGGCGTCTTCACGAACGTCGTGAGCGAGACCGTCTCGTACGTCAACGCGCCGCTCCTCGCCGAGCAGCGCGGCATCGCGGTGCGCCTCATCACCGACGCCGAGAGCCCCGAGTACCGCAACGTCATCACGCTGCGCGGCGCGCTCGCCGACGGCACGCAGCTGTCGGTGTCGGGCACCCTCACGGGCACGAAGCAGATCGAGAAGCTCGTGGGCGTCAACGGCTACGACGTGGAGGTGCCGATCGCCGACCACCACATCGTCATGCTCTACACCGACCGCCCGGGCATCGTCGCCGTGTACGGCAGCGAGTTCGGCGAGGCCGGCATCAACATCGCGGGCATGCAGATCGCCCGCCGCGAGGCCGGTGGCCAGGCGCTCAGCGTGCTCACCGTCGACTCGCCGGTCCCCGCCGACGTCATCGAGCGGGTGCGGCAGGCGATCGACGCCGACGTCATGGTCGAGGTCGACATCACCGAATAGTCGCTGCGGCCAACGGATGCCACGAGGCGGGCGGCTCACGGAGTCGCCCGCCTCGTGGCGTCAGGGCGTCACTCGGCGGCGGCCGGCTGTTCGCCGATCGCGGGCGGCGCCGCCACGAGCCGCTCGAGCAGCGCGACGAGGGCGTCCATCTCGGCGGGGCGCGGCGCGTCGACGCCGAGCTCGGGGTCATGGCCGTGCAGCGACGAGTCGTAGTAGAGCCCGTCGCCGATGAGCGTGATGGCGAGGGCGACGGTCGGGTCGGCGACGTGCCGGCGCACGGAGTCGAGCCAGCGCTGGCGCACCGCCCGGATCGTGCGGACCGCGGCGGTGCTGCCGGCCTGGGCGAGGCGGGTGGCGGCGACGCCGGCCCGGTCGAGCGGGTGGCCGACGGCCACGGAGCTGCGCACGTAGTAGGCGACCGCGCCCTCGGGCGCGTTCTCGAGCTGCTCCACGTCGGCCTCGACGAGCGAGAGGAACCGGGCGAGCACGGCGTCGACGAGCGCTTCGCGCGAGCCGAAGTGGTAGAGGAGCCCGCCCTTCGAGACGCCGGCCGCACGCGCGGTGGCCTCGAGCGTGGCGGCGCGCTCGCCGCCCTCGATGAGGAGGCGCTCGAACGCGTCGAGCACGGCGTCGCGTGCGGCGGGTGGGCGGCTCATGAGGTCGATCGTAGCGAGGATGGCTCGGCGCTTCTCTGATACTATACCGACCAGACGGTACAGTTATAGGACACGATCATGATCGAGACGCAGCACCCCACCCACGACCGCACGACCATCGAACCGGCACCGGTCCCCATCGCCCCCCGCCGCGCGCCGCGCCGCGCCTGGTTCGCACTCGCGGTGCTCATGCTGCCGGTGCTCCTCGTGTCGATCGACAACACCGTGCTGAGCTTCGCCCTTCCCGCCATCTCGCGCGATCTCGCGCCCACGGCGGCCCAGCAGCTCTGGATCATCGACGCCTACCCGCTCGTGCTCGCCGCACTGCTCGTCGCCATGGGCAGTGCCGGCGACCGCTGGGGCCGGCGCCGCATGCTGCTCATCGGCTCGATCGGCTTCGCGCTGCTCTCGGTCGTCGCCGCGTTCGCGCCGACCGCCGAGGCGCTCATCGCCGCGCGCGCCGCGCTCGGCTTCTTCGGGGCGATGCTCATGCCGTCGACCCTGTCGCTCCTGCGCTCGGTCTTCGCCGACCGCGAGCAGCGGCGCATCGCGATCGCGATCTGGGCCACGGGCTTCGCCGCGGGCGCCGCCCTCGGGCCGCTCGTGGGCGGCATCCTGCTCGAGCAGTTCGGGTGGGGCTCGGTGTTCCTGCTCGCCGTGCCCGTGCTCGTGCCGCTCGTCGTGCTCGTGCCGATCCTCATCCCCGAGAGCCGCGACCCCGCCCCGGGCCGCATCGACCCGCTGAGCATCGTGCTCTCGCTCGCGGCGATGGGCGCCGTCGTCTACGGCATCAAGTCGCTCGCGACCGACGGGGTCGACGGCTTCGGCGTGCAGGCCGTCGTGATCGGCGTGTTCGCGGGCGTGTGGTTCGTGCGGCGGCAGTTGCGCAGCGCGTCGCCGATGCTCGACGTGCGGCTCCTGCGCCAGGGGTCCTTCGGCGGCAGCGTCGTGGTCAACCTCCTGAGCGTCATCGCGCTCGTGGGATTCCTCTACTTCGTCTCGCAGCACCTGCAGCTCATCCTCGGGCTCTCGCCCGTCGACGCCGGCCTCGCCCTGCTGCCGGGGCTCGTCGTGATGATCGTCGCGGGCGTCGCCGTCGTCCCGGTGGCCCGGCGGGTGCATCCGCGCGTGCTGGTTCCCGTGGCGCTCCTGCTCTCGGCCGCGGGCTACCTCGTGATCGCGTTGACGTCGGCGTCGCAGGCGCTCGCGCCCGTCGTCCTCGCCTTCGTGCTCCTCGGCCTGGGCATCGGCGCAGCCGAGACGGTCTCGAACGAGCTCATCCTCTCGAGCGCGCCGCCCGCGAAGGCCGGTGCGGCCTCCGCCGTCTCCGAGACCGCCTACGAGCTCGGCGCGGTGCTCGGCACGGCGGTGCTCGGCAGCATCCTGGCCGCCTGGTACCGCGATGCGATCGAGGTGCCCGCGTCGCTCACCGAGGCGCAGGCGGATGCCGCGACCGAGACCCTCGCGGGCGCGGTCACGGTGGCCGAGAAGCTGCCGGCCGCAGTGGGCGACCAGCTCGTCGCGGCGGCGGCCCACGCCTTCGACGGCGGCGTCATGCTCACGTCGCTCATCGGCGTGGGACTCATGGTGGCGGCGGCGATCGTCGCGGCCGCGACCCTCGACGATCCGCGCGGCGCCGCCCGTCGGTGACCGGGGGCGGCGCCGCGCGTCGGGCGATCAGACGACGTCGTCGCCCGACGTGGTGCTCTCGTTCCGCGTCACGCGGCTGCCCGTCGCGGGGTCGATCGTCGTCTGCGTCGTCGACACCGCGCTGCGGCGGCGGGCGATGAGGACGATGCCCAGGATGATGACGACGAGGCCTGCGAGCATCAGGATGTAGCCCACGATGTCGAGGTTGATCCAGTCGAGGCTGACGTCGAGCGCGAACGTGAGGATCGCGCCGACGGCGAACAGGAAGATTCCGAGACCGAGACTCATTGGGGGCCTTCTTTCTCTCGGGCGGCCGAGGGCCGCGCGTCGGCGAGACGGCTGCCTCGCCATGAGGCCGAGCCTAGTGATGACGCCCGCGCCGCGGACAGTACGCTGGGAGGGCTGGCGCACGAAGGAGAGTTCATGGTAGGCACGGTCAGGCTCGCGGTCATCCCGGGCGACGGAATCGGCCCCGAGGTCGTCGACGAGGCGCTGAAGGTGCTCGACGCGGCCACGGCGGGCAGCGACGTCCGCTTCGAGCCGACGCGATTCTCCCTCGGCGCCGCGCGATTCCTCGAGACCGGCGACGTGCTCACCGACGACGATCTCGAGTCGATCAAGCGGCACGACGCGATCCTGCTCGGCGCGGTCGGCGGCGTGCCGGGCGACCCGCGCCTGGCGGGCGCGAACATCGAGCGCGGCCTGCTCCTCAGGCTCCGCTTCGACCTCGACCACTACGTGAACCTGCGCCCGTCGGTGCTCTATCCCGGGGTGGCGAGCCCGCTCTCGAACCCGGGCGAGGTCGACTTCGTCGTCGTCCGCGAGGGCACCGAGGGCCCGTACGTGGGCAACGGCGGTGCGATCCGCGTCGGCACGCCCGCCGAGGTGGCCAACGAGGTCTCGGTCAACACCGCCTTCGGAGTGGAGCGCGTCGTGCGCTATGCGTTCGCGCTGGCGAACGCCCGCCGTCGCAGGAGGCTGACGCTCGTGCACAAGACCAACGTGCTCGTGTTCGCCGGCTCGCTCTGGAAGCGGCAGGTCGACGCGGTCGCGGCCGAGTACCCCGACGTCGAGGTCGACTACCTGCACGTCGACGCCGCGACCATCTTCCTCGTCACGGATCCTGCTAGATTCGACGTCATCGTCACGGACAACCTCTTCGGCGACATCCTCACCGATCTGGCCGGCGCGATCAGCGGCGGCATCGGACTCGCGGCCTCGGGCAACATCAACCCCGACGGCCGGTTCCCGAGCATGTTCGAGCCGGTGCACGGTTCCGCGCCCGACATCGCCGGGAAGGGCATCGCCGACCCGACGGCCGCGATCCTCTCGATCGCGCTGCTGCTCGACCACCTCGGCCACGCGGATGCCGCGACCGCCGTCCGCACGGCGGTCACCGCCGACATCGCCGCACGCGGCGAGGTCCGCCGCTCCACCGCCGAGGTCGGCGACGCGATCGCCGCCCGCATCGCCGCACACTGACCACTCCGTTCCGAAGGAGGACACGATGACCACCACGAACCTCACCCTGCAGGCCCCGTCGCCGGCCGGCCTCACCTGGGCGATCACCCGAAACGAGAACGCGAAGAGCGACGCCGAGCGCGACGCGATCCTCGCCGACCCCGGCTTCGGCAACCACTTCACCGACCACATGGTCGACATCTGCTGGTCGGAGAAGGGCGGGTGGCACCGTCCGCGTGTCTCGCCCTACGGTCCGATCCAGCTCGAGCCGTCGGCCGCGGTGCTGCACTACGCCCAGGAGATCTTCGAGGGGCTCAAGGCCTACCGTCACGCCGACGGCTCCGTCTGGACCTTCCGCCCCTACGAGAACGCCGCGCGCATGCAGCGCTCGGCTGCGCGCCTCGCCCTGCCCGAGCTGCCGAGCGAGTACTTCATCGACTCCATCCGGCAGCTCGTCGCGGTCGACGGCGCGTGGGTGCCCTCGGCGCCCGAGACGAGCCTGTACCTGCGACCGTTCATGTTCGCCAAGGAGGCGTTCCTCGGGGTGCGCCCCGCGAAGAAGGTCGCCTACTACCTCATCGCGAGCCCGGCCGGCGCCTACTTCCACGGCGGCGTGCAGCCCGTGTCGATCTGGCTCTCCACGAAGTACGCGCGCGCCGGCAAGGGCGGCACGGGTGCGGCGAAGACCGGCGGCAACTACGCGTCGAGCCTGCTGCCGCAGGCCGAGGCGGCCCAGCACGGATGCCAGCAGGTGCTGTTCCTCGACGAGGGGAAGTACCTCGAGGAGCTCGGCGGCATGAACCTCGTGCTCGTCTACCGCGACGGCACCCTCGTGACGCCCGAGTCGGACTCGATCCTCGAGGGGATCACGCGCGACTCGGTCCTGCAGCTCGCGAAGGACCGCGGCCACACCGTCGAGAGCCGCAAGGTGACGATCGACGAGTGGCGCGAGGGTGCGGCATCCGGCGAGATCGTCGGCGCGTTCGCGTGCGGCACCGCCGCGGTGATCACGCCCATCGGCCGCCTGCTCGCCGAGGACTTCGAGATCGTGCACGGGGGCCCCGAGGCATCCGAGCTCGCCCTGTCGCTGCGCGAGGAGCTCACGGGCATCCAGTACGGCCGCGTCGAGGACCGGCACGGCTGGTTGCTGCGTCTCGACGCGTGACGCGCATCCGCCCGTTCCACGGGGACGACACCGAGGCCGTCGTCGCGCTCTGGCGTGACGCCGGCCTCGTCGTGCCCTGGAACGATCCGTACCGAGACATCGAGCGCAAGCTCACCGTGCAGCCCGAGCTCTTCCTCGTCGCCGAGCACGAGGCATCCGTCGTCGGCACGGCGATGGTCGGCTACGACGGCCACCGCGGCTGGGTCAACTACCTCGCCGTCGACGAGGCGCGGCGCGGCACGGGTCTCGGGCGCGCGCTCATGCACGAGGCCGAGCGCCTGCTCGCCGAGCGCGGCTGCCCGAAGCTCAACCTGCAGGTACGGTCGACCAATGCCGGCGTCATCGAGTGGTACCGCACGCTCGGCTACGAGCCCGACGACGCGGTGAGCCTGGGCAAGCGGCTCATCCCCGACACCGCGCCGTAGGCTGGCTGCATGAAGATCGCGCGCTTCTCGCACGGCGAGACCATCGCCTACGGCATCGTCGACGAAGAGGAGCACGAGCTCGTCGTGCTGAAGTCCGACCCGCTGTTCGCGGGCTACGACCCCACGGGCGAGCGCGTGCCGTTCACCGATGCGAAGCTCCTCGCTCCGGTGATCCCGCGGTCGAAGGTCGTGGCCGTCGGCAAGAACTACCACGAGCACGCCGCCGAGATGGGCGGCGAGGCGCCGGCCGAGCCGCTGCTCTTCCTCAAGCCCAACACCTCGGTCGTCGGGCCCGGCGACGCGATCGTGCTCCCGCCCGAGAGCGAGCGGGTCGAGTTCGAGGGCGAGCTGGCCGTCGTGATCGGGCGCATCGCGCGCCGGGTGAGCGAGGCGGATGCCGCATCCGTCATCTTCGGCTACACGATCGCCAACGACGTGACGGCCCGCGACCTGCAGCGCCGCGACGGCCAGTGGACGCGCGCGAAGGGCTTCGACACCTTCTGCCCGCTCGGACCCGTGATCGACACCGAGCTCGACCTCGAGCACGGCACGATCGACACGAGCGTGAACGGCGAGCGCCTGCAGCACGGCCGGCTCGCCGACATGGTGCACTCGATCCCGGCGATCGTCGCGTACGCGTCGGCGGTCTTCACGCTGCTCCCGGGCGACGTCATCCTCACCGGCACGCCGGCCGGCGTGGGGCCCATCGTGGCGGGCGACACGGTCGAGGTCACGGTCACGGGCCTCGGCACGCTCTCGAACCCGGTGCGCTCGGCCTAGCGCGGGGCGCGGTCGCCGACCCGCCGGTGGCGACCTCGGTTGTCAGCGCCCCAGCGCGCGGGCGGCGAGCTCCACGTCCTCGTCGTCGTTCCACGTGTGGAAGGCGACCCGTGCGCGTCCGGCCCGCCCCGACGCGGTGAGCCCCGCCGCGGTGAGGGCGGCGAGGTCGCTCCCGTCGGCGTCGGGCCAGGTGACGATGGCGCTGTCGGATGCCGCGAGCCCGAGCCGGGCCCGGAACGCGTTCGCGAGCCCGACGTCGTGCCGTCGCACCGCCTCGATGTCGAGCGACGCCGCGAGCGCGAGCGCGGGCTCGGCGCCGACCCACGCCGGCCAGGCGGGGGAGACCTCGAAGCGCCGGGCGCCGCGTGCGAGGTGCAGTTCGGGCCCGTAGCACGACGCCCACGGGTCCTCGCCCGAGTACCAGCCGGCCGTGAGCGGCGTGAGCTCGTCGACGGCGCGGTCGGACGCGGCCAGGAACGCCGCCCCGCGCGGGGCGGAGAGCCACTTGTAGGCGTGGCACACGACGAGGTCGGCCCCGAGGTCGTCGGTGCGGAGCCATCCGGTGGCCTGGGTCGTGTCGACGAGCGTGAGCGCCCCGGCCGTGCGGGCTGCGGCGATGGCGGATGCCGCGTCGGCGACCTCGCCCGTCGCGGACTGCACGAGCGAGAACGCCACGAGCCAGGTCGACGGGCCGATCGCCACGGCGAGCTCGTCGAGCGGCACGTGCCGGACGCGCAGGTCGCCGCGGGCGAGGAACGGGGCCACGACCGAGCTGAAGTCGCCGTCGACGCACACCACCTCCGCGCCGGCGGGGGCGGATGCCGCAGCGAGCGCCGTGAAGACCGAGACCTGGGACCCGAGCGCGACGTGCTCGGCGTCGGTGCCGAGGAGGGCGGCCGCGTGCCCGCGGGCGCGCTCGACGATGCCCGTGTACTCGGCCGCGCTCGCACGGCCGTCGCGCCAGGTTCGGAGGTCGCGCTCGAGCGCGTCGACGGTGGCGAGCGACGGGATGCCGAGGGTGCACGCCGCGAGGTAGCCGCGGGCACCCGGGAAGCGCGGGTCGGGGAGCAGGGTCCCCGTGTGCGGAGGAGTCGCCGTGGTCTGCATGCCTCCAGCGTCCTCGCGACGGAGCGATTCGTCGAGGCCCACTTTCGCATCCATTCCATAAGGGGTGCTTATGATCGAGCATGACCGTCGACGAACCCGCCCTCCAGCACGAGCTCGACGCCGCGAGCCTGGGCGCGATGCGGGCCATCGCCGACCACGGGTCGATCACGGCGGCGGCGGCCGCGCTCGGCTACAGCCAGCCCGCGATGAGCCAACAGCTCCGCCGCGCCGAGGCGCGCGCGGGCATGGCGCTCGTCGAGCGCACCGGCCGCGGCATCCGCCTCACTGCCGCCGGCCGCGTGCTCGCACGGCACGGCGCTGCAGTGGCGACGGCCATCGAGGCGGCAGGTGGCGAGCTCGCGGCGCTCCGAGGACTCCGATCGGGTCGGGTGCGGCTCACGGCGTTCCCGTCGGCGTCGCCCACGATCGTGCCGGAGTTCATGGCGGTGATGGCGTCGCGGCATCCGGGGGTCGTCGTGAGCTTCGTCGAGGCCGAGCCGCCCGAGGCCGTCGCCGCCGTGCGCGAGGACCGCGCCGACCTCGCCCTCACCTTCAGCTACCCCGGCGACCGGGGCGACCCGCACGGAGAGAGCGCGCGCGGCCTCGAGGTGCGCACGCTCGGCAGCGACCGCATGCACGTCGTGCTGCCGCAGGGGCATCCGCTCGCCGCCGGTGGCCGGGTCGAGCTCGCGGGCCTCGCCGAGGAGCGCTGGATCGCCGGATGCCCCCGCTGTCGCGGCCACCTGCTGGAGCTGTGCGACGCCGCGGGCTTCGCCCCGCGCATCGCCGTCGAGACCGACAACTTCGTGGCCGTCGAGGAGATGGTGGCGAGCGGCCTCGGGGTCGCGGTGCTGCCCGGGCTCGCGATCCAGTCGGCCGGCGCGCGGGCGGGCGTCGTCGTGCGGGAGACCGCAGGCGAGGACCGCCGCACCGTGCACCTCGTCGCCGCACGCGGCGCCACGGGCGTGCCCGCCGTCGCCGTGGCCGCCGAGGTGCTCGCCCGCCTCGTCGCGCAGCGCGAGCACGGACGCGACCGCGACCTGATCTCGAGCGATCGCGACGCGGCCGGCGCTCCCACGCGGGCCCCAGCCGCGGGCCCTACGATTGGAACCGATGTCTGACACGATCCCCCCCACCACGACCGCGAGCGGCAGCGACATCCGCGTGCGCTTCTGCCCTTCACCCACCGGCACGCCCCACGTGGGCCTCGTGCGCACCGCCCTCTTCAACTGGGCGTACGCGCGGCACACGGGCGGCACGTTCGTCTTCCGCATCGAGGACACGGATGCCGCGCGCGACACCGAGGAGAGCTACGAGCAGATCGTCGAGGCGCTCACCTGGCTCGGTCTCGAGTGGGACGAGGGCATCGGCGTGGGCGGACCCCACGCCCCGTACCGGCAGTCGCAGCGGTACGACATCTACGCCGACATCATCGCGCGGCTGAAGGAGGCGGGGCACCTCTACGAGAGCTTCTCGACCGCCGAGGAGATCGACGCGCGCAACGAGGCGGCCGGGCGCCCGAAGCAGTTCGGCTACGACAACTTCGACCGCGACCTCACCGACGAGCAGCGTGCCGCCTACCGCGCCGAGGGCCGCGAGCCGGCGCTGCGGCTGCGAGTGCCCGACGTCGACTTCGGCTTCGACGACCTCGTGCGCGGCGAGATCAACTTCCCGGCCGGCAACACGACCGACTTCGTGCTCGTGCGACCCAACGGCGCGCCGCTCTACACGTTCGTGAACCCGGTCGACGACGCGCTCATGGGCATCACGCACGTGCTGCGCGGCGAGGACCTGCTCTCGTCGACCCCGCGCCAGATCGCGCTGTACCACGCGCTCATCGACATCGGCGTGGCGCAGTACATCCCGCGGTTCGGCCACCTGCCCTACGTCATGGGCGAGGGCAACAAGAAGCTCTCGAAGCGCGACCCCGAGTCGAACCTGTTCCACCACCGCGACCGCGGCTTCATCCCCGAGGGCCTCGTGAACTACCTCGCGCTCCTCGGCTGGGGCTTCTCGGCCGACCGCGACGTGTTCTCGCGGGAGGAGCTCGTCGAGGCGTTCGACGTCGCGGACGTCAACCCCAACCCCGCGCGCTTCGACCTCAAGAAGGCCGAGGCGATCAACGGCGACCACATCCGTCGCCTGCCCGTCGAGGACTTCACAGCGCGCACGGTGCCCTACCTGCAGGCCGCCGGCGCGGTGTCGACGCCGATCGAACCGGCGCACGAGGCGGTGCTCGTCGAGGCGGCCCCCCTCGTGCAGGAGCGCATCGGCCTGCTGGGAGAGGCGCCCGGCATGCTCGGCTTCCTGTTCACGGATGCCGCGGGCCTCGAGTACGACGAGGCCGCCGTCGCCGCCCTGCCCGCCGACGCGCCGGCGGTGCTCGCCGCCGCGCGCGAGGCGCTCGACCGGCTGCCCGCCGAGTCGTGGACGCACGCCGAGATCGAGGAGGCGTTGCGCGACGCCCTCGTCGACGGCCTGGGGCTCAAGCCGCGCGTCGCCTTCGGCCCGGTGCGCACGGCGATCTCGGGTCGGCGCGTGTCGCCCCCGCTCTTCGAGTCGATGCAGATCCTCGGCAAGATCGAGTCGCTCGACCGCATCGACCGCCTCGCGTCGATGCGCTGAGCAGCCGTCGCAGGACAGCCTGCGGGCGCACGGCGTCGAGGTCGCCTCAGTTTGGACGGCGTGCGCCCGTAGGCTAGAGTTACATGTCGGCCCGGGACTTCGGTCTGGGGCCATTGGGGTATGGTGTAATTGGCAACACGGCTGATTCTGGTTCAGTTGTTCTTGGTTCGAGTCCAGGTACCCCAGCAGTAGATGAAGTGAGAAGCGGCCCGGTTTTCCGGGCCTTTCCCATGTCCGGGGCAGGCTCGTCTCCTGCCGCGTCCCGTGCCCGCACGCGCTCGTCGGCGATCCGCTCGGGCGCGCCGCCCGCGACGCTGGACATCCGTCCGGCGCTGCGGTTGCATTGAGGTGGACGACACCGAGCGGAGCTCCTCCGGTCGGGTACCGGCGGCATCGGATCGGTCGCAGGCGGGAGGTGATCGATGGCGCAGCCGCGCAACAAGCGAAGCCGCGACTTCGCGGAGACCCGAACCCCGGCCGGCGTCATCGGCGGGTTCGTGGGCCTCATCGCCGCGAGCGCGAGCGCGGCCATGCTCCTCACGGTCGCGGTCACCCCGGCGCTCGCCACCGTGGGACTCGCGACATCCAGCACGGTCTCGATGTTCGAGAACCTCCCGGGATACCTCCAGATCGGCGAGCTCTCGGAGAAGAGCGACATCTACGCCACGCGGACCGACGGCTCGGTCGCGCTGCTCGCGTCGTTCTACGACCAGAACCGCATCGAGGTCGGGTGGGACCAGGTCAACCAGTACGTGAAGGACGCCGCGGTCGCGGGCGAGGATCCGCGCTTCTACGAGCACGGCGGCGTCGACCTGCAGGGCACCGTGCGGGCCGCCGTCACCACTGCCACCGGCCGCGAGACGCAGGGCGGGTCCTCGATCGCGCAGCAGTACGTCAAGAACGTGCGCGTGCAGGAGTGCGAGCGCGACGCCGGCACCACCGCACTCGTGGGGCTGACCGACGACGAGAAGTCCGCGCTCACCGGCGACGAGCGCGCGGCCCTCATCGAGCAGGCCAAGCTCGACTGCTACGACACCGCCACCGAGACCACCATCGACCGCAAGCTGAAGGAGATGCGCCTCGCCATCGGAGTCGAGAAGCGCTACAGCAAGAGCGAGATCCTGCTCGGCTACCTCAACATCGCGGGATTCGGCGGCACGGTCTACGGCATCGAGGCCGCGGCGAACTACTACTACAGCACGACGGCGGCGAACCTCACGCTGGCACAGGCGGCCTCGCTCATGGCGATCGTCAACAACCCGGCGAAGTTCCGGCTCGACCGGCCCGACGACCCCGAGAACGGCACGGCGAACGGCTACGCCGCGAACACCGACCGCCGGAACTACATCCTCAAGAACATGCGCGACGACCGCAAGATCACGCAGGCGGAGTACGACGAGGCGATCGCGACACCCGTGCAGCCGGCCATCACGGAGCCGAGCACCGGGTGCCAGACCGCCGCAGGCAGCGCGTACTTCTGCGACTACGTGAAGAACATCCTGCAGACCGATCCGATCTTCGGCGACGACGAGGAGTCGCGGATGCTCAACTTCCGTCGCGGCGGCTACCAGATCTACACCACCCTCGACCTCGACCTGCAGAACGCCGCCGAGACCGCGATCGCCAACAACGTGCCGCAGACCTATCCCGGCTGGGACGTCGGCGCGGTCATCTCGACCGTCCAGGTGGGCACCGGCCGCGTGCTCGCCATGGCGCAGAACCGCACCTACAGCCAGGACCCCGAGGTGCTCGCCCAAGGACCGCAGTACACGGGCATCAACTACAACACCGACTACTCGCAGGGCGGGTCGAGCGGATTCCAGCCCGGCTCCTCGTACAAGGTGTTCACGCTCGCGGAATGGCTGAACGAGGGCCACGCCCTGTCGGAGCGGGTCGACTCGCGGCCGAAGAGCAACTGGGGCATCTTCCAGGACACGTGCCTCGGGCCGCAGGACGCGGGCAACTGGAACCCCAGGAACGACGCGAACGAATCGGGCGGCAACTACACCGCCCTCGAGTCGACCGTCGGGTCGATCAACACGGGCTACATCGGCATGGCGAAGCGGCTCGACCTCTGCGGCATCCGCAAGACCGCCGAGGCGTTCGGCGTGCATCGCGCCGACGGCGATCCGCTCTTCGAGGGGCCCTCCGCGGTCATCGGGATCAACGAGGTCGCACCCCTCAGCATGGCGGTGGCGTTCGCCGGCATCGCGAACAACGGCGTCACCTGCTCGCCCATCGCGATCGACCGGATCGTGGGGCGCGACGGCCAGGAGATCCCGCCGCCCAAATCGACGTGCACGAAGTCCGTGTCGCCCGAGGTGGCCGCGGCCATGCACACCGCGATGGGGCAGGTGATGACGCGCGGCACGGCGATCGCGTCGAACGAGGCGGTGTCGCCCCATGTGCCGCTCATCGGCAAGACCGGCACCACCGACGGCGCGAAGGACACGTGGATGGTCGGCGCCAGCACGAAGGTGGCGACCGTCGCCGCGGTCGTCAGCGTGAACGGCGAGGCGAACCAGCGCGGCATCGACTTCGCTTCCGGGCAGGCTGCGACAGCGCGACATCGCATGTGGCCGGCGGTCATGTCGGTGGCCGCGGCGAAGTACGGCGGCGACGCGTTCACGGAGGGTCCGCTCGGGCCGGTGGCGCCGCAGTCGGGACCGGGCCCGTGGGGCGGCACGTTCTCTCCTCAGCCCCCCTCGCCGACCGATTCGGGGCAGACCGGCGGCAACGGCACGGGCAACGGGAACGGCGGCAACAACGGGAACGGGAACGGGAACGGTCCCGGCAAGCCCCAGTAGGCATCGGTGCCCGCACTGGTGACACGGCCGCCCGGCAGGGTGGAGAATGTGGCCACGATCCGGATGCCGCGCCGCGGTGCCGGACCGCACGGAGCAACCCCGTGGACACCCGCGCCCGCACATCCGCACCATCCACCGAACTCCCCGCCGAGGGGTCCGGCCCACTCGCCGACGCCGATGAGCCGCTGACCGCCGGTGCAGTCCCGCCGCCGGCGGCCGACGCGCCGGCGGAGACCGCGCGCTCCGGTCCGGCGGAGCCCGAGTCGTCGTACGCCGACCTGTCGCAGTCCGACACCGCCCAGCCCGGCACGGCGCGGATCGTGCTCGAGTGGGTCGGCGTGCTCGTGCCGTTCACGACGATCCTCACGGCGCTCGCCTTCTGGTTCGGCTGGACGCTCACGAACGCCCGCAGCCGGTACCTCGGCGTCGATGCGAGCGTGTTCGAGTTCTCGCCCACGGACTACATGCTGCGCAGCGCCGACGCCGTGATCGTGCCGATCATCGTCGTGTGCCTCGTCGGCATCGCCTGGCTCGGCGTGCTCGCCCTCGTGCTCAACCTGATGCGCAGCGGACGCCGCATCGCCGGAGTGCGCCTCGGGGCGCAGATCGGGCTCGTGGTCGCGACGATGGGACTCGTCATCGCGGTGCGTGCGATGTTCGTGCCGATGCCGGCGGGCACCTGGTACCTGCTCGCGCCGCTCCTGCTCGGCGGGAGCGCCGCGCTCGCCGCGACCGCCATCGCCGTGCTGCGGCGCAGCTCGTCCCGGCCGCCCACGAAGGACACGCGGATGTGGGCGCGGTCGTCGGCGGTGCTCTCCGCCACCCTCGTCGTGATCAGCCTGTTCTGGGCGGCCACCCTGTACGCCGACGCGCTCGGGCGCGGCCGGGGCATGGACGTGGAGCGGCAGCTCGACCAGCTGCCGGCGACCACCGTCTTCAGTGCGATGTCGCTCGGCCTCGGCGACCCGGTGACCGAGACGGTGATCGAGGGCGCCGACGCGCAGTACCGGTACCGCTACGACGGGCTGCGGCTGCTGCTGCGTTCGGCCGACACCTACTTCCTCCTGCCCGAGGGCTGGCGGCACGGCTCGGGCGCCGTGATCGTGCTGCACGACACCTCGGACATCCGCATGGAGTTCACCGCAGGGAGGTGATGGGCATGTCCAGCCGGACCAGGCCCGCGAGGGCGGCCCGATCGGCCGCGGCAGTGGCCGCGGCGCTCGCCGGAGCCCTCGTGCTGGTCGCTGCGCTCGCCGGGTGCGGAACGCCCGACCCGCTCGAGACCGTGGCCGACGCGTCGTCGTCGCCGCCGGAGACGCGTACGGGGGCAGACGCGACGGCGACCGCCGATCCCTCGGCGGGCTCGGCCGACGACGGAGCCTCCGACGCCGACGCCGACGCCGGAGGCGATGACGGCGGATCCGAGCCGGTGGAGACGAACGAGGTGCGCCTCACCTGGGTGGAAACGGGCGGCGCGTCGAGCGTGAGCCTCGTGCTCGGGGAGGACACGCCGTACCAGGCGATCTTCGAGATCGCGACGGACGCAACCGCGGCCGTGCTCGTCGAATCGGTCGGGGTCGAGCCGGGCGGCGACGGCGTCTACTCCATCGCCTCCGACGGATGCACGGGCGTCGCGGTGACGGCCGGGGCTCCCTGCATCGTCACGGTGGGCTTCGACCCGCCGGCCGCCGGGTCGTACGCGACCACGCTCGTCGTCACGTACGCCGGAGGCGGGCGCGCCGAGCTGCCCGTGCCGATCGAGGTGGTCGATCCCGACGGCGCCGACACCGGCACCGGCACGGGCGGCGACACCGGCGGCGACAGCGGCACCGGCACGGGCGGCGAGACGGTGCAGTCGACCGAGTCGGCACCGCCGGGATAGCGGGCGCGGATGCCTCAGAAGTCGACGGTGTCGCCCGGCTCGAGCGGCAGGTACGTGCCGCCCCCCTGTTCGGTCGCCCAGCCGAGCCGGGCGTTCGAGAGGTCCTTGCCGGCCCGCGAGAGCAGCATCTCGTGCGTCGGGAACGCCCGGCGGGGAGCGACCTCCATCACGTAGTCCATCGCCTCGGCGATCTTCATCCACGGGGCGCCGGCGGGCGCGGCCAGCACGTCGACCGTCACGCCCTCCGGCACGGCGAACGAGTCGCCGGCGTAGTACAGCGACTCGTTCACGAGCACGCCGAGGTTGTCGATCACGGGGATCGAGGAGTGGATCTGCGCGTGGCGGCCGCCGAAGAAGCGCAGCCGGAACGGCCCCACCTCGACCTCGTCGCCCGCGGCGACCTCCTCGACGTCGATGCCCGCCTCGGCGGCGGCGCGCACCACGCCGGCAGGTCCGAACCGGCGCACGTCGGGGCTGTCCGCCGCGATGCGTGCGAGCTGATCGGGGGTCCAGTGGTCGTCGTGCAGGTGGGTGATCACGACGGCGACCGTGCCCGCGGCATCCGTGATCGGGGTCGTGAACTTGCCGGGATCGATGATGAGCCGCTCGCCGGAGTGCTCGACGATCAGGGCGGCGTGCTCGAGCTTCGTGAGGCGCATGCATCGAGCCAACACCGTGTCCGTTCGGTGTGCAACCGTCGCGACTGCCACAATCACTCCATGACCCGTGCCCCCCGGAGACTGCTCGTCGCGGTGAACCCGTCGGCATCGTTCGGGCGGAACCGCGCGGTGGGACCCGCGGTGACCGAGCGTCTCGTGGCCGAGGGCTACGAGGTGTCGGAGCTCCGCGAGGCGAACTTCGAGCTGCTACGGCGCGAGACCCAGTCCGCGTTCGAGCAGGGCACCGACGGGCTCATCGTCGTCGGCGGCGACGGCATGGTCTCCCTCGGGCTGAACCTCGTGGCCCAGACCGGCGTGCCGCTCGGCATCGTCGCGGCGGGCACGGGCAACGACCTGGCGCGCGGCCTCGGGCTTCCCCACGACGACCCCGCCGCGGCCACCGAAGCGCTCGTGGAGGCGCTGCGCCGGCCGCCGCAGGTGATCGACGCGGCCATCGTGCAGCACGGCGAGCTGCGCACCTGGTTCGCCTGCGTGCTCTCGGCGGGCTTCGACGCGGTCGTCAACGAACGCGCGAACCGGATGACGCGCCCCCGCGGTCCGAGCCGCTACACCATCGCGCTCCTGCGCGAGCTCGCGACGTTCAAGCCGCTCCCGTACGTGCTCACCATCGACGGGGTGCGACGCGAGCAGAAGGCGATGCTCGTCTCGGTCGCGAACAGCCCATCGCTCGGCGGCGGCATGCGCATCGTGCCGCACGCCGACCTCTCCGACGGGCTCCTCGACGTCTTCATCGTGCATCCGCTCTCGCGCATCGGCCTGCTCGCGGTGTTCCCCCGGGTCTTCGCGGGCGAGCACGTGGACCACCCCGCCGTCGAGTTCGTGCAGGCCAGGCGGGTGCGCATCGAGGGCGCCGACGTCGTCGCATACGCCGACGGCGAGCGGGTCGGGCCCCTTCCGGTCGAGGTCGAGGTGGTGCCGGGCGCGCTCTCCGTCTTCGCATGAGCCGAGCGGGGGATGCCGCGTGGCGCCGATTTGGAATGTGCCGGAAACCTGTGACATACTCTTCCAGTTGCCAAAACGGCCCCATCGTTTAGCGGCCTAGGACACCGCCCTCTCACGGCGGCAGCGCGGGTTCAAATCCCGCTGGGGTCACCAATCGGAACAACACGAAGAACGCCTCCGCATGCTGCGGAGGCGTTCTTCGTTTCCGCCCGGAACGCGATCGTCGGGCCCGCCCGATCGACGGCTCGCTGCGCGGCATCCGGATGCCGGTAGACTCGTGCGAGCGAAGGGGAGTATCCCGCGGGGCGAAGGCTCCGGGCCACGATCGTCAATACGAGCGCCGAAGGTGCCGCTCCGGGCGTGGCGCGTGCTACGGCGCGACCGGGAGAGACTTTCGGGTTCTGCCGACCCTCCAACCCCGAAAGGCCACCCTGTGACCGAACTCCCCATCTGGTTCGAAGTGGGATCGCTCGTCGTGCTCACCCTGATCCTCGTCGGCGACCTGCTGCTCGTCATCAAGCGCCCGCACGTGCCGTCGTTCCGGGAGTCGGCGCTCTGGGTGGTGTTCTACGTCGCCCTCGCGCTCGTCTTCGCGGGACTCATGTTCCTCATCGGCGACGCGGAGCACGGTGCGCAGTTCCTCGCCGGATGGCTCACCGAGTACAGCCTCTCGATCGACAACCTGTTCGTGTTCGTCATCATCATGGCGAGGTTCGCGGTGCCGAGGAAGTACCAGCAGGAGGTGCTCATGGTGGGCATCGTGATCGCGCTGATCCTGCGCGGGATCTTCATCCTGCTCGGCGCCCAGCTCATCGAGAACTTCAGCTGGATCTTCTACATCTTCGGCGCCTTCCTGCTCTACACGGCGGCGAACCAGGCGTTCGGCAACCACGAGGACGAGGGCAAGGACTCCGCGCTCATCAAGCTCCTGCGGCGTCGCCTCCCGATCACGAACGACTACGACGGCATCAAGCTCCGCACGGTGATCAGCGGCAAGCGGTTCTTCACGCCGATGCTCATCGTGTTCGTCGCGATCGGCACGACCGACCTCATCTTCGCGCTCGACTCGATCCCCGCGATCTTCGGCATCACGTCGAGCCCCTTCATCGTGTTCACGGCGAACGTGTTCGCGCTCATGGGCCTGCGCCAGCTCTACTTCCTGCTCGGCGGCCTGCTGGAGCGCCTCGAGTACCTGAAGTACGGCATCGCCTTCATCCTCGCGTTCATCGGCGTGAAGCTCGTCGCGCACGCCGCCCACGTGAACGAGCTGCCGTTCATCAACGGTGGGCAGCCCATCGAGTGGGCCCCCGAGATCTCGACCTGGACCTCGCTCGCCGTCATCGTGGCGTCGATGGCGGTCGCCACCGTCGCGAGCCTCGTGAAGGCGAACGTGGACGCGAAGCGCCGCGGCCACACGCTCATGGAAGAGGTGCCCCACTTCACGGAGGAGGAGCGCCCCGCCGAGCGCGACGCCGCCGGAACCGAGCGCTGAGATCTCCACAGGAGTCCGCGTCGGCCGCGGCGGCTTGCTAGCGTAGGTCACCGCGGCGCCCGGGTGGAGGCGCGTGCGCGACGAGCATCGAGGAGTACCGTGGCGGCTGATGGCAGCGGCGTCGTCGCCATGCAGGGCGGAAGCGCACGCATCTCGCACAGCGCCCGCACCGACGTCGGGCGCGTGCGATCCGTGAACGAAGACGCGCTGCTCGCCGAGGCGCCCGTCTACCTCGTCGCCGACGGCATGGGCGGCCACGCCCGTGGCGACGCCGCGAGCCGCGCGGTGGTCGACACCTTCCGGCGCCATCTCGTGCCGGGGGCGGTGTCCACGCCCGAGCAGGTGCTCGACGCCATCCACAGTTCGAACGAGGCCGTCCGCGCGCTCTCGCAGCACGGCGAGGAGGGCACCGCCGTCGCGGGCACCACGCTGGCCGGCGTCGCCCTCGTCGACGCGGGCGACGGGCGGGGCGCGCACTGGATGGTCTTCAACATCGGCGACTCGCGGGTGTACACGTGGGACGGGCGCAGCCTCCGCCAGCTCTCGGTCGACCATTCGGCGGTGCAGGAGCTCGTCGACGCCGGGCTCATCAGCGCGGACGACGCGGAGCGGCATCCCGACCGCAACGTCATCACGCGGGCGATCGGCGCCGACGAGTACGCCGAGCCCGACGTGTGGCTCATCCCCGCGGCCGGTCGCCAGGTGTTCCTGATCTGCTCCGACGGCCTCTCCAAGGAGGTCGACGGCGAGGGCATCGCGCGCATCCTCGCGGGCGACACCGGGCACGCGGCGGGGCTCGCCGGCGAGCTCGTCGACGCGGCGCTCGAGCACGGCGGGCGGGACAACGTGACGGCGGTGATCGTCGAGTCCGAACTCGACGATTGGGAGCACGGCGACGACGACGGCGCGACGCGCGACCGGCCCCCGGGGCTCGAGCCCCAGGCCGAGCAGACGCGCCCGCGCGACGGGGGAGCCACCGTTGGCGACGTACCTTCCTGACGCAGGCGGCGAGTGGATCGCGGCCGTGCGCGGCACGACGATCCTGTTCGCGCGAGCCGCATCCGTGGGCGACGTGCTCGCCCTGTGGCCCGAGCTGCTCGACCCCGACCCCGCCGCGGCGGTGCTCGACCACGTCACGGCGAGCGGCGTCTCCGCGACGCCCCCGTTCGCGCTCGTCGTGCGCGACCCGGAATCCTCGTCGACCCGGGTCGTCGTGCGGGGGCCCATCCACGTGCGGGTCGGCGAGGTCGAGGTCGACGGCGACGGCGTGACGACCTGGACCGAGCGGGTCCTGCCTGGCGGAGAGGTCGCGGTGGCGAGTGCCCGCACAGCCTCGGGCGTCGATGCGAGCCCGCTGCCGATCGTCGAGGGCATCGTGACCGCGCGCGAGGTGCGCTCCGGCGGCGTCGAGCCGACGGCGCCGGGATCGGTCGAGGCTGCGGCGGTCGGGGCATCCGCAGTGTCGGTGGGCGCGGCTCCGGCGGCGGCGGCCCCGCCGTCGTCCGTCGACGAGCGCACGGTCGTGCGCGACGGCGCTGCCGAGCAGACGATCGTGCCCGACGAGGACACGATCGTGGGCGTGTCGGTGCCCGTGCGACCCTTCGCGCCCTCGGCCGATCGACCGGCGACGCCCCCCGCCGGTCCGGCACCGACGCCCCCCGCCGGTCGAGTAGCGACGCCCCCCGCCGGTCGAGTAGCGACGCAGGAGCGTATCGAGGCCCCCGCCGCCGCCCCCCACACCGAGCCGGTCGCGGCCTCCACGATCACCATCGGCACGCCGCCGCCATCGAGCCCGGCGGCGCCCGGCAGTCCCGCGGGCCCCGATTCGTCCGCGGCGCCCGAAGGCGACCACGACGGCCTCACGATCGCGAGCGACGACATCCGGCGCCTCCGCGAGGCGCGCGGCGCGGCTGCCGCCACCGCGGCGGAGGGGGCAGCGGCATCCGACCCGCCCCTGATCGAACAGGTCGGCCTGCGCATGCCCGACGGCACGATCGAACCGGTCGTCGACGCGGTCGTGCTCGGCCGCGCCCCGACCATCGGCAAGCTCTCGGGCGGGCGGGTGCCGCGCCTCGTCGTGATCGGCGCGGGCGACCCCGACATCTCGCGCAGTCACCTGCGCGTCGCGCTCGAGGGGGGCACGGTGGTCGTCACCGACCTCGACTCGCGCAACGGCACCCACGTCGTGGCCCCGGGCCGGCTGCCCGTGAAGCTGCGGCCCGCAGAGCCGACCCCCGTGCTCACCGAGACCGTCATCGACCTCGGCGGCGGCTGGACCATCCAGGTGGTGACGCGCTGATGCGCCGCGCGCCCTCGTCCCCGCCCGAGCTGCCCGGCTACACGGCCCTCGGCCTGCTCGGCTCCGGCGGGTTCGCCGACGTCTTCCTCTACGAGCAGAAGCTCCCGCGACGCAAGGTCGCCGTGAAGGTGCTGCTCACCGAGCAGCTCGGTCCCGGCACCCGGGCGCAGTTCGTCGCCGAGGCGAACCTCATGGCCCAGCTGTCGGCGCACCCCTACATCGTCACGATCTTCCACGCGGATGTCTCAGCCGACGGCCGGCCCTACTTCGTCATGGAGTACTGCTCCGGCCCGAGCCTCTCCGAGCGCTACAAGCGGCAGCCCTTCGCGGTGGAGGACGCGCTCCGCACCGGCGTGCGGCTCGCGGGTGCGGTGGCCACGGCGCACGCCGCCGGCATCCTGCACCGTGACATCAAGCCCGCGAACGTGCTCACCAACGACTACGGCTGGCCGGCGCTCACCGACTTCGGCATCTCCTCGAACCTCGAGGGCGAGCTGCCGGTGCACACGATCACCGCGGCCCCCGACGCGCAGGCGACGGGATCGGGCGGAGCCGGGCAGTCGGCGGTGGGCATGAGCGTGCCGTGGTCGCCGCCCGAGATGTTCGCCGACGAGCCGCGCCCCGACACCCGCAGCGACGTCTTCGCCCTCGCGGCGACCGTGCACACGCTGCTCGCGGGGCGTACGCCGTTCGAGGTGCCCGGGCGCCCGAACGGCTCGCTCGACCTCATCGGCCGCATCGAGCGCGGACAGGTCACCCCGATCGGCCGGACCGACGTGCCCCGCACGCTCGAGGCCGTGCTCGCGAAGGGCATGGCCGTGCGCCGGGAGGACCGCTACCCGAGCGCCGTCGAGTTCGGCAGGGCGCTGCAGCGCGTCGAGCTCGAACTCGGCTACGCGCCGACCGGCATCGAGGTGCCCAACCTCGTCGCCGCCGAGGCGGATGCGGCAGCCACGGGCGACGACGTCGATGCGACGCGCGCCCGGTCCGTGCGCACGATCGAGGCGCAGGTCGCGGCCGGCACGGCGCCGGCCGCGGCGGATGCCACGCGCGCCCGGTCGGTGCGCGAGATCGCGGCGCAACTGCCCGCGGCGCAGACGGAGGCACCGGTGCCTGCGGATCCCGGGGCCGGCGTCGCCGACGAGGGGACCGTCGTCCGCCCGGTCGCGGGTCCCTCGCGCCGCGATGCCGGCGGCTCGCCCGCGCCGGCAGGCGAACCGCCGCTCGCGCCCGTCGACCAGACGGTCATGCGCGTGCCGTCAGGTGCATCCGTCGGGCTCGCGACGCAGGCGACGAGCGGAACCCGGGCGCCCCACGGCCGTCGGCGCGTCGCGGGCATCGTCGTCGGTGCGGCGGCCGCGCTCGTCGTCGTGATCGCCGTGGGCCTCGCCCTCGCGTTCGGCGGCACCGTCGGCGATCCGGCAGCCGAACCGAGCGCGCCCGCGAGCGACCAGGATGCCGTCGTCGCCGCGACCGTGCCCGCGCCCGAGATCGCCCCCGCGGTGCGGTCGGCCGACGGCGCGAGCGTCGTCTTCACGGTGAGCCACGAGGCCGCGCAGGAGGGCGATCGGTACCGCTGGCGCCCCGCCGACGGATCGGGCGAGCTGGCCGTGGCATCCGGCCCGGAGATCGTCGTCGCGAACGTCGCGGCGGGCCAGCGGGTCTGCATCGAGGTGCAGGTGCAGCGCGGCAGCAAGACGTCGGAACCCGTGACGGGATGCAGCGGATGAGGCCGCTCAGCGTCGAGTACTGCGGCGAGTGGTACACGGTCGAGGAGGGCACCCCCTTCACGATCGGCCGCGAGTCGGACCTCACGATCGACGACAATCCCTACCTGCACCGCACCTTCCTGACGCTCTCGAGCGAGTTCGGGCTCTGGTGGCTCTCGAACGTCGGGCAGCTGTTGTCGGCGACCGTGTCGGATGCCACGGGCAGCGTGCAGGCGTGGGTGGCGCCGGGGGCGAAGCTGCCGCTCGTATTCCAGACCGTGCACGTGATGTTCAGCGCCGGGTCGACGACGTACGACTTCACGATCCACGCCGAGGAGGACTTCTACAACACCTCGCTCACCGCGCGGCCCGCCGACGGTGGCACGACGATCCTCCCCGTCACCCTCACCTCGAGCCAACGGCTGCTCGTCGTCGCGCTCGCCGAGCATGTGCTCGCGCAGCCCACGGCGGGCCGCGCCGCCGTGCCGAGCTCCGCCGAGGCTGCCGCCCGCCTGGGCTGGAACATGACGACGTTCAATCGCAAGCTCGACAACGTGTGCGAGAAGCTCGACAAGATCGGCGTCGACGGGCTCCGCGGAGGGCGCGGCAAGCTCGCCACGAACCGTCGTGCGCGCCTCGTGGAGTACGCCGTGGCCACCCGCCTCGTGAGCGTCGACGACCTCGCGCTGCTCGACCAGGCGGCCCTCGCGGCCGAGGCGAAGCCCGACGCATGACCCGCGCGGCATGGGCACCGCTGCCCATTTGGGGGACATCCCGCTGCGTGCTACGTTGATGCCCGTTCGCCGCGAGCCGGCGCGACGATTCCGACGCACCCTACCGACGGAACACCCGGGGAGATGACTGTGGGCACGTTCACCTCCTGGGTGCGTACGCGCAGGGGAGTGGCGTCGGGGGTCGCCCTCGCGGTGCTCGCGGGCGTGCCGATCGGCATCGCCGTGCTGCACCAGGGGTTCCCGGTCACCGATCCCGACCTGCGCGCCCGCGAGGTGTGGGTGACCAATGCGCAGGACCTCCTCGCCGGCCGGCTGAACCGCCAGATCGAGGAGCTCGACGCCGCTGTCGCGACCGCCACGAACGAGATCGACGTGTTCCAGCACGGCGAGGACGCGTTCCTCTTCGACCCGGGCGTCGGGACGGTCGAGCGGATCGACCCGTCGTTCACGACGCTCGTGCAGCGCATCGACGTGCCACCCGCGTCGTCGATCGCGTACGGCGGCGACGTGCTCGCGGTGCTCTCGCCCGAGGGTGAGCTGTGGCGTGTTCCGGCCGCGGGCGAGCTCTCGTTCGACTACCGCGGCACCGACCCGATCGCCGAGCTCGGCGACGACGCCGAGGTCGCGGTCAGCGGCGCCGGCACGATCTTCGCGACGGCGCCGTCGGACGGCGAGCTGCTCGCGCTGCGGCGCGACGCGACCGAGCCCGAGCGACGCGAGATGCCGAGGCTCGGCGACCACCAGCTCGCCGCAGTGGGCGAGCGTCCGGTCGTCTTCGACGTCGAGGGCGACGCGGTCGTGGTGGACGGCCGGGAGATCCCCCTTCCCGAGCCGGCACTGCGGATCCAGCAGTCGGGGCCCGAGCGCGACCGCGTGGTGCTCGCGACCGCGACCGGGCTGCTCGACGTGCCGCTCGGCGGCGGCGACATCCGCACGATCCCCAGCGGCGCCGAGGTCGCGGCGGCGAACGCCGGCGAGGTGGCCGCTCCCGTGCGGCTCGGCTCGTGCATCCACGGCGCCTGGGCGGCGGGCCAGCGCTACGTCGCGGCGTGCGACGGGCGTGAGCCCCAGTCGGTGGCGATCGAGCAGCCGACCGCGGGCTCGCGGCTGGAGTTCCGCGTCAACCGCGACGTGATCGTGCTCAACAACCTCACCAACGGCAACTCCTGGCTCGTCGACTCCGACCTGCGACTCGTCGACAACTGGGACGAGGTCACGCCGCCCGAGGAGAGCGACGAGCTCGAAGGCGACGAGAAGTCCGCCCAGCAGACCTTCGAGGACACCCTCGCCGAGCGCACCGACGTGAACCGCCCGCCGGTCGCGCGCGACGACGACTACGGCGTTCGCCCGGGCCGCACCACCGTGCTGGAGGTGCTCGAGAACGACACCGACCCCGACGGAGACGTGCTCACGATCGCGTCGACTTCCGAGGTGTCCGAGGCGGCGGGCCGACTCGAGCTGATCGACGGCGGTCGCGCACTGCAGTTCTCCCCGGCGGAGGGCGCCGCGGGAAGCGTCTCGTTCCGGTACGGCGTGGCCGACGGCCGCGGCGGGGTGGCCGAGGCATCCGTGAACGTGCGGATCGTGCCCGAGACCGAGAACACCGCGCCGACGTCGATGCGCAGCGGTGCGATCAGCGTGGAGCAGGGCCAGCAGCTGTCGTACAACGTGCTCGCCGACTGGAACGACCCCGACGGCGACGACCTCTACCTCGTGAACGCCTCGCCGACGGGCGGCGACGCCGTGCGCTCGAGCCCCGACGGATTCGTGACCTTCGAGCACCGATCGGCCGAGCTCGGCACGAAGGAGGTGCAGTTCACCGTCTCCGACGGGCAGACGACCGCGGCCGGCACACTCACCGTCGAGGTGAAGCCCACGGGCACGCTGAACCCCGTCGGCACGCCCGACTTCGCCCGGGTGTTCGCGGGCGAGACGGAGCTGATCGAGCCGCTCGCGAACGACCTCTCGCCGTCGGGCGCCGGCCTCGAGCTGCTCGGCGTCGACGAGGTGCCCGACGGCGCGTCGGTCACGCCCAACGTGGAGCGCGGCACGCTCGCGTTCTCGGCCGGCGCGCCGGGAGAGTACGTGTTCCTCTACAGCCTCGGCGCGGGCGCGGCGGTGAGCAAGGGCCTCATCCGCGTGCAGGTGGTCGAGCAGCCGGGGGAGGCGCCGCCGCCGATCGCCGTGAAGGACACGGCCTACCTGCGAGCGGGGGAGCCGCTCACCGTGCCGGTGCTCGCGAACGACGTGTCGCCGTCGGGCCGGGTGCTCGCGGTGCAGTCGATCGACGACTCGGCCGCCGAGGGGCTCGTCTCGGTCGAGATCCTCACCAACACGGTCCTGCGCATCACCGCCTCGCAGGCCGTCGATACCCAGCTCCAGGTCGCCTACACCGTCTCCGACGGAGTGAACTCCTCGACGGCGACCGTCACGGTCGTGCCCGTGCCGCCCCTCGTGAAGCACCAGCCGCCGGTCGCGGTCGACGACGGGGCGATCGTGCGCGCGGGCGACATCGTCACCGTTCCGGTGCTCGAGAACGACTACCACCCGGATGCCGCGACGCTCCACGTGCAGCCCGAGCTCGTCGAGGTCGACGCGCCAGAGGGTCTCGCCTTCGTCGACGGCGACTCGGTGCGCTTCCAGGCGCCGGAGGCGGCAGGCGTCTACAGCGCCGTGTACACGATCGGCGACGACTTCGAGCAGACCGCCCGAGCCGCCGTGCGCTTCACCGTCGTCCCGAAGGACGCGGGCGAGAACCGCGCGCCCCTGCCGACCCCGCTGACCTCGCGCACCTTCGCCGGCTCCGCGGTGAAGATCGACGTGCCGCTCGACCAGCTCGACCCCGACGGCGACTCGGTCGCGCTCACCGGCATCGCCGCGGCGCCGAACCTGGGCCGCGTGATCGAGCGCACGAGCACCTCGATCACCTACGAGGCGTTCGCGGGCTCCGCCGGCACCGATTCCTTCACGTACGAGGTGCGCGACACCTTCGGCGCGACCGCGACCGGCACCATCCGCATCGGAGTCGTCCCGCGGCCAGCGGTGCAGCTGCCGCCGAAGGCCGTCGACGACGCGATCGAGATGAAGCCCGGCCGAACCGCATCGGTCGAGGTGCTGCTCAACGACTCCGACCCGAGCGGCTACCGACTGCACGTCGCCGACCTCCCGCAGGTCGACGATGGCATCGAGGCGGAGATCCGCGATCGCCGCCGCATCGTCGTGACCGCACCCGAGCAGGAGGCGGCCTACACGATCCGGTACGAGATCTCGAACGGGCACGGCGGCGCGGACACCGCCTTCCTGCAGGTGGCCGTCACCGATGACGCCGTGATCGATCCGCCGACAGCGGAGGACCAGGTGATCGAGCCCGAGCAGGTGATCGACGGCGAAGCCGTGACGGTCGATCCGCTCGCCGATGCGACGAACCCGGGTGGCCTCGTCGAGGACCTCTCGGTCGCCGTCGACGGTCCGAATGCCGGTCGTGCCGAGGTCGCCACCGACGGCACCATCCGGGTCACGCCCGGTCGCGAGCGATACGCGGTGGCGTACCGGCTCACGAACGAGCTCGACGACCTCTCGGCGATGGCGTTCGTGATCGTGCCGCCGGTCCCGTCGGGCGACGACACCGTCGAGGAGACCCAGCGCCCGAAGACGCCCGAGGAGCTGCTGGCCGAGGAGAAGGCGAAGTTCCCCGCGCCGTACCTGAAGGACCTCGGCGAGATCGTCGTGCCCATGAACGGCCAGATCAGCTGGAACGTCGACGACCTCGTGGTCGTCCCCTCCGGCAATCCGGCGCTCATCCTCTCCGCGACGGCGACCAACTCGGGCGAGGCGCCCTTCGTGAGCGGCACGGCGCTGCAGTTCGTGCCCGCGACGGACTACCGCGGCGCGGCATCCGTCACCTTCGAGGTCACCGACGGCGAGAGTGCCGACGACCCGGTGGGACGCACGGCGATCCTGACGCTGCCCATCACGGTGGGCGACCCGGACTTCAACGACGCACCGCCCACGTTCACCCCGCGCAGCGAGACGATCGAGGCCGGCGAGGCGCCGCTCGCGATCGACCTGCGATCGTCGACCGACCAACCGAACCCCGACAACATCCAGCGCGTCGACTACCGCAACCTCAGCGGCGCGACCGCCGACGTGCAGGCCGAGATCGTCGACGGGTCGATGCTGCGCGTGTCCGCGCCGCTCGGCGTGCAGCCCGGCACCGAGGCGCGCATCGCGTTCGACGTGGTGTTCAACGAGTTCACCGTGCCGGGCTACGTCGACGTGAAGGTGGTGTCGTCGACCCGTGCGCTGCCGAAGGCGAACGACGACGGGCCCGTCGAGATGCTCCGCAGCGGCACGCAGACCGTCGACGTGCTCGCGAACGACTTCAACCCGTTCGCCCCGGATGCGCCGTTGCGGGTCATCGACGCGCAGATCGACCAGAAGAGCGTCGGTGCCGAGGCCGCCGTGAGCTTCACCGACGCGGATGTCACCGTGCGCACGGGCGCGGCCTTCACCGGCACGCTGAGCGTCGTCTACCGGATCCAGGACGGCACCCGCGACCCGGCCCGCGAGACGCAGGGACGCATCATGGTGGTGGTGCGCGACGCGCCCGACCAGCCCGCCGCGCCCACGATCGTGAGCTCGGGCGACAGCACCGTGACGATCCGGTGGGCCGCGCCCGCGAACAACAACTCGGCGATCGCGGGATACGAGGTGCAGTTCAACGGGCAGGTCAGGTCGTTCGGCGCCTCGGCGGCGGGCGTGGACCAGCAGTTCGGCGGGCTGGCCAACGGCACCGCCTACACGTTCCGCGTGCGCGCCCAGAACGGCATCGGCTGGGGCGAGTGGTCGAGCCCGTCCGCCTCGGCGACCCCGTACGGCACCCCGAGCGCCCCGATCGGCGTGAAGGCGCAACCCAACGGCTACGCGCCGACGAGCGTCGACGTCACGTGGGCCGCGCCGTCCGTCACGGGCGGGGGCGGCGTGCGCTACGACGTCCGACTCGACGGGGGCGGCTGGCAGAACGCCGGAACGTCGCGGAGCTACCGCTTCACCGGCGTCGGGGCGGGCTCGCACTCGGTGGCGGTGCGCGCCGTGAACCTCGGCAGCGGCAGCGCCGGCCCCGCGGCATCCGACCCCTTCAGCGTGCAGAACCAGCCGAAGGTGGTCACGCTCACCAAGGGGGCCCGCGTCGGGTACTACAGCGGCACGTACGGCTACTGCGGGGGCGACTGCTGGCACTACGACGTGACCGTCTCCGGTTTCCCCGACGGCACCGCGTCGGGCTACGCGTACTGCAACGGCAGCCGGCTGAACACCAACATCCGCATCGACGTCCGCGGCGGCACGGGCAGTTACACCGGAAAGTTCCCCGACTCGTGGTGCGGCTACCCGGACGCCTACGTGATCATCGACGGGGTCCAGAGCAACAACTGGTGACGCCGCATCGCCGCCACGACGCCCACACAGGAAGAGACGAACCCAGCATGACCGTGACCCAAGACCAGGCCCTCTGGTTCCAGGACGCCTTCTCCAAGCTCGTCGACAACGTCGACCGCGCGATCCTCGGCAAGCGCCACATCATCGAGCTCGTCGTGGCCGCGATGCTCTCCGAGGGGCACGTGCTGCTCGAGGACTTCCCCGGCACCGGCAAGACCGTGCTCGCCAAGGCGCTCGCGAACACCCTCGACGGCACGCACTCGCGCATCCAGTTCACGCCCGACCTGCTGCCGTCGGATGTCACGGGCGTGACCATCTACGACCAGGGCAAGGGGCGGTTCGAGTTCCACCGCGGCCCGATCTTCGCCTCGGTCGTGCTCGCCGACGAGATCAACCGCGCGAGCCCGAAGACCCAGTCGGCGCTGCTCGAGGTCATGGAGGAGGGCCGCGTCACGGTCGACGGCGTGGGCTACGAGGTCGGCAGCCCGTTCATGGTCATCGCGACGCAGAACCCGGTCGAGCAGGCCGGCACGTACTCGCTGCCCGAGGCCCAGCTCGACCGGTTCCTCATCAAGACCTCGCTCGGCTACCCCGACCACGACACCGCGGTGACGCTGCTGCTCGACTCCGCGAACCGGGCGCGCGCCTCGAAGGTGTCGCCCATCATCGCGTCGAGCTCGGTCACCACGATGGCGCGGCTCGCGGCCGAGGTGCACGTGGATGCCGCGGTGCTGTCGTACCTCAACCACATCGTCTCGGCGACCCGCGACCACGGCGACTCCGCTCTCGGCGTGAGCATGCGCGGCGCACTCGCGCTCGCCCGGGCGGCGAAGACGTGGGCGATCTCCCGCGGACGCACCTACGTCACGCCCGACGACGTGCGCGACCTCGCCGTGCCCGTGCTCGCGCACCGCATCATCGTCGACCCCGAGTCCGAGTTCGCGGGCGTGACCGCCGAGGACATCGTGTCGAGGATCCTCGTCGACGTCGCGCCGCCGGCGTACCGGGCGGCATGACGGCCGAGACCGGCGCACCCCCGGCCGCACCGACGCGGGGGGCGCCCGACGCTCCCG
>NZ_RHHB01000012.1 GCF_003710805.1 Agromyces tardus | reverse complement strand
CGCTGCGCCTGCGCGAGGCGCCGCCGCGCGACGGCGGCGCGGGCGGCGGCGGCGCGGGCGGCGCCGAGGGGTAGGCGTGTCGCGAGCAGTCGTGGCCGCCGCCGTCGACTACGGCACTGATGCTGAAATCGCATCAGTGCCGTAGTCATCGGAACGGGCAGCCGGACCGGCGCGATGCGCGGCGTACGTTCTGCTGTGAGCGGATCGGTCTGGTCGGGCGCGAGGTGGCTGGCTAGCCTCGGTGGCATGGTCGAGATCGCGTTCCCACCGGCGAGACGAGCGGATGCAGCGCCCGGAGCGCCCGCTGCGCACGCCGTCCTGGCGCCGCGCCGAGCCGAGCCCCGTCCGCTCTGGCGTGAGGAGGTCGGCGACGTGCTGCGCACCGAGCGACAGGAGCAGCGACGCATCCTCACCGAGGTCGCCGAGACGGCCGGCGTGTCCCCGCAGTACCTGTCCGAGATCGAGCGCGGGCGCAAGGAACCCTCGTCCGAGATCCTCGGATCGGTCGCCGGCGCCCTCGGACTCGGCCTCGGCGACCTCGCCGCTCGCGTCGCCGCCCGGCTCGCCCCGCGCGAGTTCCGCGCTCCCGTGCTCGACCTCGGCCCGGCGATCGAGCGGCGCTCCGTGCTCGAGTTCGCCGCGGTTCCCGAGCGGGCCGGCGGGCCGGCCGAGGGCGTCGGCGCGGCGGGGGCGCGGTCCGACGGCACGGTGCTGCTGCTCGTCGCGTAGCCGCGGCATCCGCCCCGCCACCGCCGCCGCCGTCAGGCGGCCGGCTGGACCCGCGCCTGCGCCGCCAGCACGTGATCGGCGAGCCCGTACTGCACCGCGGCCGCCGCGGGCAGGATGAGATCGCGGTCGGTGTCGTGCCGCAGCGCCGCGAGGTCGCGACCCGTGTCGGCCGCGAGCGCGGCCTCGAGCTCGGCCCGCACCCGCAACACCTCGTCGGCGTGCAGGATCAGGTCGGGCACGGTGCCGCGACCCTGCGACGACGGCTGGTGCAGCGTCACCTTCGCGTGCGGCAGGATCGACCGGCGCCCGCGCGCGCCGCCCGCGAGCAGCACCGCGGCCGGGCCGCCCGCCTGCCCGACGCACGTCGTCGCGACCTCGGGGTGGATGTGCCGCATCGTGTCGTAGACCGCGAGCGCGGCGCTCGGCGACCCGCCGGGGGAGTTCACGTAGAGGCTGATCGGGGCGTCCTGGCTCTCGGACGCGAGGTGCAGCAGCTGCGCGATGAGCACGTTCGCGACGCCGTCGTCGATCTCCGTGCCGAGGTAGACGATGCGGTCGCCGAGGAGGCGGCTGTAGACGTCGACGGTGCGCTCGACGTTGCCGCGGCGCTCGACGACGTAGGGGATCGAGTACGTGCTCATGCGGACACCCGCAGTCCGGTGACGGGGCGGTCCCCGGTCGGCACGAGGTCGTCGAAGCCGCTGGTGACGCGGTCGATGAATCCGTAGTCCACGGCCTGCTCGGCCGTGTACCAGCGGTCACGCAGGGAGTCCCGCTCGATCCGCTCGAGCGGCTGGCCCGTGTGCTCGGCGGTGAGGCCGAGCACGGTGTCGCGCGTGTACCGCAGGTCGTCGGCCTGCAGCTCGATGTCGACGGCCGAGCCGCCGATGCCCGCGGAGCCCTGGTGCAGCAGGATGCGCGCGTGCGGCAGCGCGAACCGCTTGCCGGGCGTGCCGGCGCTGAGCAGGAACTGCCCCGCACTCGCCGCCATTCCGATCGCGACGGTCGAGACGTCGTTCGGGATCGCCCGCATGACGTCCATGATCGCGAGCATCGCCGGCACCGAACCGCCGGGGGAGTTGATCCAGAAGCGGATGTCGCGCTTCGGGTCGTCGGCCGCGAGCGTGAGCAGCTGGGCGACCAGGCGGTTGCCGCCCTGCTGGTCGAGCTCGTCGCCGAGCACGACGACGCGGTGGTAGAAGAGCCGGGCGGTCAGCTCGTGGTCGATCGGGGGCGCGGGGAGGGTGTCGTGTTCGCTCATGCCTCGAGCCTGCGCCGCCGCCGGCCGTCGTGGGGCGGATGCCGCCCACGGCAGCACTGCCCACGGCAGCACTGCCCACGGCGGATCCGCGCAGGGCGGAACGGGAGCGGCAGCAGCGCCGCCTGCGCGGGAGCGGCTCAGTCGTTCCATGAGAATGAATGCATGGACTTCTCACTCGCGTTCACGCCCGACCTGCTCGTCGTGTTCCTCACCCTGTTCGTGCTGGAGGTCGTGCTCGGCGTCGACAACGTCATCTTCATCTCGATCCTCGCCTCGAAGCTGCCCGTCGAGCGCCAGGCGAGGGCCCGCAACCTCGGCCTCACGCTCGCGATGCTCATGCGCATCGCGCTCGTGTTCGCGGCGGGGTGGATCATCACCCTGAAGGAGGACCTCTTCGAGCTCTGGGGGATGGGCTTCTCGGGGCGGGACCTGATCCTGATCGCCGGCGGCCTCTTCCTCGTCTACAAGGCGGTCACCGAGATCCACCACAAGCTCGAGGGCGAGGAGGAGCACACCACGGGCGCCGGCACGGCCACGTTCGGCGCGGTCCTCGCGCAGATCCTGGCACTCGACATCGTGTTCTCGCTCGACTCGGTCATCACGGCCGTCGGCATGACCGAGAACATGCTCGTGATCATCACCGTCGTGGTGGCCTCGTTCGGCATCATGCTCTTCGCCGCGCGCTACATCTTCGCGTTCGTCAACGCCCACCCCACGGTCAAGATGCTCGCGCTCTCGTTCCTGCTCCTCATCGGCGTCTTCCTCATCGCCGACGGCTTCGGCGTCAAGATCGACAAGGCCCTCATCTACGTGCCGATGGCGTTCGCGATCTTCGTGGAGCTGCTCAACCTCGCCGCCGCGGCGCGCAAGAAGAAGCGGGCCGGCGCGACGGCCGCGGCCGAGCCCGTGCGCCTGCACCAGCAGTACGTCGACGACGAGTCCGCCGACCCGTCGGGTCACGCCCCGGTCGGCTTCGAGCGCTGATCGCGCGGCGGGCGCCCGCGACGCACGAACGAGCGGATGCCGCAGGCTCTCGCCCGCGGCATCCGCTCGCGTCGTGCTCAGGCCCGGGCCGGGCCGCCCATGCCGATCAGCTGCGTCGGTACTCGGTGACCATGGGGCAGTCGAACGGGTTCCGGGCGGAGAGGCCGACGCGGTTGAGGTAGCTCACGACGATGCCGTACGACTCCGGGACCGTGGCCTCGGTATAGGGCACGCCCACGGTCGCGCAGTGCTCCTTGACGATGCGCCGCGCCTTCGCGAGGTGCGGACGCGGCATGCTCGGGAACAGGTGGTGCTCGACCTGGTGGTTCAGGCCGCCGTAGAGCGTGGTGGCCCACCAGCCACCGATGATGTTGCGCGAGGTGAGCACCTGCTTGCTGAAGAAGTCGAGCTTCGAGTCGGCCGACACGATCGGCATGCCCTTGTGGTTCGGGGCGAACGAGGCGCCCATGTAGACGCCGAACACCGCGAGCTGCACGGCGATGAACGCGAACGCCATGCCGAGCGGGAGGAACCAGAAGATGGCACCGAAGTACACGATGAAGCGGGCGGCGATGAGGCCGAGCTCGAGGCCGCGGCCCTCGATGCGGCGACGCGCGAAGAGCGTGCGCACCGACGTGACGTGGAGGTTGACGCCCTCGAGCAGCAGCAGCGGGAAGAACAGGTAGCCCTGGCGGCGGGTGATCCACGCCATCAGGCCCTTCTGCTTCGCCGCGTCCTCCTCGGTGAAGGAGATCGTGTCGAAGTCGATGTCGGGGTCCTTGCCGACCTTGTTCGGGTTGGCGTGGTGGCGGCTGTGCTTGTTCATCCACCAGGCGTAGCTGATGCCCACGAGCGCGGTCGCGAGCGTGCGGCCGAGGCGGTCGTTGTGCGGACCCGACGTGAACACGGCACGGTGGGACGCCTCGTGCGCCACGAAGGCGATCTGCGTGAAGATGATGCCGAGCGCGCCCGCGATGAGCAGCTGGTACCAGGTGTCGCCCAGCAGGATGAATCCCGTCGCGGCACCGCCGAGGGCGAGCGCGAGGGCGCCGAGCACGAGCGCGTAGAACCAGCGCGTGCGGGTCAGGAGGCCGCTCTCGCGCACCACCTGCGCGACGGCGGTGTAGCTCTGCGTCACGTTCGGGCGATCGGTCTTCGGCTGCGTGCGACGCACGTTGCCGAGGACTGCGGTCTGGGGAGCGGGGACAAGGATGCCGGGAGCCCCGGCGGAGGAGGAGGAGATGGCGTGTCGTCCGGCCTGTTGACGGCTTCCCAGCCGGTGTCGCACGGGCGAGCGCCCGCTGAATGATATGCCGAGTCTAACCGGGGGCGGTGCGCAGGGGCTGTGAGTTCACCCCGGTGCGCCTGTGCATCGGAACGGATGGGCCGAGGGTGCGATCCGGCGCGCGATCGCGGCGTGGCCCTGTCGGCGGCGGCGGATCGGGGCTAGCATCGGCGCAACGTCGACGCCGATGCATCCGGAGGTCAAGATGAGCACCCTCGCCGAACTCCCCGCCGTCAGTGAATGCTCCGTCGCGGGGTGTTCGTACAACGACCACTCCCACTGCCACGCCGCGGCGGTCACGATCGCCGGGTCCGTCGGGGACGCGGAGTGCGCGACCTTCATCCCCCTCGGCACGAAGGGCGGACTCGACAAGGTGCTCACGCACGTCGGCGCCTGCCAGCGCGGCGAGTGCGTGCACAACGAGTCGCTCGAGTGCACCGCGACGGCCGTGCGCATCGGTCCCGGCGCCGACGCGGCCGACTGCCTGACGTACGAGCCGCGCTGACCTTCCTCCGCGTCAGCGGGCGGGTGGCGGTGTCGCGATCAGTCGCGCGCCCGCAGGAACGCGAGCTGCGCGCGCACGGATGCCTCCGCCGCCGTGCGCACCGAGACATCCGTGTCGGCGTAGACGAGGTCGGTGACGGACTCGGCGGAGGCGTCCGCGCCGAGCCGCGCGAGGGCGGCACGCACCTGGTCGAGGCGTTCCGCGCGATGGGCGAGGTAGGCGTCGCAGATCGCCGCGAGGTCGGGCAGCGCCGGCCCGTGGCCGGGGAGCACGGGGATCGGGCCTCCGGCGCCGAGTTCCCGCAGCCTGCGGAGCGAGTCGAGGTACGGGCCCAGGGCGCCGTCGGGGTCGGCGATGATCGTCGTGCCGCGGCCCAGGACGGTGTCGCCGGTGAGGACGCCCAGCGGTGCGCCGGGCGAGGCCCGGTCGACGCCCGATCCGTCGGCGTCGCCGTCGCCCGCATGGCGCAGCACGAAGCACGCGGAGTCGGCGGTGTGCCCAGGGGTCGCGAGCACCTCGAGCTCCAGTCCGGCCGCCCGGATGCGCTCGCCGTCGACGAGCGGCTCCGCATCGCGGCACCACTGCGGTGAGATCGCGCGCACCGGGGCGCCGGTGAGCCGGGCGAACGCGTCGACGGCCTCGGTGTGGTCGGGATGGTGGTGCGTGACGAGCACGAGTGCCACGCCGCCCTCGGCGAGGCGCGCGAGGTGACCGGCGTCGTCGGGACCGGGGTCGACGACGATCGCGCCGCCCGCCCCTGCGCCGCCCGCCCCCGCGCCGGGCGCCCGCAGCACCCACGAGTTCGTGCCGTCGAGCGTCATCGGGCCCGGGTTCGGCGCCCGCACGAGCGTCGCCTCCCGGGGGATCGTGCCGTCCGTGTCCGCCTCCGCGCCGCCCATCCCGGCAGTGTAACCGCGCGCGTAGGCTGGCGGGATGGACACCGACGTCGACCCCTCGATCGCGCCGCCCCGCACGGCATCCGCGGCCACCGTCGTGCTGCTGCGCGACGGCGAACGCGGCATGGAACTCCTGCTCGGGGAGCGGCCGAGCGATCGAGGCTCGTTCCGCGGCGCCTGGGTCTTCCCCGGCGGGGTCGTCGACGGGGCGGATGCCGCGGGCGATCCGCTCGACTCCGAACCCGCCGCCCGACGCGCCGCCGCGCGCGAGACGCTCGAGGAGACGGGGCTCGTCGTCGACCCGGGCGAGCTCGTGGCGTTCGCCGTGTGGAGCCCGCCCGAGGGCGTGGAGAAGCGCCTGCGCACCCGGTTCTTCGCCGCGCGCATGCCCGACGGCGAGATCCGGCTCGCACCCGACGAGCTCGTCGCGGCCGAGTGGATCCGTCCGGTGGACGCGCTCGCCCGCCACGCCGAGGGCACCATGGTGCTCTACCCGCCCACGTGGGTCACGCTGCACGGGCTGCAGGACGCGGCATCCGTCGACGAGGCGCTCGCGACGCTGGCCCGCGGCGAGGTGCGGCCCTTCGTCGGACGGTTCAGCGACGACCGCACGGCCCTGTACTGGCAGGAGGACGAGCAGTTCGACGCCGGGCACCGCGGGCGCCCCGCCGTGCCCGACGACGCGCCCGACGCGGAGGGGCCGCGTCATCGCCTCCTGATGGACCGGCTGCCCTGGGTGTACGTGCGCTCCTTCTGAAGCGGGCGCGCGCTCGCCCGCGCCCGTGCATGCCATAGATTCGCGCCCAGCGCAAGAGACTTGCGACCCCGAAGTCGCGCCCGGCAGAATCCTCAGACCGGTAGTACCGGGAGATTCGAGCTGGAGAACCAGCTCCACGCATGGAGTCGAGTGCGATCGCTCCGGTCCGACGCCCGCCGAACAGGAGGTTCCATGCCCGAGTCATCCGTGGCCCGCGGCCAGGAGGCCTCATCAGCCCCCAGCACGCAGTCGACGCCGTCGACCCCCCAGCACGTCTCCGCTCGCGAATCCATCGCGCACACCGACCACCAGTCGGACGACATCGCCGAGCGGCTCTTCCTCTCCAACCCCCTCGCGCCGCCCACCCGGGCCCGCTACGAGTTCGTCGAGCATCTCGGGTCGGGCGGCATGGCCGACGTCTTCCGGGCCCGCGACACCGAGCTCGGGCGCCAGGTCGCCATCAAGCTCTTCCGCGACGACGGCGACACCGTGGCCGACCGGGCGCGTCGCGAACGCGAGATCCGGCTGCTCGGCGAGCTCAACCACATCGGCCTCGTGCAGATCCACGACGCCGGCACGCTCGTCCACGAGGGTCGCGAGCGCCGCTACCTCGTGATGGAGCTCGTCGAGGGCCGTTCGCTCGCCCATCGCCTCGCCCGCGGTCCCATGAAGCCGCGGCAGGTCGCCGACATCGGCGCCCAGATGGCCGACGCGCTCAGCTACGTGCACGGCCGCGAGGTCGTGCACCGCGACGTCAAGCCCGAGAACATCCTCCTGTCCGAGACGCCCGCCTTCGGCTACACGCTCGTCGCGAAGCTCGCCGACTTCGGCGTCGCCCAGTTCACCGACGCGACCCGGCTCACGAGCAACGGCGCGATCATGGGCACCGCGGCGTACATCTCGCCCGAGCAGGCACGCGGCGAGGACGCGGGACCGGCGAGCGACGTCTACTCGCTCGGGCTGGTCCTGCTCGAGGCGCTCCGCGGGGAGCGGGAGTACACCGGCACGCCGATCGAGGCGGCGCTCGCGCGACTGCACCGGCCGCCGACGATCCCCGACGACCTGCCTCCCGAGTGGCGCGCGCTGCTCGCCGCGATGACGGCCGACGACCCCGCCGTGCGTCCCACCGCACACGACGTCGCCGCGACCATGCGCGACATCATCCGGGTCCTGATCCTCGATTCCCGCGGCAAGCACGAGCGCGCGGCGAACCCGTGGCGGCGCCAGCTCCAGCGCGGGCAGGCGTCGCCCGTGGGCATCATCCTCGGCCTGGCCGGGGTCGTGGTGGGCACGGTCGCGGTCTGCATCGCGGTCGCCCTCGCCCTCGGCGTGGGTGCCCCGGTCGGTGGCTGACGGACTCGACCGTGCGGCCGCGGCCGAGGCGCCCCCCGCGGCGCAGGCCGATCGCGGGGCGCCGCGGCGCGCCAGCGAGTCACCGCCCGACGCCGGGCGTAGCGTCGCTCCCATGTGGAGACGCACGCCCCCCCAGCGCGCCATCGAGGCGCCCCCGCAGGCCGAGCTGACGGCCGACTCCCGTTCGACCGCCCCCGAGCTGCGCATCCGCGCGTTCCGGATCGGATTCGTGGGCGCCCTGGGCGTGCTGGTGGCGGTGTTCGTCGCCGGACTCCTCGGACAGCTCAGCACGGTCCTGCTCTACATTGCGCTCGCGGTGTTCCTCGCGCTGGGACTCGACCCCGTCGTGAGCTGGCTGCAGCGGCGGGGGATGCCGCGGTGGACCGCGATCGTGATCGTCTTCGCGGCCGTCATCGGCCTCTTCGTCGGCATCATCGCCACGATCGTGCCGATCGTCGTCGACCAGATCACGAACGCGATCGACAACTGGCCGCAGATCGTGGAGGACTTCAAGAACAGCGACTTCGTCGCCTGGATCGGATCGTTCGGCGGTGCCACGTGGGTCGAGGACTCGGTCGCCGCGATCGGCGACTGGCTCGCCGACCCGAACAACATCGGCGCGCTCACCGGCGGCATCCTCGCGGTCGGCGCCGGTATCGCAGGCGGGATCACGGGCGCCACCATCGTGCTCATCCTCACGCTCTACTTCCTCGCGTCCCTCGCCTCGATGAAGCGCTACGCCGCACGGTTCGTGCCGGCGTCGTCGCGTCCGGGCTTCCTCGACGTGAGCCAGGAGATCACCGGATCGGTCGGACGATATGTCATCGGCCAGATCAGCCTCGCCTCCGTCAACGGCGTGCTGAGCCTCATCTTCCTGACGATCATCGGCGCGCCGGTCCCCATCCTGCTCGCGTTCATCGCCTTCCTCGGCTCGCTGATCCCGCTCGTGGGGACGCTGACGGGCGCCATCATCATCTCGCTCGTGAGCCTCGCCGCGTCGCCCGCGACGGGTCTCGCCGCCGCGATCTACTACCTCGTCTACATGCAGGTCGAGGCCTACGTGCTGAGCCCGCGCATCATGAACCGCGCGGTGTCGGTGCCCGGCGCCCTCGTCGTCATCGCCGCCGTCGCGGGCGGCACGCTCGGCGGGGTGCTCGGCGCGCTCGTCGCGATCCCGATCGCCGCGTCGCTCATCATCATCGTCGAGAAGGTGATCTTCCCGAGGCAGGACGCTTCGTAGCGACGCGGTCGTCGCATGCGGATGCCGCGGGGCCCGAGCCCCGCGGCATCCGCATGCGCACCGCCGTCAGTTGCGTGAGAGCGAGCCGCCCGACCGGGTGCGGGAGACCGCGTCGACCGTGGCCGCGAGGATGAGCACGCCGCCCGTCACCGCGTAGTTGACGCCGGCCGGGAGGTTGAGCAGGCCCAGCCCGTTGGTGATGACCGCGATCACGAGCGCACCGATGGCCGCGTGCAGGAGCCGGCCGCGTCCGCCGAAGAGGCTGACGCCGCCGACGACCGCCGCCGCGACACCGCTCAGCACGAGGTCGCGCCCGGCCGCGGCATCCACCGACCCGACCTTGCTGATCGAGAAGAGGCCGGCGACGACCGCGAGCGTCGAGCACACGATGAACGCGGTCCAGCGGATCATGACCACCTTGATGCCCGAGCGACGTGCCGCCTCGGCGTTGCCGCCGATCGCGTAGATGTACCGGCCGTACCTCGTGCGGTCGAGCACGAAGGTGCCTGCCCACAGGATCGCCAGCACGATCGGCACGACGATCGGCACGCCCTGGACGGCGCGGACCGACTGCCCGCGGTCCTGGTTGAGGATGTACACCACCACGCCGCCGAGCGCCGCGATGACGCCGAGCTTGATCCAGACGAGGGTGATCGTGCGGTTCGGCACGCCGGCGCGGGTGCGGCGGGCGCGGTCCCAGAACGAGGTGCCGGCCGAGACCGCGAGGATGACGACGAGCATCGCCCAGCCCGCCCACGGCGGCATGTTGCTGTTCTGGATGGCGAGGATCTCGGGGATCTGCACGCGGTAGAGCCCGCCGGAGCCGATGATCATGAGCTCGACGCCCTGCAGGCCGAGGAAGAGGCCCAGCGTGACGACGAACGACGGGATGCCCACTCTCGCGACGAAGAAGCCGATGAACGTGCCGATGGCGATGCCCGTCGCGAAGGCGACCGCGAGCGCGACGATCCAGTTGAAGCCCTGCACGTTCACGAGCACGATGAAGATGCACATCGTCACGCCGGCGGTGACGCCCGCCGACAGGTCGATCTCGCCGAGCAGGATCACGAACACGAGCGCCATGCCGAGCATGACGAGCGTGGCCGCCTGCGTCATGAGGTTGGCGAAGTTGCGTTCGGTGAGGAAGAACGGGCTGAGCGCCGAGAACAGGATGCTCAGCACGATGAACCCGCCGATGGCCGGCAGGGCGCCCATCTCGCCGCTGCGGATGCGCTGGAGCCAGGCCCGGAACTGGTCGCCGACCGTGCCCTCCTGGCCGCTGCCGATGAGGTCGGGCGCGACGTCGGTCACCGAGGTGTCGGGTGCGACCGGGGTCGACTTCTGCGTGGTCATGCGCTCGCTCCCGTCGGGGTCTTCGTGCCGGTGATGTACCCGACGACGTCGTCGCGGGTGGTCTCGGCCGTCGCGACCTGCGCCACCATGTGGCCGAGGTACAGCACGCTGATGTGGTCGGCGACGGCGAACACGTCGGCGAGGTTGTGGCTGATGATGATGACTGCCACGCCCTGCTCGGCGAGTCGCTTGACGAGGTTCAGCACCTGCTCGGTCTGGGCGACGCCGAGGGCGGCGGTCGGCTCGTCGAGGATCACGACGCGCGCCTTCTTCAGCACGGCGCGCGCGATCGCCACCGTCTGCCGCTGGCCGCCGGAGAGCGACGACACCTTCTGCCGCACGGACTTGACCGTGCGCACCGAGAGCGAGCGGAGGGTGTCGGATGCCTCGCGCTCCATGAGTCCCTCGTCGAACGTGCCGAACTCCGTCTCCTCGCGGCCGAGGAACATGTTCTGCACGATGTCGAGGTTGTCGCACAGGGCCAGATCCTGGTACACCACCTCGATGCCGAGGCGGGCTGCGTCGCGCGGGGTGTGGAGCACGACCTCCTCGCCGTCGAACTTCACGGTGCCGGCGTCGTACGGCTGCACGCCCGCGAGCCCCTTGATGAGCGTCGACTTGCCGGCGCCGTTGTCGCCGACGAGCGCGGTGACCCTGCCCGGGTAGGCGTTGAGGTCGACGCCCTTGAGCACGCTGACCGGGCCGAAGCTCTTGACGATCCCCGTCAGCTCGATGATGGGCTTGTCCATGCGGGTTCCTTTCAGACGACGCTGTCCAGGATTCAGTGTGGCACGCCGGTGGCCGGCGCAGGAGAGCGGATGAGGTCCCGGGCCGCACCTTCTCGGCGCGTCCCGGGACCTCCTCCGTCTGGTGTCGCTATCCGCTGATGCCGTACTTCTCGCACGCGGCGGCGACTTCGCCTGCGCAGAGCTCGGTCGCATCGGCGTCGCCGGCGTCGACGACGTCCTTGACCTGCTCCGGACCGACGAGCTGCGGCGTGACCGCGATGTACGGCGTGCCGTCGTCGAGCTTCTGGTCGGCCGTGGGCTTCTCGCCGTTCAGCAGCGCGACCGCGAGTTCGACCGCGGCGTCGGCCTCGAGCTTGATCGGCTTGTAGACCGTGGCGGTCTGCTTGCCGAGCAGCACGTTCTGCAGGCCGGCGATCGAGGCGTCCTGACCCGAGACGGGAACGGTGAGGCCGTTCTTGTCGAGGATCGTGATGACGCCCGCGGCGTTGGTGTCGTTGGCGACCCAGACCGCGTCGACCTTGCCGCCGAGCGAGGTGAGCGCCTGCTCGAAGTTCGTGGCGGACTTGTCGCCGTCCCAGACTCCCGGCGGCTCGGCGGCCGGCTTGATGCCGGCGGCCGACATGACCTCGACGGCGCCGTCGTGGAACATCTTGGCGTTGCCGTCGGCGGGGTCACCGCCCATGTACACGACGATCGCCGTGGCCGGGTCCTTGCCGGCGGCCTTCAGCCCGTCGACGATCGACTGGCCCTCGAGCGCACCGACCTGCTTGTTGTCGAACGAGACGTAGTAGTCGGCGCCCTCGATCGGCCGGTCGTAGGCGATCACGGGGATGCCCTCGCCCTTGGCCTTCTCGGCGACCGCGGCACCCGCGCCGTTGTAGTCCACCAGGAGCATGACGCCGCAGCCCTTGCTGAGCTGCTGGTCGGCGATGGTCGCGTACTTGTTGGTGTCGCCCTGGGCGTTCTGGATGTCCGTCTCGAATCCGGCGGCCGTGAGGCCGTCGTCGAGGTACGGACGGTCGTTGTTCTCCCAACGCGGCGATGAGGCGGCGTCGGGGAGGATCACGCAGGCGCGCTTCGCGTCCGCGTTGCTCGCCCCGCCCCCATCGTTGCCACCGCTCGAACAGCCAGCAAGCAGCAGCGCCGAGATGCCGGCGAGTGCAGCAGTAGAGAGCAATGAAGACTTCTTCATCGGGCTCTCCCCCTTCTCTGAGGTGAGGTCGACCCCTCGCGGTGCCCCCGTCGTCCTTGGCGGGTGCACAGCCATGCTCGCGCAAATGCAGCCGAAGCGAACAAATGATTGATAACGCTTGGGTAACTCACCGACCGTTCGGTCGGTGCCTCTCCGGCGGCATCGCGCCGCAGTCGGGGGAGCGCTCTCATGGCACCCCCCGAATTGGGGTGAGGCTCAGAACCAGATGCTGAGGTGCGGCGTGCGTTCCGACGCGAACATGCGGTCGGCGAGCTCGGCCGATCCGGGCGAGAGCTCGGCGATGCGCGAGGCCCGCAGGAGGGCCGAGGGGCGCACCCCGCCGAGGTAGATCGCGGCGAGCTCTCGAGCTCCGAGCCGGAGTCCGCGCGGCGCCGTGGCGCGCGAGGCGGCGCGGGGCGAGACGTCGTCGGATGCCGCGCGGCGGCTGCGTTCGCGGCCGCGGGGCGCCTCGGCATCCGTCGTCTCGTCATCGCCACCCGGGCCGTGCACATGGGCACGGCCGTCGGCGGCGGCGAGCAGCGTGTACCGGCCGGCCGCGTAGCCGAGCGGATCATCGATCTCGAGCACGAGCTCGCCCGCGGCGCCGTACCGGCGGGCGGCGAGCGCCGCGACGGGATCGACGATGCGGATCCACAGGTGATCGACGACGTCCCGGAACGCGACGGCGCGGCGGTCCTCGAGGAGCCAGGGCAGCGGCTCGTCGACCGAGCGCAGGTAGCCGCGCACACCGGTCACGAAGTCGACCTCGAGGAGGAACCGCCACAGCTCGCGCTCGGCGTCGTCGGTGGCGGCGGCGAGCGCGTCGAACTCGAGCCATCCGGGGTGGTTCGGTTCGCGCGTGATGCGGTAGACGGCGAACCCCTGCGGCTGCCCGTGCTCGTCGTCGTAGCGCACCGCGCGGAGGGCGCGGGCCGCGTCGGACTCGGGGTCGGCGAGCCCGAGCATGCGGTCGAGCACGCCCGACCAGCGGTCGATCTCGCCGGGGGTGCGGGCGACCGCGCGACGGGAGATCGCCGCCGCGACCTCGCGCAGCCCGGCAGGCTCCACGAAGTGCACGCGACCCGGGGCCTCGGGGCCGATCCAGTGGGAGCGCCCGCGGTCGACCTCGACCGTGGCGCTGCTCGCGGCGGGCGCATACCCGTACCGCCCGTAGATGGTCGCCTCGGTGACGGTGAGCATCGCGACGGCCGCGCCCGCGTTGCGTGCGTTCGCGAGCTCGCCCTCCATGAGGGCGCGGGCGATGCCGCGGCGCCGGTGGGTGGGCGACACGGTGACCGAGCTCACGGCCCAGCCGTCGACGCTGCGTCCGCCGGGCACGCTGAGTCCCGTCGGCCAGCTCGACACGGTCGCGACGGGGATCGCCGGGTCGGCCGCGGTGGTGTCGTAGACGCCGTGCACTCGGCGCTCCGACATGACGCGGACCTCGTGCTCGATGCCCGCGGCGCGGGGCCGCGCGTGGTGGAAGCCGCGGTGGTCGGCCTCGATCCATGCTTCGAACGCCTCGCGATCGGCGGGGTCGAGCAGCCGGTAGTCCAGGCCCTTGCGGGCGAGCGCCGCCGATGCTGCAGGGTCGACGGGCACACCGGAGGGATCGAACGACATCCCTCCAGCGTAGCGACCGCGCCTGATGGCGGGCAGAATGGACCCCACGACCCGGCAAGCGTATTCCGGAGCGCTCCCGCAATCATGCCTCCCGGGCCCTCAATGGGGGATCGGCGGTCTCCGCCACGCGGTTCAGGCGCCGGCGTCGGCGTGCTCGTCGGCAGGCTCGTCGGCGCGATCGTCGGCGAGCGCGGCGAGGTAGGCGTGCACCGAGGAGATCACGACCGATCCCTCGCCCACGGCCGACGCCACCCGCTTCACGGAACCCCGTCGCACGTCGCCCACGGCGAAGACTCCGGGCACAGAGGTCTCGAGGGGCGCGGGGCCCTCGCCGTCGCCGAGCCAGGCGTCCGGTCCGCCCTCGGCGATCACCTCGGGGCCCGTGAGGACGGAACCCCAGCGGTCGCGCAGCACCTCGGCGGGCAGCCACCCCGTGTGCGGCCGGGCGCCGATGGTGATGAACAGCGCGTCGGCGGGCACGGAGCGGCGCTCGCCGTCGTCGGTGCGCTCGAGCACGACGTGGTCGAGCCGATCGGCGTCGGATGCCGCCGCGTCGACCACGTGCGAGCGCGTGATCAGCCCGACCCCGGCGGCCTCGAGCTGTTCGATGAGGTACTTCGACATGCTCGCGGCGAGCGAGTCGCCGCGCACGACGAGCGACACCGATCGGGCGTAGCGGGCGAGGTGCAGGGCCGCCTGGCCCGCGGAGTTGCCGCCGCCCACGACGAGCACGTCGCGGCCCGACTGCGCCCGAGCCTCGACGGAGGAGGCGCCGTAGAAGACCGACGACCCGACGAACGGCTCGAGCCCGGGCGCGGCGAGCCGGCGATAGCTCACGCCGGTCGCGAGCACGACGGCCCGCGCCCTGACGGTGTCGCCGGGAGCCACATCGACCTCGAAGCCGCCCTCGACGCGGCGCAGGCCCGCGGCGTGACGCGTGTGGGCGAAGCGGGCGCCGAACACCCAGGCCTGCTGGTAGGCGCGCTGCGCCAGCTCGGAGCCGGACACCCCGCGCGAGAAGCCGAGGTAGTTGCGGATGAGCGAGCTCGAGCCCGCCTGCCCGCCGATCGACTCGCCCTCGAGCACCAGGGTGTCGAGGCCCTCGGATGCCGCGTACACCGCCGCGGCGAGTCCGCTCGGTCCGGCGCCGATGACCGCGAGGTCGACGGTGCGCTGCGGCAGCGAGGTCTCGAGGCCGCGGGCACGGGCGAGCTCGGCGTCGTCGGGGTCGACGAGCATGCGTCCGCTGAGCGTCCGCACGATCGGCGCGCCGGTGTACTCGACGCCGGCGGCCTCGAGGAGCGTGCGCGCGTCGTGCGACGCCGGGTCGAGGAAGTCCGTCGGCACGCCGCCCCGGGCGAGGATGCTGCGGAGCACGTGGGTGCGCGGCTGCGTCGCCTCGCCGATGACGGTGAAGCCGCGGTGGCGCTTGCCGACCGCCGCCTCCCACTCCCGCAGGAAGTCGGTGACCGCCCGATGGAACGACTCGTCGATCGCGTGGGCGGGGCGAACCACGTAGTAGTCGATCTGCACGTGCGACACGAGCTGGAGCACGGTGTCGGCGGTCTCGCTCTCGGCCCACGAGCCCCACTCGATGACGAGCCCGCGGCGCACGTCGGGGAAGGCACGTCGCGCCGCGGCGAAGACGCTCTCATGGGCGTCGACCGGCGCCGGGTCGTCGGCGAGTACGAGCGCGAGGTCGCCTCCGCTCGCACGCAGCTCGTCGATCGCGGCGACCGCGGCCTGAGGTCCATCCGCCTCGACGATGCGGTAGTCCTCCGCGTACCTCCGGCGCAGGGGCACGAGGAGGTCGTCGCGGACCGCCGGATCGGCGCTGACGACCAGGATCGCCGCCGGCCGACGCGTCGGTGTGGCATCCATCCCGTTCGCCTCCCTCGAAGCGGCACGCAGCGGCTGCCCGGGCCGCCTCGTCGCGAGTGTACCGCCGGGGCGGGGAGTCGCGCACCGTGGGCGACGCGGCTTTCGTCCCTCGCCCCCTCGCGGGCCCGCCGCTAGCCTGACAGGAGTGCCCGGCGCCGGCCGTGCCTGAACCTGGGGGGTTCGATGGATTCAACTGAGCGCCATCTGGTCGAGGCGTATGTCTTCGGCTATCCGCTCGTCTACAACATCTCGTCGGTGGAGGCGCTGGCGGCGCACGGCATGGCGTCGCTCCCGCCCGCGCCGTTCAACGCGTTCGCGCACGCGACCGAGCTCGCGACGCCCGACGGCAGGTTCGTGAGCGTCAACAACGACACGCTCTACTCGCTCGCGCAGCTCGACCTCTCGGGCGGCCCGCTGCTGCTGCACGTGCCCGACACCGACGGCGCGTACTACGTGCTGCAGTTCGTCGACGCGTGGACGAACAACTTCGCCTACGTGGGCCGTCGCGCGACCGGCACGGCCGAGGCCACCTTCCTCATCACCCCGCCGGGATGGTCGGGCGAGGTCCCTGCGGGGGTGCGCGTCATCGAGGCGCCCACCGACATCGCCACGATCGTCGGCCGCCTCGCCGTCGACGGCGACGACGACGTGCCGCGGGTGCTCGCGCTGCAGCCGCAGTTCACGCTCACCCCGCTCGAGGGGAACGGCCCGCTCCGCGGCATCCCGCAGCCGTCACCGGAGATCCCCGAGCACCTGAAGTTCTGGGAGCTGCTCCGGCTCTGGGCCCGCGCGTTCCCGCCGGCGGCCCCGGATGTCGCGTTCCTCCGTCGATTCGCGGACTACGGGCTCACCGACCCGGGCAACCCGTACGGCCTCGTATCGCGCGAGCTCGACGAGCACCTCGCGCACGCGTTCGCCGAGGGTCGCGCGCACATCGAGGAGATCTCGAAGCCCGACCCCTCCGACACGGCCTCGGCGCCGAACGGCTGGCGCGGATTCCCGCACGGCTTCGACTACAACGTCGACCACCTCGGCCTCGGCACGATCGATTCGCCCGAGTGGAAGATCGCCGACCGCGCCGAGTCCTACGTCACCCGTGCCCGCTCCGCGCGGAACGGACTGTGGGGCAACCACGGCTACGAGGCGTTCTACGCCGAGGTGTTCGTCGATGCCGACGGCGCGCAGCTGAACGGTGCGAACGCCTACGAGCTGCGGCTCACGGAGCTGCCGCCCAACGACGCGTTCTGGTCGGTCACGATGTACTCGACGCCCGAGTTCTACCTGGTCGACAACCCGATCGCGCGCTACTCGATCGGCGACCGCACGCCGGGCATCGTCACGGGCGAAGACGGCTCGCTCGTCATCCGCATCCAGCACGACCGGCCCGACGACGAGGCCGCCGCGGCGAACTGGCTGCCCGCGCCCGAGGGCGACTTCCGCCCGCTGCTGCGCGTCTACCAGCCCGGTGCGGCCGTGCTCGACGGCTCGTTCGTCATGCCGGCGATCACGAAGCTCGGCTGACCGCGGCCGCCGCGAGGTGCGGCGCCACGCACCGGTCGAACGCCGAGGCGGTGCGGGCGACGACCTCGCGCCACGGGGCGCGCCGTCCGGGCCCCTCGGGCATCGTGGCGACGACGCCGCGGAGGGTCGAGACGCCCCCTGAGTCGGCGAGCCGTCGCACGGCCACGGCGAGGCCGACTCCGCCAGGGGTCCCCGCCGAGTGCGGGTGATGCGCGTGCGGGGCGTATGATCAGGTGAAACTGAACATCGCTCAATGAAAGTCAAGTGTTCGCTCGTGTTTGGTGCTAACATTCGTGTTGAACCGTTTCACTCGACCCATGCGGCCGACCCGTTCCTCAACGACGATCCGAACAGGAAGATGACCATGACCCAGTGGCACGCGCGCATGATCGCCCCCGACGACGACTTCTCCGGTGCGCCGCTCCTGCGAGGCGAGGTCCGTCTCGACGAGGGCCACGGCGACGTCGCGCAGGCCACCCTTCTGCTCTCGGCGCTCGGCGTCTGCGAGGCCTGGATCAATGGCAGGTCCGTCTCCGACGACCTGCTCACGCCGGGCTGGACGAGCTACGAGTGGCGCGTGCGCTACGCCGAGTACGACGTCACGTCGCTCGTCGCCCCCGAGACCGTGATCGGCGTCGCGCTCGGCAACGGCTGGTACCGCGGCCGCCTCGCGTGGGCCGGCGGCTCGAGGTACTACGGCGAGGAGCTCGGCGCGTTCGCCGAGCTTCGGGTGCGCTTCGCCGACGGGCACGAGCAGGTCATCGGCACGGATGCCACGTGGTCGGCCGGCCCCTCGGCGACGACGGCGAACGACCTCTACGACGGACAGTCGATCGACGCCCGCCTGCGCAGCAACGACTGGACGCTCCCTGGCTTCGCCTCCGACGCGTGGACCGGCGTGCACGAGCTGGACTTCGACCTCGACCTGCTCGAGCCCTACGTCGGACCTCCGGTTCGCCGCCAACAGGAACTCGCGCCCGTCTCGATCACGACCTCGCCGAGCGGCGCCGTGCTCGTCGACTTCGGGCAGAACCTCGTGGGCTGGGTGCGCGTCGCGGTGCGCGGCGAGGCCGGCCGCGTCGTGACCCTGCGTCACGCCGAGGTGCTCGAGCGCGACGAGCTCGGCACGCGCCCCCTGCGGTCCGCCGCGGCCACCGATCGGTTCACGCTCAGCGGCGGCGATGACGTCTTCGAGCCCACCTTCACGTTCCACGGCTTCCGCTACGTCGAGGTCGACGGCTGGCCGGGCGGTGTCGACGCGATCGGCGAGGGAGCCCTCACGGCGATCGTCGTGCACTCGGAGCTGCGCCGCATCGGTCGCATGGAGACGTCGAACCCGCTCCTGAACCGCCTGCACGAGAACGCGGTCTGGGGCATGCGCGGCAACTTCCTCGACGTGCCCACCGACTGCCCGCAGCGCGACGAGCGCCTCGGCTGGACGGGCGATCTCTCGGCGTTCGCGCCGAGCGCGGCGTTCCTGTACGACGTCGACGGCTTCCTGCGCGACTGGCTCCGCGACCTCGCCGCCGAGCAGCGCCACCAGGACGACCTCGTGCCCTTCGTCGTGCCCGACGTGCTGAAGTACGTCGAGCACCCGGCGGAGTTCCCCGAGCCCGACTCATCCGCCGTCTGGAGCGACGCGGCGGTCTGGGTGCCGTGGGCGCTCTGGACCGCGTACGGCGACCGCCGCGTGCTCGCCGACCAGTTCGCGTCGATGGCCGGCCACGTGCGCCGCGTGCGCAGCAAGCTCTCGCCCACCGGGCTGTGGGACACCGGCTTCCAGTTCGGCGACTGGCTCGACCCGGATGCCGCGCCCGACCAGCCGTGGGCGGCGAAGGCGAACCCCTCGGTCGTCGCGACGCTCTGCGCCTACCGCAGCGCGACGCTCACCGCGAACGCCGCCCACGTGCTCGGCGACACGGCGGCGGCGGCGGAGTTCCGCGAAATGGCCGACGGCCTGCGTGCCGCGTTCGCCGAGCACTACGTCACCGACGGAGTGATCTTCAGCGATTGCACGACCGTGTACGCCCTCGCGATCGTCTTCGGCATCCTCGACGACGACGACCGCGCATTCGCCGGCCGCCGCCTGTCCGAGCTCGTCGCGGCATCCGGGTACCGCATCTCGACGGGCTTCGCCGGCACGCCGTTCGTGACCGATGCGCTCACCGACACGGGCCACCTCGACGACGCCTACCGGCTGCTGCTGCAGACGGAGTCGCCGTCGTGGCTCCACCCCGTCACCATGGGCGCGACCACCATCTGGGAGCGCTGGGACTCGATGCTGCCCGACGGCTCGATCAACCCCGGCGAGATGACGAGCTTCAACCACTACGCGCTCGGCGCCGTCGTCGACTGGATGCACCGCGTCGTGGGCGGCCTCGCGCCGCTCGAGCCCGGCTACGGGCGCATCCTCATCGCGCCCCGGCCCGGCGGCGACCTCACCTGGGCGGATGTCTCGCTCGAGACGCCGCACGGACACGCCGCCGTGCGCTGGGAGCTCGCCGACGGCGAGCTGCACGTGCGCACCGAGGTGCCCGCGGGCGCGGAGGCCACGCTGCGCCTGCCGGGCCGCGACGACGAGGTGCTCGCGCCCGGCGTGCACGAGCGCGTGGTGCCGCACGCGGCATCCGTCGCGGCGCTCGAGACCGCCTGAGCCGACGAACGAGCGGGGTCCCGCCCTGGACTCGCCTACGCGGTGCGCGCCGGGGTCGACTCGCGCAGCACGACCTCGGTGTGCACCGCCTCCTCGTCAGCGGCCGTGGCGTCGCCGAGCGCGAGGCGCAGCGCACGGCGCCCGACCTCCTCGAGGGGGATCCGCACGGTCGTGAGCGGCGGGGTCACGTCGCGCACCGTGGGCACGTCGTCGAAGCCCGCGACCGCGACATCCGTGCCGGGGGTGAGCCCCGCGTCGCGGATGGCCGACATCGCGCCGACGGCCATGACGTCGTTCGCCGCGAAGACGAGCTCGATGCCGTCGAGGCCCTCGTCGAGGAGCTGCCGCATGCCCTCGTAGCCGCCGTCGCGCGTGAACGCGGGCCGCACGACGCGGTCGAGGGTGGCTCCGGATGCCGCGAGCCCGTCGCGGAAGCCGGCGAGCCGGTCGTCGCCGGTACGCAGGCCCTCGGCGCCCGTGATGGCTGCGAAGCGACGGTAGCCGAGGCCCGTGAGCGAGCGGGCGAGCGCCTCGGCGCCGGCCCGGTTGTCGAGCTGCACGGTGCGGAACGGGAGGTCGGTGCTGCTCACGAAGGCGACCCGGCCGCCGTTGGACTCGTAGGCGCGCAGCTCGGCCTCGAGGGCGTCGCCGTTGGGGTCGCCGTCGCGGCGCGACGCCGCGAGGATCATCACGCGCGGACGCTGGCCCCGCAGGTTGCGCACGAGCTCGAGCTCGCGCTCGGGCTCGCGCTCGGTGGCGGCCATCGTGACGATGAGCCGCTCCTGGTCGGCCTCGCGCACGACGCCCGCGGCGATCTGCGAGAAGTAGGGGTCGGCGATGTCGGCGACCAGCAGCGCGACGGTGGTCGTGGTGCCGCGCGCCACCGCCTGCGCCGAGAGGTTGGGGGAGTAGTCGAGCCGCGCCGCGGCGGCGAGCACGCGCTGCCGGTACTCCTCGTTGACCTTGCGGGTGCTGCCGTTGAGCGATCGCGAGGCCGTGGCGAGGGAGACCCCCGCCTCTCGTGCGACATCGTGCAGCGTGGCAGGCGCGCTCCGCGGCGTTTCGACACCTTCGCCGATCATCGGTCCTCCTGCAGTGCCCAGCTTGTGGGCGACTCTATCGCGCGACTTCCGCGGGAGCACCGTGGTCGGGCGTCTCGCCCTGGCGACGCCGCACGGGCCATAGGGCCCGACTGTGCGTCGCGGCGGTCTGCCATCATCGGCGGCATGACGAATCCCACGAATGCACCAGCGGGCTGGTACGACGACGGCCAGGGCGCCCAGCGGTACTGGGACGGCACCCAGTGGACGGAGCACACCGCGCCGCTCGCGGCCTCTGCCGCTGCGGCGGCTGAGCCGGTCGCCGCCGCGCCGGTCGCGCCCGTCGCGCCGACGGCCGCGATGCCGTACGCTGCCGTGTCGCCGGGCGGGTCGGTGCCGCCGCCCCCGGCGAAGACCAACGTGCTCGGGATCGTCGCGCTCGCCGTCGCGGGGGTGGGGTTCATCCTCGCCGTCATCCCCTTCACCTTCTTCGTGGGCGCCGTGCTGCTCCCGATCGCGCTGATCCTGGCGATCATCGCCCTCTTCCTGCCGGGCCGGAAGTGGCCCGCCATCACGGCGCTCATCCTCGCGATCGTCGGCGGGATCGTGGGCACCATCGTCTTCGTCGTGGTCATCGTCGCGGGGCCCGTGCAGCAGGCGCTCGAAGATGAGGGGATCATCGGTTCGACCTCCGAGGCGACCGAGCCGCCCGCGGCGTCGGAGTCGGAGGAGGCGACGCCCGAGCCCGGGCCGGTCGGCAACCTCGCCTTCGGCGACACGATGGTGTGGGAGGACGACGTCGAGCTGACGGTCTCCGCGCCCGAGCCCTACACCCCGACCGAATTCGCCGCGGGCGCCGACCAGGCCAGCCAGCTCGCCTTCACCATGACGATCACGAACAACTCGACCGAGAACCTCCAACCGGTGGTCTACACCCGGCTGTCGTCGGGCGGCCAGGAGGCCAGCCAGATCTTCGACGTGACGGCGGACGGCACCCAGATCGGCGTGCCGCCGACCACGGTGGTGCTTCCGGGCGAGTCGGTGACGTGGACCGAGGCGTGGTCCGTCGCCGATCCGAACTCGCTGACGATGCAGATCGCCCCGTCGTTCGACTACGAGGACGCGATCTTCACCAACGTGCAGTGAGCCGGATGGCGCAGTCGGCACTGCGTCCGACGTTCCCCACCGCCGGAACGCATCCGCGGTAGCATCCGGCATGAGCCAGCCAGCGGGTCCCGACGACGAGGTCGGCCGGGGCGGCCCGCCGCACGGGGACGAAACCGGCGGAGGGGATCCCATCGCGGCGCGGCGGAGGCGCCGGGTGCTGCGCTGGTCGACGGCGGTCGTGGCCGTCTTCGCGATCATCGCGGTGGTTGTCGGTGCCGCGAACCTCGCCGGGTCGGGCACCTCCGGGGCCGGCGATGGCGAGCCGGCGGCATCCGGCACTGCGACGGCTGCGCCCGAGGCATCCGGACCGCTCGACCCCGCGCTCGTCGCCGAGCTCGAGGCGGCGCTCGATGAGGGATTCGCGGCATCCGGGATGCCCGGGGTCATCGTCGGGCTGTGGATCCCGGGGGAGGGCGAGTGGGTCTCGGCGCGAGGCGTCGCCGACATCGACAGCGCTGCGCCGATCGAGCGGGGGAACCAGCAGAAGATCGGCAGCATCACGAAGACGATCGTGGCGAGCGTGATGCTGCAGGTGATCGGCGAGCCCGACTCGGGCGTCCGCCTCGACGACACGCTCGACCGCTGGTATCCCGACTTCCCCGAGGCGCGGCGCATCACCGTGCGCATGCTGCTCAACATGTCGAGCGGCGTCGGCGAGTCGGGCCAGCCGCAGGTCGACCGCATCTGCGCCGACCCGTACGCGATCCCCACGTCCGACGAACTCATCGCGATCGGCGCGGCGACCCCCCGCGCGGACTTCGCGCCCGGTGAGGGATACGAGTACGCCAACACGAACTACTTCCTCCTCGGTGGGATCCTCGAGCAGGTGACCGGCAGTGACCTCGCCTCGCTCATCCACGACCGCATCGCGGAGCCCTTCGGCATGGAGCGCAGCCGCTACGCACTCGACGGGCAGGTCGTCGCGCCGCTGACCCACGGCTACTCGCTCTTCTGCCCAGCGCGCGGCGAGCCCGTCGACACCGTCGACTGGTCCAACGGCCAGGGCGGGGCGGCCGGCGCCATGGTGTCGACGCTCGACGACATCCATGCGTGGGGCGAGGCGCTCGGCGCGGGCGCCGGAGTGACACCCGCGCTGCAGGCCGCCAGGTACGCGGATGTCGCGCCGAACTCGGGCACGGGCGGCAACGGCTACGGCCTCGGGATCGGCGTGCAGCACGACCCAGGCACCGGTTGCGTGCTCAGCGTCTCCCACAACGGCGCCGAGCCCGGCTATGGCACGAGCGTCGCGTACTTCCCGAGTACCGGTGCGGTCTTCGCGTTGCTGGGCAACGGCGACGGCGGCACGGGCGTCGCGTCGCTCGAGGTCGGGGCCGCGCTCGCGCCGGTGCTGCTCCCCGTGGTGATCGAGGCGCCGACCGGACCGTGCACCGCGCCCTGGGGATGACTGGGGACGAGGGGTCGGTCGGTCTGCCTCGGCGAGGCGGTCGCGCCCGCGCCGATGGTTGTGCTCTGACACTGACGGGCTCGAGAGTGGTCTCGCGCCGTGCGGACGGGCACGATGCGAACCATGATGGACTGCATGACTCGCGATCGCGCGGTGCCCAACCTCCCGTCCCGGGACTTCGACGTGACCGAGGCGTTCTATCGCGGCTTCGGCTTCGCGAGTGTCTTCCGCGACGACGGCTGGATGATCCTCCGGCGGGGTGACCTGGAACTCGAGTTCTTCCCCTTCGCCGATCTCGATCCCGCGGCGAGTTCGTTCCGCTGCACGCTCCGCGTCGCCGACGTCGACGAACTGGCGGAGGCCATCGCCGCCGCCGGCGTTCCGGTCCGTGCGACCGGCTTCCCGCGCCTCCATGAGGTCGCCGCGCAGGACTGGGGGCTGCGGGCCGGCCATCTGGTCGACCCCGACGGAACCCTGCTGACGCTCATCGAGGAGCCCTCGGGCTGATCCGCTCCTGCGCCGCGGCGCCGGACTGCACTCGGCGACCTCACGGGGTCGGAACCTTGTGCCGCGAACCGCGAGGAGGTTGACTCGGTTTCGTCATCCAGGTGGGCGGGGCGATCGGGGGCACAGGATGGACGCTGGCGCGATGGAGCGGAAGCCGGATGCCGAATCAGACGTCGACCGGCGGGCCCGCGACGTCGAAGCGCAGATGACCGACGACGAGCGGTTCTCGCTCATCGTCAGCGTCATGGGCGTCAACACCGTGAATCCGGTGCGCGATCCCCGGATCCCGGAGGGCGTGCCCATGAGCGCCGGGTACACGCCCGGGATCCCGCGGCTCGGCGTGCCGTCGCTCCTCATGAGCGATGCGAGCCTCGGGGTCACCAATCCCGGGTACCGGCGCGGCGACACCGCGACCGCCCTGCCGTCGGGCATCGCGCTCGGCGCCACGTTCGATCCCGCGATGGCCGCGGCATCCGGAGCGCTCGTCGGTCGCGAGGCGCGCAGTCGCGGGTTCAACGTGCAGCTCGCGGGCGGCGTCAACCTCGCCCGCGACCCGCGGAACGGGCGGAACTTCGAGTACCTGTCGGAGGACCCCCTGCTCACCGCGACCCTCGCGGCCGAATCGATCCGCGCCATCCAGGGCGAGGGCGTGATCTCGACGATCAAGCACTACTCGCTCAACTGCAACGAGACGAACCGCCATTGGCTCGACGCGATCATCGATCCCGTCGCGCACCGCGAGTCCGACCTGCTCGCCTTCGAGATCGCGATCGAGCGGGCGCAGCCCGGCTCGGTCATGACGGGCTACAACAAGGTCAACGGCGAGTACGCGGGCGGAAACCGCATCCTCATCGAGGACGTGCTGAAGGGCGCGTGGCGGTATCCGGGCTGGGTCATGTCGGACTGGGGCGCGACGCTCGACTGGGAGTTCGCGAACGCCGGGCTCGACCAGGAGTCGGGTGCGCAGATGGACGTGCTGATGTGGAAGTCCGAGGCGTTCACCGACAAGCTGCGCGCGGCCCATGCCGATGGACGGCTCACGCCGGAACGGCTCTCCGAGATGGTCCGGCGCATCCTGCGGTCGATGTTCGCCGTGGGCGTCGACGCGTGGGACGAGGCCGACCGGACGGGTACGGCGGATGCCGCGGTGCACTCGGGCGCGGCCGGAGCACCCGACGCCGCGGAGCACGACGCGATCGCCCTCGAGACGGCGCGCCGCGGGATCGTCGTGCTCGCGAACGACGGGATCCTTCCCCTCGCGACCGAGCCCGGTGCGCTCGTGGCGGTCATCGGCGGGTACGCACAGCTCGGGGTTCCCGCCGGCACCGGATCGAGCGCCGTCACGCCCGCGGGCGGGTTCGCCGCGGTCGTGCCGATCGGCGGAGCGGGGGTGATGGGGCCGTCGCGCAACCTCTACCTGCACCCGAGCTCGCCACTCACGGAGCTGAAGCGACTCCTGCCCGAGGCATCCGTCGACTTCGATCCGGGGATGAACGCCGCCGAGGCCGCGCTCCTCGCCGCACGGGCCGACGTCGCGATCGTCTTCGCGATCCGCCCCGAGGGCGAGAGCTACGATCTCGCCGACCTGTCGCTTCCGTGGGGCCAGGGCGAGCTCATCGAGCGGGTGGCCGCCGCGAATGCGAACACGATCGTGGTGCTCGAGACCGGCAACGCCGTGGACATGCCGTGGCGGGACCGGGTGCGGGCGATCGTGGAGGCGTGGTACCCCGGTCAGGCCGGCGGCCGGGCGATCGCCGAGGTGCTCACCGGAGCGGTCGAGCCCTCGGGCCGGCTCCCGATCACGTTCCCCGCGAGCCTCGACCAGACGCCCCGGCCGGAGCTGCCGGGACTCGGCACGCCGTGGGGCACCCCGACGACGATCCGCTACGACGAGGGCGCGGAGGTCGGGCACCGCTGGTTCGCGAAGACCGGGCAACGTGCGCTCTTCCCGTTCGGGCACGGGCTCTCGTACACGAGCTTCGACTACGAGGATCTCGAGGTCGACGGCGGCACGACGATCACCGCGTCGTTCACCGTCGTCAACACCGGTGGGCGGCCCGGCGCCGACGTGCCCCAGGTCTACCTGACCGACGCGCCCGACGGGCCGAGGCTGCGCCTGCTCGGGTTCGAGCGGCTCCACCTCGAGCCCGGTGAGTCGCGCAGGGTCACGATCGTGGCCGAGCCGAGAGTGCTCGCACGGTACGACGCGGATGCGGGGGCGTGGCGCATGCTCGGCGGCCGGCACGAGGTGGCCGTCGGGCAGAACGCCGAAGACCACGTGCTCAGCGCTGCGGCCGAGCTGGACGGGCGCACGTTCGGGGCGTGACCATTCGGTCGCGACGCCCCGAGCGCATCGGTCGCGACGCTCCTGGCGCCGTGGCGCTCAGGGGAGTGCGGCGATCGCCTCGATCTCGACGAGCGCGCCGGGCTTCGCGGGGGCCACCGCGAGCACCGTCACGGCCGTGCGATGATCGCCCCAGACCGCGCCGGTGGCGGCGTAGGCCGCGCCGGGATCGACGTTCGGATCGAGGTGGATCGTGAGCTTGGCCACGTATTCGGGGCCGCTGCCGGCCTCTGCGAGCACAGCGAGCACGTTTCGCAGGGCCTGCTCGGTCTGCGCCCGCAGCCCGTCGAGCAGAGCGCCGGTCTCGTCGATCCCGTTCTGCCCGCCGACGTAGAGCGTCGGCCCGGCGGCGACGATCATGCCCTGCGCGAAGGCGGGGCTGCGCGGCAACTGCGGAGGGTCGACCGGGGTCGGTTGCGGGGTCATGGTGGTGTCCCTTCGTTCAGGTCCAACCGAGTGTCCCGCCGACCGCCGACACTCCGTTCGTCAACCTTCGGGGGCGGTCGGCTCCCACGGCCCGTCGATGGCCGTCGCTTCCGTGTCTCCGGGCCAGCGCGGCATCGAGATGCAGAGGAACTCGAGCGGCTCGACACCGGTGCACCGGTACTGGAACGCGGTCCCGACGGGGATGTCGATGGAGACGCCTCGCTCCAGGACGGTCGTCTGCTCACCAGTGCCGTCTCGTCGCCAGATCTGCCCCTCGCCCGAGAGCACGTGCCAGAACTCGCTCACGGTGGCGTGCACGGTCGCCCGATTGACCTGCCCCGGCGGGACGGTGGAGTGGATCATGTTGCCGGTCTCGCCGTCGATCAGGTGCCGGATCTCGGCCCCGGCCGGCGAGCGACCGTCCGGAGCGGAAGGAAACGAGCGGGTCTGCATGGAGCGCCTCCGTGTGCTTCCAATCAGTATCCCCGCGTGCTCGCCTCGCTCGCCACGGTCGCGCCGCCTTCCGGCCCGGCCGGAACCCGTCGATGATGGGGTGCACCGGGCATGAGGCAGTGGCCGGGATCGGAGGAACCGAGATGGCCGCACCCGCCCGCCCGCCGTTCGACGCCGAGCTCGCGCCGGCGCTCGAGGGCCTGCCCGCGTTCTTCACCACGGTGGAACCCGCCACGATCGCCGACTTCCGGGCGGCGACCGGGCATCCGCCGGCGATGGCGGACCTGATCGCGGGCCGCCCGGTCGAGGTGACCGACCACGCCGTCGCGGGGTTCGAGGGCGGCGAGATCGTCGTGTCGGTCCTGCGGCGCAGCGACCACGCGGATGCCGCGGCGCCGGGCGTCTTCCTGATCCACGGCGGCGGCATGATCGGCGGCAACCGCTGGTCGATCGCCCCGATGCTCGTCGAGTGGGTGCTCGAGCACGACGCCGTCGCGGCCACGGTGGAGTACCGCCTCGCTCCGGACTTCCCCGACCCGGTACCGGTCGAGGACTGCGCCGCGGCGTTCGAGTGGTTCGTGGCGCATGCCGGCGAGCTGCACTTCGACCCGCACCGCGTGCTGCTCGGCGGCCAGAGCGCCGGCGGCGGGCTCGCCGCGGGCACCACGTTGCTCGCGCGCGACCGCGGCGGCTCGATGCCGGCCGCGCTGCTGCTCATGTGGCCGATGCTCGACGACCGCAACGACACCCGCTCGGCGCGCCAGATCGACGGCGTGGGCATCTGGGACCGCACGAGCAACGACACCGGCTGGACCGCGCTGCTCGGCGACCGGCGCGGCACCGCCGACGTGTCGATCTTCGCGGCGCCCGGGCGCGCCAGCGCCGACGACCTCTCGGGCCTGCCGCCCGCGTACCTCGAGGCGGGCAGCGCCGAGGTGTTCCGCGACGAGACGGTCGCCTTCGCGAGCCGGATCTGGGCGGCGGGCGGCAGCGCCGAGCTGCACGTCTGGGCGGGCGGATTCCACGGGTTCCAGGGCATCGTGCCGTCCGCCGCCGTGTCGCAACGGGCCGTGCAGACCCGGGAGGCGTGGGTCCGTCGCGTGCTGGCGGGCTGACGGGCTGACGGGCGGGCGCCCTCGCCGTCGTCGACCTCGTGCTCGCCGGGGCGGGCGACGAGCCCGTGCTCGCCGGCCTGCCCGAGCGCGTGGAGGCCATGCGGCGCGGCGCGCTGCTCACCCTCGTCGACCACGGCGGCGACCCAGTCGAGGTGCCCGTCGAGGGCGTCGACGCGATCTCGGGTCAGCGGGTGGAGCGGGTGCGGCTCGACACGTTCGGCTGGGCGATGGTGTGCCGGTCATGAGGATCGGCGGTGCGCGGGGCTACGATGCACGCGAGAGCGGAGGAGGCGAGATGCGGGCGGTGATCCTCAGCGGCTCCGGGCGCTATGCCGACCCGTGGCACCACTTCGACGAGACGAGTGCCGCGCTCGCGGGCATCGTCACGGGCGCGGGCTATCGCGTCGAGGTGAGCGACGACCTGCTCGGCGGACTCGCCCGGCTCGACGGCTTCGACCTGCTCGTCGTGAACGCGGGGAACCCCGAGGTGGGCCGGCCCGAGGGCGTCGACGACCCCGGCCCCGCCCGCGAGGCCGACGTGGCCGCGGCGACCGCCGGCTTCGACGCCGCGCTCGCGCGCGGCATCGGCGTGCTCGCGGTCCACTCCGCAGCGGCCACCCTGCCCGAGGTGCCGGCGTTCGGCCGAGCGATCGGCGCCCGGTGGATCGAGGGCGCGTCGTGGCATCCGCCCATCGGCAGCGCGCTCGTGCACCTCGTCGGCGCGCACCCCATCGGCGAGGGCCTCAGCGACTTCACGGTCTTCGACGAGCGCTACTCGGGGCTGCGGCTGCTCGACGTCATCGAGCCCATCGCCGAGCACGAGGAGGGCGGCATCCGCCACCCGCTGATCTGGGCGCGCGAGCTCGGCCACTCCCGGCTCGTCTACGACGCGCTCGGCCACGACGCGCGGTCGTACGACTCCGCGGCGCACCGCGCCCTGCTCGACCGCGCGCTCGTGTGGCTCTCGCGGGTTCCGGCGCCCACCTTCGACGCGTCGTGAGCGGCGGGGTGGGTCCGGGCGGCGGCCCGGAGATGAACACGGGCGCGGCCGCGAGCTCGGCCGGCGGTCCGGTCGCGGTCCCGCGCCGGGTGGTGATCGCGCCCGACTCCTTCAAGGGCACGGCGAGCGCAGCGGATGCCGCGGCCGCCCTCGCACGCGGCTGGCGCACCGTGCATCCGGGCGACGAACTCCTGCTGCGACCGATGGCCGACGGCGGCGAGGGCACGCTCGACGCGTTCGCCGCCGCCGTGCCGGGCTCCGAGCGCGTGCCCGTCACGGTGCACGGACCCGACGGCCGGCCGGCGGACGCCGCGTGGCTCCGCCTGCCCGACGGGACGGCCGTGGTCGAGCTCGCCCTCACGAGCGGCATCACGATGCTCGACCCGCTGCGGCCCCTCGATGCGCACACGCTCGGCTTCGGCGAGGCGATCGCGGCGGCCCTCGACGGCGGGGCGACCCGCCTCCTGCTCGCCCTCGGCGGCAGCGCGTCGACCGACGGCGGGGTCGGGGCGCTCGCGGCGCTCGGCGGGTCGTTCCTCGACGCCGCGAACCGGCCCGTCAAGCTCGGCAACCGCGGGCTCGGCACGGTCGCGAGAGTCGATCTCTCAGGGCTGCGTCCCCTGCCCGCCGGCGGCGCCCTCGTCCTCAGCGACGTCACGAACCCGCTGCTCGGCGAGCTCGGCGCCGCTGCGGTGTTCGGGCCGCAGAAGGGGGCGGATGCCGCGACGGTCGAGGTGCTCGACGCGAACCTCGCCCGGCTCGTCCGGCTCGTTCCCGGCGGTCACTCGCTCGCGCGGGCGCCGGGCGCCGGAGCGGCGGGCGGCACGGGCTTCGGACTGCTCGCCTGGGGCGCCCGCATGGCCGGCGGCTCTGCGGCCGTCGCGGACGCCATCGGACTCGACGCGGCGCTCGACGACGCCGACCTCGTGATCACGGGGGAGGGGCGGTTCGACGGGCAGTCCGCCGCGGGCAAGGTGCCGTCGGAGGTGCTCGCACGCGCCGCGAAGACGGGCGCGCGACCGTTGCTCGTCGCGGGGGTCATCGCGGCGGATGCCGCAGCCGCGGGCTTCGTGGCATCCGTCTCGCTCGCCGGGCTCGCCGGGGGCAGCGACGCGGCCATGGCCCAGACGCGGCACTGGCTCGAGGCCGCCGGCGCCGAGCTCGCCCGCGCGACCGGCTGACGGTCCCCCTCGGCCCGCCGCGTGCCGACGGGCGCGCCCGCAACTCCGGAGCGGCGCGCCGAAGCTCGGCGTGTCGCGCCCCGCCGGTGCGGCGTGTCGCGCGGCGCCTCCGGAATTGCGCTCACGCACCGTCGGCCACCTGTGCGACAGGCGACCGACCGGCGCGCGAGCGCGGGCGGCGCGGGCTCAGACCTTGTGCGGCCCCGGGTGCGGCTTGGCGTCGGCGCCGCGGATGAACTTGCCGTGCCGCTCCGACGCGTCGTGCTCGTCGGGGTGCTCCTCGGTGGAGGTGTAGTCGCCGACGGTGGACTCGTCGTCGGGTTCGCCCTCTTCGCGCGTGTACACGCCCGCCACGGTGCGTTCGTGGGGCGCTTCTCCGTCGACTTCCGTGTAGCTGCCCTCGAGGCGATCCTGCTCTGCGGGCTCGTTCGGTTCGGACATCTTCGCTCCCTCACTCCAGCGTTGCGGGGCGCCGTCATCCAGGCGACGTCTCACCTTGCATGCTACGCGCCGCGGCCGGATGCGCCACCGGGGTTGCCTGGGCGCCCGCGGCGTGTCACACCGCGGCGCGCTCGGCGTACTGCCGTCGGATCACCGCACGCGTGTCGACGGGCAGCGGATCGCCCGACGCCACCGGCCACGCGGGCCGCTCGCCCGTGAGCACCCAGGCGGCCTGGCGAGCCGCGCCGTCGGCGACGTACTCGCCGGGCGCGGGCACCGTGACCGGCAGGTCGAACACCTGCGCCGCCACCGCCTGCACGGCGGGGTTCTGGGCGGCGCCGCCGATGAGCAGCAGCCGGCGTGCCTGGACGCCCTGGACGCGCACGGCGTCGAGTCCGTCCGCCAGCCCGCAGAGCAGCCCCTCCACGGCGGCGCGCGCGATCGACGGGCGCGTCGTGTTCGCGAGCGTGAGGCCCGTGAACGACGCGGTCGCGTCGGGCAGGTTCGGCGTGCGCTCGCCCTCGAAGTACGGCACGAGCACGGCGCCGGATGCCCCGGGCTCCGCCTGCAGGGCGAGGCGCCCGAGCTCGGCGTGGTCGACGCCGAGCAGGCCCGCGGTCGCGTCGAGCACGCGCGCCGCGTTGAGCGTGGCGATGAGCGGCAGGAACCGGCCCGTGGCATCCGCGAAGCCCGCGACCGTGCCCGAGACGTCGGCGACGGGGGAGTCCGTGACGGCGAACACCGTGCCGCTCGTGCCGATCGAGACGACGACGTCGCCGGATGCCGCGTCGAGCCCGAGTGCCGCGGCGGCGTTGTCGCCCGCGCCGGGGCCCACGAGGATGCCGTCGGGCGTGCGGCCCGCGGCATCCGCCGGACCGAGCACGCGCGGCAGGATCGCGTCGTGCCCGAGCGCGCGCACGAGCAGCTCGCGGTCGTAGCCGGCCGCGCCCCAGTACGCCGTGCCGCTCGCGTCGGACCGGTCGGTGGTGAGCTCGTCGAGCACGGGCCCGAGCGGCGACTCCCCGACCGGCCCGTAGCCGCGCAGGCGCCAGGTGAGCCAGTCGTGGGGGAGGGCGACCGCCGCGACGCGCGCCGCGTTGTCGGGCTCGGCGTCGCGCAGCCACCGCAGCTTCGTCGCCGTGAACGACGCGACGGGCACGACACCCGTCCGGCGCGCGTACTCGTCGGCGCCGACCTCGCCGATCAGCTCGCGCGCCGCCTGCGCCGAACGGGTGTCGTTCCAGAGCAGGGCATCGCGGATGACGCGGCCCTCGGCGTCGAGCACGACCATGCCGTGCTGCTGCCCGCCGATCGAGATCGCCGCGACGCCGTCGAGCCCACCGGCATCCGCCAACGCCGTGAGCAGGGCGCCCCACCACGCGGCGGGGTCGACCTCGGTGCCGGCGGGATGCGGAGCACGACCGGAGCGCACGAGCGCTCCGGTCGCGGCGTCCCGGATGACGACCTTGCAGGACTGCGTCGACGAGTCGACGCCGGCGACGAGCGGCATTGCTTCCTCCCGGTGCGGGTGAGTGGACGTGGCGTGCGGACCCTGGGGCGCCGCTCAGGAACCCTGTGCCGCCCGCCGGCGTGTCGGATGCCGACACGCCGATCGAGGCGTCGCCGTTCCTGAAACGGCGAGACGGACGGTCAGCCGCGAGCGCCCATGAGGTGCTCGGTGGCCAGCTGCTGCAGGCGCACGAAGCCGAAGCCCTTGCCGCCGAGGTAGGCGCTCGTGTCGAAGTCCTCGTAGGCCGAGCGGTCGGCGAGCAGGTCGTCGTAGGACTCGCCCGCGCCGAGCGTGGGCTGGGCGAGCTCGAAGACCTTGGCGGCCTCGAGCGCCGCCTGCACCTCGGGGTCGGCGCGGAAGGCCGCGGCGCGCTCCTTCAGCAGCAGGTAGGTGCGCATGTTCGCGGCGGCCGAGTCCCAGACGCCGGTCTCGTCCTCGGTGCGGCTCGGCTTGTAGTCGAAGTGGCGGGGGCCCGTGTAGGCCTGGCCGCCGTCGGGGCCGCCGTTCTCGAGCAGGTCGACGAGCGCGAACGCGTTGTGCAGGTCGCCGTGGCCGAACACGAGGTCCTGGTCGTACTTGATGCCGCGCTGGCCGTTGAGGTCGATGTGGAAGAGCTTGTCGTGGTACAGCGCCTGTGCGATGCCCGCGGCGAAGTTGAGGCCCGCCATCTGCTCGTGGCCGACCTCGGGGTTGAGGCCCACGAGCTCGGGGCGCTCGAGCGAGTCGATGAACGCGAGCGCGTGGCCCACCGTCGGCAGCAGGATGTCGCCGCGCGGCTCGTTGGGCTTGGGCTCGATCGCGAAGCGGAGGTCGTAGCCCTTGTCGGTCACGTAGTCGCCGAGCAGGTTGACGGCCTCGCGGTAGCGCTCGAGCGCCTGGCGGACGTCCTTCGCGGCGTCGTACTCGGCGCCCTCGCGGCCGCCCCACATCACGAACGTCTTCGCGCCGAGCTCAGCGGCGAGGTCGAGGTTGCGCAGCACCTTGCGCAGGGCGAAGCGGCGCACCTGGCGGTCGTTCGAGGTGAAGCCGCCGTCCTTGAAGACCGGGGCGCTGAAGAGGTTGGTGGTGACCATCGGGATGATCACGCCGGTGTCGGCGAGCACCTGCTTCAGACGGTCGATCTGCTTCTGGCGCTCGGCGTCGGTCGAGCCGAACGCGAAGAGGTCGTCGTCGTGGAACGTGAGGCCGTAGGCGCCGAGCTCGGAGAGCTTCTCGACGACGTGCACGACGTCGAGGGCGTTGCGCGTCGGGCCGCCGAAGGGATCGGTGCCGTTGTAGCCGATCGTCCAGAGGCCGAAGGAGAACTTGTCGTCGCGAGTGGGTGTGGGAGCCATGGGCGGGCCTTTCGGGCATCGACGTTGATTTGTTGGCATATACAACATAAGCCGTGGCGGGCTCGCCGCGCAAGTCGTCGCGCACGCCGGAGAGCCATTTGTTCTCAAATTCCACAAAACACTTGCGCACGCCGAATCGATGTGCGTACAGTGCCCGACGTAGCAATCGAAGCGCTTAGACGATCCCCCGTCGAGGCGTGCAGCACCCAGACGAGGGAGTCCGACATGGCGAAGATCGACGAGGTGGCCAAGGCCGCCGGCGTCTCGATCAGCACCGTGTCGTATGCGCTCAGCGGCAAGCGCACGATCTCGGCCGAGACCCGCCGCCGCATCGAGCAGGCCGTGCGCGAGCTCGACTACCGGCCCAACGCGGGCGCCCGCATGCTCGCCGGCCGGCGCACCAACATCTTCGCGCTGACCGAGCCGTTCCGCGCCGACACCCATGCGCCCGCCCACATGTCGTTCGTGCTCGCCACCTCGATCGCGGCCCGCCGGTACGACTACGACGTGCTGCTGCTCACCGACGAGGAGGCGACGGCGGGCATGCGCCGCGTCGCATCCAGCGGGCTGGCCGACGCGGTGCTCGTGCTCGACGTCGCCCCCGACGACGAGCGGGTGGGCCTCGCCCGACGGCTCGACATCCCCTCGGTGTTCATCGGGGTGCCGAACGATCATGAGGGCCTCGTCTGCGTCGACCTCGACTTCGAGGCGGCTGCGGCGCTCGCCGTCGACCACCTCGCCGCAGCCGGCCACCGCTCGATCGGCCTCGTCGGACACCCGCCGGGCGCGTACCTCCGGTCCAACTTCCCGCCGCGCGTCCGCGCCGGATTCGAGCGGCGTGCCGCCGAGCTCGGGCTCGACTCCTCCGTCGAGCGCCCCGAGGCGGGCGGGACGCGCGGTGCCGCCGTGCGCGCCGCCGTCGAGGCCCTGCTCGAGCGCGGGGTCACCGGCCTCGTGCTGCACTGCGACGACGCGACCCACCTCGCGGTGCTCGACGCGCTCGCCGCCCGAGGGCTCTCGGTGCCCGGCGACGTCGCCGTCGTCTCGGTCGGCGCGACCTTCGACACCACCTCGTTCCAGCCGCCCCTCGACGTCATCCCGCTCATTCCCCAGGCCTCGTGCGATCTCGCCGTCGACCTGGCGATGCAGTCGATGACCCCTGCGCCGCCCGCGCCGGGCGTGCGCCTCATCGCCCCCGAGTACCACGAGCACGGCTCCGTGGGCGAGGCGGCCGACGGCTCCGTGGCGGCGCATCCGCCCGACTGAGACCTCGCCGGCTCTCCGCCCCCATCGAGCCGGCGTTCCTCGCGGCTCGTCGTCGAAGCGCTTCGACTATATCGACGCCCGGCCGCATCCACCCACCATCCCCACCCAGCACCACCCCACCAAGGAGAACGCAATGAAGCACACCAGACTCGTGGGCGCCGCGGCGGCGATCGCCGCCGCGGCACTCGTCCTCACCGGATGCTCCGGCTCCGGCGACTCGGGAGACGACAACGTCCTCCGCCTCTGGCACTACGAGGGCGCCGACAGCGCCATGGGCATCGCCTGGGACCAGGCCATCACGACCTTCGAGAAGGAGACCGGAGCCACGGTCGAGTTCGAGGAGAAGAGCTTCGAGCAGATCCGCTCGACGGCGAGCCAGGTGCTGAACTCCGACGAGGCGCCCGACATCCTCGAGTACAACAAGGGCAACGCCACCGCGGGCCTCCTCTCGAGCCAGGGGCTGCTCACGAACCTCGACGACGTCGTCGCCGAGCACGGCTGGGACGACCGGCTGAGCCCGAGCCTGCAGACGACCGCGCGGTACGACGAGCGGGGCATCATGGGCTCCGGCAGCTGGTACGGCGTGCCGAACTACGGCGAGTTCGTCGAGGTCTACTACAACAAGGACGCGTTCGACGCCGCCGGCCTCGAGATCCCCACCACGATCGACGAGTTCGAGTCGGTGCTGCAGGCCTTCACGGCCCAGGGCGTCACCCCGCTCGCCGAGTCGGCGGCGGAGTACCCGCTCGGCCAGCTCTGGTACCAGCTCGCACTGAGCAAGGCCGACCGCTCCTTCGTCGACGACTACCAGCTCTACACGGGCGACGTCGACTGGCAGGGCCCCGAGATCTCGTACGCCACGGAGACCATCAAGGACTGGACCGACAAGGGCTACATCTCGACCGACGCGAGCGGCATCAAGGCCGAGGACGCGGGCGTCGAGTTCATCAACGGCGACTACCCGATCTTCTTCTCCGGCAGCTGGTGGCACAACCGGTTCGCCACCGAGATCGACGGCTTCGAGTGGGGCACCTTCCTGTTCCCCGGCGCCGAGATGTCCCCGGGCTCCGCGGGCAACATGTGGGTCGTTCCCGAGAACGCGAAGAACAAGGAGCTCGCCTACGAGTTCATCGACATCACGATGCGTCCCGAGATCCAGGCCCTCATCGGCAACAACGGCGGCGTGCCCGTGGCGGCCGACCCCGCCGACATCACCGACGAGAAGAGCGCCGAGCTCATCGCGAACTTCAACGCGCTCACCGAGCGCGACGGCATCGCGTTCTACCCCGACTGGCCCACGCCCACCTTCTACGACCAGCTGAACGCCGGCCTGCAGGAGCTCGTCAACGGCACCAAGTCGCCCGCCGAGGTGCAGCAGCAGCTCGGCGAGCAGTACCAGGCGGGCGTCGACGACATCGTCGGCTGACCCGAGCGGATGCCGCGGGCCGGAGTGTGCGCCGCGCCCGTGGCATCCGTCCTCCGATCGGAAGGACCCATCATGACCATCGCCCCCGACACCCGGGCGGTCACCACCGCGGAGGCGCCGCGCGCCGCGCGCCGCGCCCCGTCGAGCCTCATCCCCGGCTCGAGCCGCAACGCCTACTGGCTCTACCTCGTTCCGGGCCTCGCGCTGCTCACCGTGATCATCGTCATCCCGCTGGTCTGGAACGTCTACCTGACGTTCACGGACTACCGCGGCATCCGCCCGCCGGAGTGGATCGGGCTCGAGAACTGGACGAAGCTGCTCGGCGACGAGGTGTTCTGGACGTCGTTCGGCAACTCGATCGCGATGATCGTCGCGATGGTGCTGGTGCCCACGCTGCTCGGGCTCGTGCTCGCGGCGATGCTCTTCGACCTCATCGGCAAGAAGTTCGGCGGGCGGCTCGCGAGCTTCCTGCGCGCCACGTACTACCTGCCGCAGATCCTCCCCGCGGTCATCGCCGCGATCGTCATCGGCTGGATCCTGCGGCCGCAGAACGGCGCCCTGAACCAGGTGCTCGAGACGATCGGGCTCGGCGAGCTGCAGCACAACTGGCTGGGCGACCCCGCCACCGCACTGCCGAGCATCATGGTGATCATGGTCTGGGTGCAGCTCGGCTACCCGATCGTGATCTTCATGGCCGCGCTGCAGCGCGTCGACCCCGAGCTGTACGAGGCCGCCGAGCTCGACGGGGCGAACTGGTTCCAGCGGTTCCAGGCGATCACGGTGGGCATCATCCGCCCCGAGATCTTCGTCGTGACCCTCACCTGCACGATCGCCGCGCTCAAGGTGTTCGGGCCGGTCTACGCGCTGACCCGCGGCGGCCCCGGCACCTCGACGATGGTGCCCGCCTACTACGCGTACAGCGAGTTCTTCCAGTCGCAGCAGGTCGGCTACGGCGCCACCATCGCGACGGCGCTCACGATCGTCATCGCCGCGGTCAGCGTCGTGTTCATCCTCGCGCAGAACCGCGCAGAGAAGAAGGAGGAGGGCCGATGAGCGCCGTGCTCGACGAGACCACCGCGACCCTCGAGGCATCCGTGCTCGAACCGCCGAAGGACCGGGAGGGCCGTCAGCGGGGCCGGCGCGGCCGCAGCCGCGGCGGCGGGCCCACGCGCCGCACCACGGGCGACTGGGTCGTGCTCCTCGTGGCGATCGTGCTCGGCTTCCTCATCGCCGTGCCGTTCCTCATGATCCTCATCAACTCGTTCAAGTCGCCCGCCGACTACAGCACCTCGGGTCCGCTGACCCTGCCGACCTCGCTGTACTTCGACGGCATCGTCGCCTTCTGGGAACGCGTCGACTTCCCTCAGAAGCTGGGCAACAGCATCTTCATCTCGGGGCTCGTCGCCGTGTTCGCGGTGGCGCTCTCGATGTTCAACGCGTTCGCGCTCGGCATCGGCCGCGTGAAGGGCCGGTTGTGGATCGTCGTCATCATCCTGCTCGCCAACATGCTGCCGCAGGAGGTGCTGCTCTACCCGCTCTACTTCATGTTCAAGGAGGTGGGGCTCTACGACAGCCAGTGGGCGGTCATCATCATCTTCACGGTCATCCAGTCGGCGTTCGGCACCTACCTGCTCGCGTCGGTGTACGGCACCTTCCCCAAGGAGCTGCTCGAGGCGGCGTCGCTCGACGGCGCGAGCCGCTGGCAGATCCTGTGGCGGGTCGTCTACCCGATCTCCCGGCCCACCCTGTCGGTGCTGCTCATCTTCTTCTTCATCTGGACGTGGAACGAGTTCCTGATCCCGCTCACGTTCCTGGTGTCGAACGACACGCAGACCGTGCCGGTGGCGATCACCGTGCTGCAGGGCGACCGGCTCATGGACGTCACGACCACGAGCGCGTCGGCGCTGCTCGGCCTCATCCCCACGCTCGTGTTCTTCCTCATCTTCCAACGCACCCTCACCCGGGGCATCACCGCAGGAGCAGTCAAGTAGTCATGAAGTTCACCGATGGGTTCTGGCACACGCGTCCGGGGGTCGAGGCGCTCTACGCGCAGGAGGCCCGCGACCTCGCGATCGAGGGCGACGAGCTCGTGGCGTGGGCGCCGACGCGCGTCATCGCGGGCCGCGGCGACACGCTCAACCGGCCGATGCTCACGGTCTCGCTCGCGAGCCCCGCCGAGGGCGTCATCCGGGTGCGCGTCGAGCACCACCGCGGCGCCCCGCGAGACCCGGGGTTCGGCATCGAAGCGGATGCCACGCACGCGCCGGTGCTCGCGATCGACGACGCCGAGGGCGTGCTCGACGCCGGCTCGCTGCGAGCTCGCATCCGCCGCGGCGCCCCGTGGGAGCTGACGTTCGAGCGCGGGAGCGACGACGGCGCCGCCTACACGTCGAGCGGCCGGAAGTCGGTCGGGTACGTGCGTCTCGCCCCCGGGGCACCGGTCGCGGCCGAGCCCGCGGGCATCGCGGGCATCACGACGACGGGCCTCGCGCCGTCGCCCACGTACGTGCACACCCAGCTGGCGCTCGGCGTGGGCGAACTCGTCTACGGCCTCGGCGAGCGGTTCGGGCCGCTCGTGAAGAACGGCCAGACGATCGACATCTGGAACGCCGACGGCGGCACCTCGAGCGAGCAGTCGTACAAGAACGTGCCGTTCTACCTCACGAACCGCGGCTACGGCGTGCTCGTGAACCACGCCGGGCACGTCTCGTTCGAGGTGGGCTCCGAGGCGGTCGAGCAGGTGCAGTTCTCGGTCGCGGGCGAGTCGCTCGAGTACTTCGTGATCGCCGGTCCCACGCCGGCGGAGGTACTCGATCGCTACACGCGCCTGACGGGGCGCCCGGCGCTCGTGCCCGAGTGGTCGTACGGCCTGTGGCTCTCGACGAGCTTCACGACCGACTACGACGAGGCCACCGTCAACGCGTTCATCGACGGCATGGCCGAGCGCGACATCCCGCTCGGCGTCTTCCACTTCGACTGCTTCTGGATGCGCGAGTTCCACTGGACCGACTTCGAGTGGGACCCGGCCGTCTTCCCCGACCCCGAGGGCATGCTCGCCCGCCTGCACGATCGCGGGCTGCGGGTGAGCGCGTGGCTCAACCCGTACATCGCGCAGCGTTCGAAGCTCTTCCGCGAGGGCGTCGAGGGCGGCTATCTCGTGCGGCGCCCCGACGGCACGGTGTGGCAGTGGGACCTGTGGCAGGCCGGCATGGCGCTCGTCGACTTCACCAACCCGGATGCCACGCGCTGGTTCCAGGGGCACCTGCGGCGTCTGCTCGCGCAGGGCGTGGATGCGATCAAGACGGACTTCGGCGAGCGGGTCCCGGTGGGGCTCGCCTGGCACGACGGCAGCGACCCCGAGGCGATGCACCACCGCTACACCGAGCTCTACAACCGTGCCGTCTTCGACGTGCTCGAGGAGGTGCGCGGACCGGGGGAGGCGGTGCTCTTCGCCCGCTCCGCGACGGCCGGCGGCCAGAGCATGCCCGTGCACTGGGGTGGCGACAACTCGTCGTCGTTCACGTCGATGGCCGAGAGCCTGCGCGGCGGGCTGTCGCTCGCGATGAGCGGCTTCGGCTACTGGAGCCACGACATCGGCGGTTTCGAGGGCGACCCCGACCCCTCGGTGTTCAAGCGCTGGCTCGCGTTCGGGCTGCTCTCGAGCCACTCCCGGCTGCACGGCTCGACGAGCTACCGCGTGCCGTGGGCGTTCGACGACGGCACCGAGGCGCCGGGGCAGTCGGCGGTCGAGGTGACCCGCGCCTTCGCGAAGCTGAAGCGCTCGCTGACCCCGTACCTCGTGGCGGCCGGCGAGGAGGCGCACCGCACCGGACGGCCGATCATGCGGCCGATGCAGCTCGAGTTCCCCGGCGACCCGGCGGTCGCGCATCTCGATCGGCAGTACCTGCTCGGGCCGAGCCTGCTCGTGGCGCCGGTGTTCAGCGCCGCCGGAGACGTGGAGTACTACCTGCCCCACGGCCGTTGGACGAACTGGTTCACGCGCGAGGTCGTCGAGGGCGGGGGCTGGCGCCGCGAGGTGCACGGGTTCGACACGCTGCCGCTCTGGGTGCGCGAGGGGGCCGTCATCCCGCTCGCGGGCGATGACGGCCAGCCGACCGAGTTCCGCGCCTGACGCGACGATCGCAACTTTCGCCGCTAGGCTTCGAAACATGCAGACGGATGCCGCAGCCGAACGCGTGACCCTCGCCGCCGTCGCGGAGGAGGCCGGCGTCTCCCTGTCGACCATCTCGAAGGTGCTCAACGGCCGGGCGGATGTCGCGGCGGCGACGCGCACGAAGGTCGAGGCGCTGCTCGCCGAACGCGGCTACGTGCGGCGCATCGGCCGCGCGGAGGCGAAGGCCGACCTCATCGAGCTCGTCTTCCACGAGCTCGACGAGATCTGGTCGATGGAGCTCATCGAGGGCGTGGAGACCGTCGCGAAGGAGCATGGCCTGAGCGTCGTGCTCACGGTGAGCGGCAGCCGGCACGCGCCCGACCCCGACTGGATCGAGGGCGTCATGCGCCGCCGCCCCGTCGGCGTCGTGCTGGTCTTCTCCGAGCTCGCGCCCGAGTACCGCGAGCGGCTGCGCTCCCGCGCGATCCCGTTCGTCATCGTCGACCCCGCGGGCGACCCGTCGCCCGACGTGCCGTCGGTCGGCTCGGCGAACTGGTCGGGCGGGCTCGCGGCGACGCGGCACCTCATCGAGCTCGGCCACCGCCGCATCGCCGCGATCACCGGACCCGACGACATGATGTGCTCGCTCGCCCGCCTCGACGGCTTCCGCTCGGCGATGAACTCGGCGGGCTTCCCCGTCGACCCCGCCTGGATCCGGTTCGGCGACTTCCACGTCGACGGCGGGCGCGATCGCGCCCGCGACATCCTGGCCCTCGAGAACCGGCCCACGGCGATCTTCGCGGGAAGCGACCTGCAGGCCCTCGGCGTGCTCGACGCGGCTCGAGAGGCGGGCCTGCGCGTGCCCGAGGACCTCTCGATCGTCGGCTACGACGACATCCCCCTCGCCCGCTGGGTCAGCCCGCGCCTCACCACGGTGCACCAGCCGCTGCGCCGGATGGGCGAGGAGGCGGCCCGCCTCGCGATCCGCCTCGCCGACGAGGAGACGACCATGACGCCCCGCATGGACCTCGCGACGAGCCTCGTCGTGCGCGACAGCACGGCGCCGCCGCCCGCGGTGTAGCGCTCGCCGCTCGTGCCGCGATGCTCGCCTCGGGGGGCGCGAGCCGCGACCTGACGCACCTGCTCCTCGAAGCGAGTTGACGGCAGCCGACCCCGGATCGCGGACTCGACCGCGTGCCGATGCCGCCCTCGCGCCGACGCATCACGGTGTGCGGTCGTTCGACGAGGGCGGCAACCGGCCAGTGAGCCCGCGCGCTGACAACGGACGGACGTGAGCAGGTTCTCTGCGCAGACCGCGTCCGAGCTGGTCCCGGTCGGCCCGTGTGCGCGGCGGCGGTCTTCACGCCGTGGGACTTCGAACGGAGGCCTACTGTCGAACGCCTTGCCGCAGGTCGGTCGTCGCGGAACCGGCGGGGACGGCGGGGGTTCGAGGCCATGACCAGGCGGAGCGCAGGATGAAGACCAGGAGCAGGACCTCGATTCCGATGGAGATGCCGTAGAAGGCGGCCCACTCCCAGGTCGCCCCTGCCGCGTTGAAGATCGAGTAGGGGATGAGGAGCGAGGCGACGACGAGGTTCGTGGTGCGGTTCACCCGGGCGGGCAGCGAGATGGAGAGCACCACCATCAGGGCCGGGATCGACACGGACACCAGGAAGATCGTCAACAGCGTCGAGCTGATGTCGAATCTCCAGATGAGGCCGTTCAGGATGCCGTCGACGACGCCCGGCTTGTAGAAATTCAGGATGTCGACGTAGATGTAGAGGAACATGAAGCTGGTCCAGGCTGCCGCGAGCTTGGCCTGCACGGAGACGGGCGGGTTGTCGACCGGGGTCGGGGTCGTGGTTCGGACGGTCATCGGTTCTTCCTTCGATAGGAGTGATTCCTCCGCCGGACTGGCGGCAGGTCTGGGCGTGCGTGTGCACCGGTCGGGTCGTTCTCGTCGGTCCGGTCGTCAGAGGGTGATCACGACCTTCCCCGGGGTGTGGCCCGCCCCGACGTAGCGGAGGGCGTCGGCTGCGTGGTCGAGTGGGTGGGTGCGGTCGATGACGGGCCGGAGCGTTCCAGCATCGTCGCCGCCCCGGCCGGACTCGTCCCCCGTACCAGGCGTGCACCGTTCGCTCGCTGTCCGATTCCCATTGGATCCTCCTCACGTCCGAGCTGCGATTCGTTGGCTCGTACACCGTACGTCGTACGCTGTACTATGCACGTACGCTGTACGATTGTCAAGCGGTTCGAGCGATCGAGGGGGGACCTGTGTCTGCGAAGGAAGAACGCCAGGTCGCGTCGGACGCGGGGCTGAGCAAGCAGCGGGTGGTGGTCGAGGCCGTCCGGCTCGCCGACCGCGAGGGGGTCGACGGGCTGAGCATGCGCCGGCTCGCCGGCGCGCTCGGCGCGGGCGCGATGTCGCTCTACCACTACGTGGCGAGCAAGGACGAGCTGCTGGACGCCATGATCGACATCGTGTTCGAGGAGATCGAACTCCCGCCCGAAGAGACCGACTGGCAGTCGGCGATGCGACGGGTGGCGACATCCACCCGACAGGTGCTCGCACGCCACCCGTGGGCGATCGGCCTGATGGAGTCGCGGACAACGCCGGGCCCCGCGAACCTCCGTCACCGCGAAGCCTTCACCGCCTGCCTGCGAAAGGCCGGCTTCTCGGCTCTCACGGCGACGCACGCCAACTGGTTGCTCAACAGCTACGTCTACGGGTATGCCCTGCAGGCAGCCAGCCTGCCGTTCGACACCGCCGACGAGCTCGCGGAGATGACCGAGGACGTCTACCTGCCCCAGCTTCCTCCTGACGCGTTCCCCTACCTCAACGAGTCCGCCGCGGCGCTCGTCGCTGCCGGTTACGACCCGGCGGAGGAGTTCACCTTCGGCCTCGACCTCGTCCTCGCCGCCCTCGAGCCCCTGAGGGCCTCGAGCGCATCGTCGAGCTGAGGGATCGGCTTGTGCGCAGCCGTCTCACCTTCACCCGATCGCGTGACGCCCCGCGAGCGGGAGGCTGCGAACGCACGATCGACTGGTGACCCGAAGAATCGAGTACAGACAGGCCGCAACCGCTGCAGCTCGGCGGAATGGTCGGTGATCGTCAGGTCTGCTCGTCAGTGAACCCGCTTCGATCACCGAGCGGGTGAGTGCGCTTCGCTCCACACATCGACCTCCGAGTGGAGGCGGGCCTTCCCTTCAGCATCGAGGAAGGAAGCGTCGATGGAATTGCGCGCAAGGCGGGCGAGCTCATCGTTCGTGACGCCGCAGCGGTCGACGATCGCGTCGATGTTGTCGTCGATGTAGCCGCCGAAGTAGGCCGGGTCGTCCGAGTGCACCGAGACGTTGAGTCCGTGGGCGAGCATCCGTCGGATGGGATGCTGTTCGAGATCGTCGACGACGCGAAGCCGGACATTCGAGAGCGGGCACACGGTGAGCGGTATCTGCTCTGCGACGAGCCGCGCGACGAGGTGTGCGTCCTCGAGGCTCCGGTTGCCATGGTCGATGCGTTCGACCTGGAGCAGGTCGAGGGAGTCGGCGACGTACTGCGGCGGGCCTTCCTCCCCTGCGTGCGCGACGACGTGCAGCCCGTTCGCGCGGGCGAGGTCGTAGAGTCCGACGAACAGCGATGGCGGAAAGCCGACCTCGGCCGAGTCGAGACCGATCCCGTCGAATCGTGCTCCGCTCGCGAGCAGCCGGGTCAGCACGTCGACCGCTTCGTCCGGTGAGCGGTCTCGCAGGAACGAGATGATCAGCTTGGTGGTGATGCCGTAGTCGTCCTCGCTGGTGTCGAGCGCGGCCCTGACACCGTCGACGACGACCTCGATGGGGATGCCGCGCCGGGTGTGCGCCTGGATGTCGGTGGACGCCTCGGCGTGGCGAACGCCGGCCGCCGCAGCGCGACGGAGGTAGCTGCGGGTCATCTGCTCGAAGTCGTCGCGGGTGTGGAGGACCTCGAGGTTGACGTACAGCAGGTCGAGGAACGACTGCAGGTCGGTGAAGCGGTACTTCGATCTCAGTTCCTCCAGCGACCTCCATGGCAGCACGACGCCGTTCCGTGCGGCGGCATCCATGATGAACTCGGGCTCGAGGGTGCCCTCGAGGTGGAGGTGCAGCTCTGCGACCGGCAGTCTCATCGTGCACTCCCTTCCGTGCGCACCTGGCGGAAGCCGAGCAGCTGCGCGGCGAGCGGCTGCAGCGACAGGCCGACTCACGGTATCGCGGTGAGCGCCGGGCCGGAAGATCGTTGATGCAATGCGGGGATGCTGGTGCGCGGTGGCTGGAGGTCGCTACGGTCGAGAGCACGACACCAGGGAGAGCCACCATGGACCTGTTCGACATCGACGACACCCAGCGCATGAGCCGCGAGGCGGCGGCCGCGAGGCTCCACGCACTCGCCGACGCCCTCGCCAGGAACAACTCGGTCGAGTTCGACCGCAAGGGACGGCGAATCACCGTGCGCATCCCCGACCAGGTCAACCTCAAGGTGGAGGTGGAGCTCGGCGACGAAGGCGAGAACGAGTTGGAGGTCGAGCTCACCTGGTGACAGCCGGCAGGGCGTAGGCCGGTCACTGGGCACGATCGGCAGGGCCGTTCGAGTGGGCGGCGGCATGCCGGCATCCACCTCGGTCAGGGCGATGTCGGGTCGGATGCCGCGGCCGCGGCGGCGTCGAGACGCTCGAACGGGTTCGAGCCGCCGTGCCGTGTCGGCGTGGCGTCGAGGTGCCGGACGCGCAGCTCCTCCATGAGCTCCTCGATGAACGCCGGTCCCTCCTCGCGCATGAGCTGCTGCCGGGCCCGGAGCTCGTCGCTGCCCGAACGCCAGTCGAGGCCCCAATCGCCCAGGGCGGAGAGGATCGGCACGGTCCGGATCCCGGCTTCCGTCAGGCTGAAGCGCGCGCGCTGCCCCCGCGCGGCGGTGCCGCGGGTGAGGATCCCCGCGTCGATGAGCCGCTTGAGGCGGTCGGCGAGGATGTTCGAGGCGATGCCCTCGACCGACCCCGTGAGCAGCGCCCGGAAGTAGCGGCGGTCGGCGAAGATGACGTCGCGCAGCACGAGCAGCGACCAGCGATCTCCGAGGACCTCGACGGCGGCGTTGATCGGACACCCGGAACGTGGTTCCACGATCCCTCCTTGACAGGTGATGCTCCCTCACTATAGTGGTTGCAAATCGCAATCACTATTCCGAGGGGGAGCTGATGGGTCGCTTCGTGTACTCGATGAACGTGTCCGTCGACCTGCGCATCGAGCAGGTCCCCGGCGACAACGGCGCGGGCGAGTGGCTGCACATCGACGAGGAGTTCCACCGCGAGGCCAATGCGCGCACCCGCGACGTCGCGGCCATCGTGCACGGTCGGGTCTTCTACGAGGTCATGGAGGAGTTCTGGCCGGGATCGCGCGATGATGCGTCACTGCCGGACTTCCTGCGCGAGTACGGCGAGCTCTGGACCGCCAAGCCCAAGGTGCTCGTCTCCCGTACCCGCACCCGTGCAGATCACAACACGCAGGTCATCGGCGGGGACGACGCGATCGAGCAGCTCGCCGCCTACCGGGCCCGAACGGACGGCGCCATCGGTGTGGGCGGCGCTTCCCTTGCGACCCAGCTGCTGCGCGCGGGGCTGCTCGACGAGCTGCTCCTCTTCACGCATCCCGCCATCCTCGGCTTCGGCAGGTCGCTGTTCGACGACGTCGACGTGCCGCTCGATCTCGACCTGCTCGAGCAGCGATCCTTCGGATCGGGCGTCACCATGCATCGCTACGCCATCCTCGACGCGAGCGAGGCGCGCTGATGCTGCGGCAGGTCGCGGAGGGCGTGCTGGTCCACGAGAGCGACTTCATGCGGAGCAACGCCGTGATCGTCCACGGCGAGGCGGGCGTCCTGGTCGTCGACGCCGGGATACGCGGCGACGAGCTGGCCGGCATCGCGAACGACCTTCGCGCGTCGGGCCATGCCGTTGCGGCAGGCTTCTCGACGCATCCGCACTGGGATCACCTGCTCTGGCACGCCGGGCTCGGCGCCGCGCCCCGGTACGGCACGGCTCGCTGTGCGGCCGCCATTGAAGCACGCCTGTCGGACGAGAACTGGAACGCCATGGTCGGCGGGATGCTCCCGCCGGAGATCGCCGACGAGGTGCCGCTGGACGACCTGTTCGGCCGCATCACCGGCCTGCCCGCCCAAGCGGCGCGGATTCCGTGGAGCGGCCCTGAGATCCGGATCATCGAGCATCAGGCCCATGCCCCGGGGCATGCGGCGCTGCTGATCGAGGACCGCGGAGCGCTCGTCGCCGGCGACATGCTCTCGGATGTCCTCATTCCGATGCTCGACCTGAACGGCGCCGCCGACCCGATCGGGGACTACCTCACGGCGTTGCGGTTGCTCGAGGGCGTGGCGGGCGGCGTCGACGTGGTGATCCCGGCCACGGATCCGTCGGCGGCGCCGACGAGCTGCACGCACGCATCGACCGGGATCGGGCGTACCTGCACGCCGTGCGCGACGGCCGGGAGCCGAGCGACCCGCGGGTGGGTGCGTCGGCCGAGCCCGGCTGGGAATGGGTGGCCGACCTGCACGCCGGGCAGGTGCGACGCCTCGCGCAGCGATGAGCATGCTCGCCTTCGGTTCCCGACTCGGGTCGACGGATGCCGACGCGCTCCGCCTCAGCGCCAGAATCCGGTGAGCTGCTCGGCACGGGCTCTGCCTTGCTCGTAGCCGGCTCGGGCAGCGGGCGGACGCAGCGTCGGATCCATCGCAGCGGCGCCGAACAGGTGCTCGGAGTCGCCGTCGGGGAAGACCGTCTCGACGCTGCTGCCGCCTGCGCGGAGTCCGTCGACCTGGGTTGCGAGGTGCACCCCCCAGTCCACGGGCGTCAGCGACCTGCCGCCGAGCGGTGACAGCACCAGCACCCGCCGGTATCCGACCGCCAGGTCGGCGTTGTCGGCGTTGGAGCGGTAGCCGCCGTCGATGTACGGGCGGTCCCCGATCCGGTACGGTCGGCCGCTCGCGCAGCTCGCGGCGACGGCGTCCACGAGGTCGACTCCGCTGTGGCGGTCGAACACGACCGGCTCCCCGGTCCGGGCATCGACCGCCGTGACGAGCACCGTTCGGTCCGGCCATCGCTGACCGGGCAGCCGCGAGGCGACGGTGGCTCGCCACTGCGTCTGCCAGGAGCCGTCCGACGCAGCATCCAGGTCGAGTGCCGCCGCGCCCATCCTGCGGCGCATGTCGGCCGCATCTGCAGCGGAGGCGATGATCCTGCGTCTCCGCTCCAGGTGGTCGGCGACCGCCCCGATCGCAGCGCGCCCTCGGTCGGGCCCCGGCCCGACCGCACGGGTCCGTTCGCGGGGGGCAGCGGCGAGGATGGCGCCGAGCAACTCGGTCGGGGTGGCGCCGGCCAATTGGGCTGCGGCCGTCGAGCCGGCCGACGTCCCGACGGTCAGCTCGGCTGCGGTCACGTCGAGCCCGGCATCGAACAGGCTGGCGAGGACGCCGATCAGCCACGCGTTGCCGGTCGATCCGCCGCCACCGAGGACCAGTGCTCGCTCACCCGTGGCGTGCAAGCGCCCAGTGGCGTCGACCTGCGGCTGATTCCGGTCGGACCGGGAGACGTCGGAGGCCGCCGTCGGGCCGAAGTGCGGTGAAGAAGATGTGGTGTTCATGGGAGTCGCCTTTCGCGATTCGCCTGGCGGGCGCTCCCGGTGGCGACTAACCCAGTCGCGCGATCGTGGACTGCGGGGGAGCACCCGGTGCGGATACTTCGTTCACGGGTCTCACCTCCTGTCGACGGGTCACGATGACCGAGACGCTAGCACAGCGGCTCATGCGCGAGGTCGCCGGAGCCCATCAGTGCGGCTCGGGTCGCTCTCCCTGCTCGGTGTGCCCGCTCCTCACGGCGTGATCGGCGCGCCGCATCCGCAGCAGGAACGGCGTGCACATCGCGAGGATGACGGCGGGCGCGACGATGCCCAGTGCGAGCGCATGCCCGGGATCGGCCGTGTCGGTGAGCGCGCCGACCACTGCCGCGCCGAGTGCCGCTCCGAGCGTCACCGCGGTGTCGATCCAGGCGTTCGCCTCGGTGCGCACGCGGGGATCGCTGCGCAGGTTGGCGGTGAGGTAACCGACGATGAAGACGGGTGCGAGGCAGAGGCCGCTCACCGCGAACCCGATGAGCGCCGCGATCGTGCCGCCGACGAGTCCCGTGGCGACGGTGACCAGGAGCAGCGCGAGGGTCAGCACGACCAGCTGCCGTTCCATCGTCGATCGCAGCCGCACGGAGCCGTAGAGCAGGCCGCCGACGGCGCTCGCGCCCGCGAAGAGTGCGAGCAGCATGCCGGCCAGCACGGTGTTCGACGCCGCGGCGGCCAGGGCCGGCGCGGCGATCTCCATGCAGCCGAGGACCATTCCGGGAGCCAGCATCGCGACGACGACGGGCGTGAAGCCCCGGGTGCGCAGCGGCGAGGGGACGGCGGCCCTGGCGTGCCCGGTCGTGCGTGAGCCGCGCTGCCGGCGGGAGAGCGGGCTGGTCACGAACAGTGCGGCCCCGACGGCGGCGCACCCCGCGGAGAAGAGCAGGGACGCGAGCGGATCGACGACCACCGCCAGCAGTGCGGCGACCAGCGGCCCGACCGCGAACGTCACCTCGCCGGCGACGGCATCGAGGCTGAGGCCGCGGGTTCGCAGGCCACCCGGTGGCAGCGAGACCGACCACAGCACCCGCATGGTGGCCGCGAACGGCGGCGAGGATGCCCCGGCGATCACGCCCAGGCACAGCAGGATCGGCAGCCCCGCGTTGGGGTGAGCCCGATCGCGACGAGCGACGCGGCGTGCGCGAGGCTGAGCGCCGACAGCACCACGGCCTGCCCGCGGCGATCGATGAGCCGCGCGCGCCACGGCGTCGCCACGACGTTCGCGATTCCGAGCGCGGCCGTGACCCCTCCGGCGATCGCGAACGATCCGGTGGCCCGTTGCAGCAGCAGTACGAGCGCCAGTCCGGATGTCGCGAGCGACAGGCGGCCGACGATGCTGGAGAGGAAGGACCGCGTGACGTGCGGCGTGCGCAGCACGGCGCGGTAGGACAGTGGTTCGGTGGACATCGGAGTCCCATCTGGGACGACCTTCGACACCGGCCCATGGGCCGGCGGAGGGTCGCGCTGTCAGGTCGGCACGCCGAAGGACGCGCCATCGGTCCCGCCCGGGGCCGCAGACGGGGGCCACGAGGGACGGGTCGGGGAAGACTCAGGCGACGATGAAGCTGACCATAGCGGGGTCAGGCTACCAGTCGAGGCGTGCCCGCGTCAGCCGTCCGTTCCGCCGTGCGTGCCGGTCACGCCCCGCCCAGGCCCGCCACGGGCACCGGTCGCGTGAACGGCGGCTCGGGCGTGACCCGCGCCGCGGCGAGCGCTCGGTGCACGCGCCACGCGGCGACGACCGCGAGCGCGCTGATCGCGAGGTGCATGACGAGGAACCCGTCGACGAGCCCGGCTCCGAGCAGCACGCCGGCGACGAGCGGCCCGGCCGCCGTGAAGGCGGTCTGCAGCGCCGCCATCGCCCCGAGCGTGCGGCCGACCATGCCCTTCGGGGCGAGCGACGCGGTGAGGGGGTTGAGCACCGGGCTGTAGATGGTCTCGCCGACCGCGAAGATGCCGTACGTCATGACGAGGATCGCCGACGCGACGCCGGGGGCGAGCTGCGCGGCCGAGAGCCCGAGCCACGCGAGCACCCAGATGGCGCCGACCGCCATGAGCAGCACGGGTGCGCTGCGCTTCGCGGTGAGCCGCACGACGACCACCTGGATGGCGACGATCACGAGGCAGTTGACGGCCGCCGCCGTGCCGATCGTGATGGGGTCGACGCCGAGCACCGTGATGCCGTACGCGGGCAGTCCCGACTCGAACTGCGCGTAGAAGCCGAGCGCGAGGGCGATCGTGACCACGGCCGTCCAGCGCAGCGCGGGGTTCGTCACGATGATGCGCAGGATGCCGCGGTCGTGGTCCTCCACCGCGGCGAGGCTGCCGGTGGCGCCGCCCGCGAAGTCCGACGGCGCGGGCGCGCCGCGGCCGGCGACCGCGATGATCGCGGACGACATGACGAACCCCGCCGCGGCCATGAGGAACCCCACGTCGAGGCCGTCGGGCCGGTCGAGGTCGACGAAGTGCCCGGCGAGGAACGCGCCCGCGGCCATGCCGAGCGACTCGCCGGTGAACTTGTAGGCGAACACCCTGCGGCGGTCGCCGCTCGACGACCACTGCAGCGCGAGCACCTGCTTGGCCGGCGCGGCCGCCGAGAGGCCGAGCCCGAAGACGAGCATCCCCGCGAGGAACGCAGCCGGTGCGTCGGCGAACATCAGCGACGCCGCGCCGGCCGCGCCGATGAGCTGGGTCGCCACGGCGACGCGCACGGGTGGGAACCGGTCGCTCAGCCGACCCGCGATCGGCGCAGCCACGAGCGCGCCGATCGAGAACAGCGAGGATGCCGCGGCCGCAACGAACGCGCCCCAGTCGCGCGTGTCCGCGGCGTAGGCGTACTGGTACGGCAGGACGCCACCCCATCCGAGCGAGCCGATGCCGGAGGCGATGACGAGCAGCATCGCGCGCATGGGTGAACACCCCTTTCCGGGCAGTGGCGGGTCGGACGGCCGGGTCGGGCGACCGGGCGGCGGCCCGGCGGCATCCGTTCGCCGTCGAATACTTCGATGACGAAATATTAGCAACCGAAGTTCTCGTGCGAGAATTCCCGCATGACCAGACGCAAGCCGAGCGCCGCCGAGCAGCACCGGCGCGCCGTCGCCGCCTACGTCGCCGCCGGCGGCGACGAGTCCGTGCAGCGCGTCATTACCGCGGTGCAGAGCCTGTCGAAGAAGCTCGACCAGTGGTACGCCCGCCAGCTCGCCGACCTCGACGTCGCCGCGGGGGAGTGGGCGGTCGTCGCGGCGCTCGCCAAGGCGGGCACGGCGCTCACGCCGAGCCAGCTCGCCGACCTCACGAACGTCGCCCCCTCGTCGATGACGCACCGCCTCGACAAGCTCGCCGAGCGCGGGCTCATCGAACGCGCGGCCGATCCCGGGAACCGCACGCGCATCCTCGTGCGCCTCACCGACGACGGGTGGGAGCTGTTCAGCCTCGCGATCCGCAGCTCCGACGTCGTCGAGTCCGACGTGCTGCAGGACCTCGGCGAGGCCGAACGCGGTGAGCTCGCCCGGCTCCTCGAGGTCGTGATCGCCCGGCTCGACGACGTCGACGCCTGAGCCGCTCAGTCGAGCGCCGACACCTCGAGGGCGTCCACCCGGATGCTGCCGTCGCCGACGGCGAGCACGCCCGCCCAGACCCCGAGGAACCCGCCCGCGACGTCGGGCGAGAGCACCGCGACATCCGCCGCACCGATCTGCTCGAGGCCGCCGCCGACGGCCCGAACCGAGCACGTCACGGCGAACCCGTCGACCTCGAGCGCGAGTTCGATCGGCCCGAGAGCGGGGGCGGATGCCTCGACGAGGCGCTGCTCCTCGCCGCCCGCGCGCAGCGACACCGCCAGCCGTCGCGCGCCGTCGTCCTCGCGCACGACGAACGCCAGGTGCGCGTCCTCGGAGTGGCGCAGCAGCAGGCCGGCCGAGAACCCGGCCGCGGCCTGCTCGACCTCGAACCGCACCCGCACGCGCGACCGCACCGACGGCAGGCGAGCGCCGAGGAACGCCGGGCGGCCGACCCGCTCGGGCGGGTCGCCCCCCGCGATGCGCACCGCGCCGTCCGGCCCGATCGCGGCGACCTCGGAGGGCAGCCGGCGCACGCCGTTCCACTCGAGCCCCAGCCGAACCCCGCCGCGGCCGTCGTCGACGACGAGCGGGCCGGCGTCGCGCGGAGCCGGCGCGGCATCCGGCACCCCATCGGCCTCGACCTCGGCGAGGACCCGCCCGACGCCGGGCGCGAACAACGGCCGGCCCGCCTCCCACTCCACGGGCACGAGGCATGTCTGCCGGCCGAGCAGGCTGCGCCGCCCGTCGATCAGCCGCGTCGCGAGCAGCACCGCCCACGAGCGTCCGTCGGCGTCGTCGACGAGGTCGGCGTGGCCGACGTCGACGAGCCCCGCGCGCGAGCCGAGGTCGCGGTGCGTGAGGCGCGGGTTGCCGGCGTCGCCCACGTAGGGTCCGGTGATCTCGTCGGCGTACGCGACGACGATCGCGTGGTCGCGCTCGGTGCCGCCCTCCGCGGCGAGCAGCAGCCAGCGTCCGTCACGGCGGAAGAGATGCGGCCCTTCCGCCCAGCGGGCGCCGACGAGGGCGCCGCGCCAGAGCAGGTGCTCGGGCCCGATCGGCGCGAACGAGGCCGGATCGAGCTCGCGCAGCCAGACCTCCGTCTGCCCCTCCCACGCCCCCGGCTCGGCGAGGCGCGTGCCGCAGAGCCACGCGCGCCCCTCGTCGAACGTGAGCGACGGGTCGATGCCGGGCACCCCGTCGAACCAGATCGGGTCCGACCAGGGGCCCGCGGCATCCGTCGCCGTGACGAGGAAATGCCCCTGCCGGCCCTCGCCGTGCACCACGGTGCAGACGACGTGGAACCGGCCGTCGTGGTGCCGGATCGTCGGCGCGAACAGGCCGCCGGAGGCAGGCACGGTCGACAGGTCGAGCTGACCCGGCCGGTGCACGGCGTGGCCGACGAGCTCCCAGTCCACGAGGTTGCGCGACCGGTGGATCGGCAGCCCCGGCAGCACCTCGAACGTCGAGGTGACGAGGAAGAACTCGCCGCCCACGCGGCACACGCTCGGGTCGGGGTGGCAGCCCGGCAGCACCGGGTTGCGGAAGCGGCCCACCGGGGCGCCCCTCAGGCCTCGAGGCGGGCGGCGGCGGATGCCACGGCCACGACCTCGACCACCGGATGCAGCCGCCGGGTCTGGTCGACCGCGCGCGGCGCACCGGTGAGCCGCACCGTGTGCGCGAACGGCAGGTCGGCGCTCGAGCGCCCGGCGCCCAGCACGAGCTCGCCGGGCTCCACGATGCGCTCGCCCGACCGCGACGTGAACGACGCGAGGTCGGCGGGCACCGTGAAGCGCACCTCGGCGCGCTCGCCGGCAGCGAGGTCGACCCGCGCGAAGCCGATGAGCCGCTGCACCGGGCGCACGACCGACGCCACCGGGTCGTGCAGGTAGAGCTGCACGACCTCGGTGCCCGCGCGGTCGCCGGCGTTGCGCAGCCGCAGCCGTACCGTGGCCTCGCCGTCGACGCCGATCTCCTCGTCGTCGCCCGCGAACGACTCCCACTCGAACGGGGTGTAGGAGAGCCCGTGGCCGAACGGGAACGCCGCCGTCGGGTCGATGTTCGAGACCTCGGTGGCGCGTGCCAGGGGCGCGGCGAGGTAGCTCGTCGGCTGGGTGCCGGGCGTGGCCGGCACGCTCACGGGCAGGCGGCCGCTCGGGTTCACGCGGCCGCTCAGCACGCCCGCGATCGCCGGGGCGCCCTCCTCGCCCGCGAAGAACGCCTCGACGATCGCCGCCGCGTCGGTCACCGCACGGCCGAGCGCGTACGGGCGACCGGCGAGCAGCGTGAGCACGGTCGGGGTGCCCGTGGCGAGCACGGCATCGACGAGCTGCTGCTGGGCGCCGGGCAGGGCGAGCGACTCCACATCGCAGCCCTCGCCGCTCGTGCCCCGGCCGAAGAGGCCCGCGCGGTCGCCGAGCACGAGGATCGCGACGTCGGCGGATGCCGCGAGCGCCGCCGCATCCGCGATGCCCTCGGTCTCGCCGCCGTCGACGCTCGTGCCCCGTGCGAAGCGGAGGTCGCTGCCCGGGAACTCGGCACGGAGCGCGTCCAGCAGGCTCGGGATCTCGATGCCCGTCGCGACGCCGGGGTGCTGCACCACGACGTGCGCCGGGAACGAGTAGCACCCGAGCATCGCGTACGGGTCGTCGGCGTTGGGCCCGATGACCGCGATGGTGCGGGCTGCGGATGCCGCGAGCGGCAGGGTGCCGTCGTTCGAGACCAGCACGACCGCCTCCTCGGCGAGCTGCGCGGCGAGCGCGCGGTTGCCGGGGGAGTCGAGGTCGATCGAGCCGCGGAGCGCCTCGGCGTCGGCGAGGTCGGCGCCGCGCAGGGCAGGGGGCACGGGCGACCAGTCGGCGTCGAGCAGGCCGAGCTCGGCCTTCTGCCGCAGCACGCGGCGCAGGGCCGTGTCGACGACGGCCACGTCGAGGGCGCCCGACTCGACCGCGCGGCGCAATGGCGCGCCGAACGCCTTGACGGTGGGCAGTTCGACGTCGATTCCCGCCTCGAGCGCCTCGGCCGCGGCCTCGCCCCACGTGCCGGCCACGCCGTGCAGCAGCTTCAGGAACGCGACCGCGAAGTAGTCGGCCACGACGGTGCCGTCGAAGCCCCACGTCTCGCGCAGCAGCCCCGTGAGCAGCGCCCGGTCGCCCGCCGAGGGCACGCCGTCGAGGTCGGTGTACGCGTTCATGACGCTGCGCGCGCCCCCCTCGCGCACGGCCATCTCGAACGGCGGCAGGAGCACGTCGGCGAGCTCGCGCGTGCCGACCGAGACGGGCGCGAGGTTGCGCCCCGCCCGCGAGGCGGAGTAGCCCACGAAGTGCTTGAGCGTCGCCACGACGCCCGCGGACTCGAGGCCGCGCACGTACGCGGTGCCCACGGTCGCGACGAGGTACGGGTCCTCGCCGATGGTCTCCTCGACGCGGCCCCATCGGGCGTCGCGCACGACGTCGAGCACGGGCGCGAGGCCCTGGTGCACGCCCACGCTGCGCAGGTCGTCGCCGATGCGGCGCGACATCCGCTCGACGAGCTCGGGGTCGAACGACGCGCCCCACGACAGCGGCACCGGGTAGGCGGTGGCGCCCCAGGCCGCGAAGCCCGCGAGGCACTCCTCGTGCGCGAGGGCGGGGATGCCGAAGCGGTTCGCGGCGACGATGCGCTGCTGCGTGCGGGCGAGCGAGACCGCGCCGACGGCGGCGTCGATGGGCGCGGTGCCGAAGGGGCGCGTGAGCTGCCCGAGCCCCGAGGGGAGCAGCGCGTCGAGGTCGACGACGTCGTTGAGGTCGTGCTGGTGCGGGGCGACGTCGCCGCCCCCGTCGTCGGACGCGCCGACCCACACGCCGTAGAGCTGCGCGAGCTTCTCGTCGAGGGTCATCGCGGCGACGAGCGACTCGACTCGGTCGGCCACGGGCACGGATGCGTCGTGCCATGGCGCCGGCGGCGCGGCATCCGTCACCTCGGGGTGGATCGTGGTCATCGGCTCGCTCATCCCTTCACCGCCCCGGTGAGGCCGCCGACGATGCGGCGCTCGAAGATGCTGAAGAAGATGAGGGCGGGAATCATCGACAGCGAGGTGAAGGCGAGCACCTTGGCGGTGTCGACCGAGTACTGCGAGGCGAAGGCCTGCACGCCGAGGGGCAGGGTGAAGGCGGCCTCGTCGTTCAGGATGAACAGCGGCAGGATGTAGCTGTTCCAGCTCGCGATGAACGCGAGGATGCCCACGGTGATCACGCCGGGCAGCGCCAGCGGCACCACCATGCGCCAGAAGAAGGCGAGGCGCGAGCATCCGTCGATCGCGGCGGCCTCCTCGATCTCGTCGGGGATGGCCCGCAGGAACGGCACCAGGATGATGATCGTCGTCGGCAGCGCGAAGGCGATCTGGGGCAGGATGATGCCGGTCAGGGAGTTCATGAGGCCGAGGTTGCGCACCACGATGTAGAGCGGCGTGATGGCCACCGTCATGGGGAACATGAGGCCCGCGGCGAACACCGCGTAGAGCAGCCCGCGCGCCGGGAACTGGTAGCGCGCGAGCACGTAGCTGGCCATGAGGCCGAGCGCGACGACCCCGATCGTGGTGACGACGGCGGCCACCGTGGAGTTCGCCACCTCGCCCCAGAACGTCGTGCTGCCGAGCACGTCGGCGTAGTTCTTCCCCACCCAGGGCGAGGGCATCCCCGACGGGTCGGCGGTGATCTGCGCGTTGGTGCGGAAGCCGCCGACGATGATGTACAGGATCGGCGCCAGCATGAGCGCGACGACGACGAGCGCGCCGAAGTAGATGGCGGGGCTGCCCCACGGGAGCGCACCGTTGCGCGGCCGTCTGGCCCGGGGGATCGCGATGGTCGAGGCGGTCATCGCTCGCTCCGTTCGGTGAGGGCGCCCGCCGTGTCCCGGCGCAGCACGAAGCGCTGGTAGACGAGGGCGACGACGAGTGAGATGAGGAACAGCACGACCGCCACGGCGTTGCCGTAGCCGTAGTTGCCGGCATTGCGTCCGTTGGCGACCATGTACGTCGCCATGGTCGAGGTGCCGGCGGTCGAGGAGATGTACTGGCCCCAGATGATGTAGACGAGGTCGAAGAGCTGCAGCGATCCGATGATCGACAGGAAGGCCCAGATGCGCAGGGTCGGGCCGAGCAGCGGCAGGGTGATCCGGCGCTGGATCTGCCAGTAGGAGGCGCCGTCGATCTGGGCGGCCTCGGTGAGCTCCTGCGGGATGCCCTGGAGGCCGGCGAGGAAGAGGATGACGGCGAAGCCGACGTACTTCCAGGTGATGATGCCGAGCAGGGTCCAGATCGCGAGATCGGGGTTCGAGAGCCAGTCCTGGGCGAGGGCGCCGAGGCCGATCTTCTCGAGCAGTCCGTTGAGCGCGCCGTCCGTCTGGAGCATGAGGCTCCACCCGGTGCCGACGACGACCTCGGCGATGACGTAGGGCACGAAGATGAGCACCCGGATCGCCGACTGCCCGCGCATCGGCCGGTTCAGCAGCAGCGCCAGCAGCAGTGCGAGCGGCCCCTGCAGCACGAGCGACATCACGACGATGACGAGGTTGTGCCACAGCGCCTCGTGGAAGGTCGGGTCCTGGAAGATCGTGGCGTAGTTCTGGAGGCCGATGAAGTCGGTGGGCGGGCCGTAGCCCTTCCAGCGGAAGAACCCGTAGTACCCGGCCATGACGACCGGGAAGATGACGAAGCCGAGGAAGACGACGAGGGCCGGGCCGACGAGCACGGCGATCTCGACGATCTTCCGCCAGTCGCGCCGGACGGGACGCGGGGTCGAGGCCGCGGCGTCGCCGGCCCGACGCGGGGCCGGGGACGACACGTCGTCCCCGGCCCGTACGTCGTCCGCCGGGGCTCGCCTCAGTGCAGCGGGGGAGCTGGTGCGAACGCTCATGGTGCGAGGGCCTCTCAGCCCTTCTTGATGGCGTCGTCGACCGCGTCGACGATGCCCTGGGCGTCGCCCTTGCCGGCGAGCAGGTCGACGACCCCGACGTTCAGGGCGTTGCCGACGTTCTGGCCGAGCAGCGTGTCGAGCCAGACCGAGACGTACGGTGCGTCGTTGTACGAGGCGAGGACCTCCTGCAGGGCGGGGTCGGTCACGACGCCCTGGGACTCCTGGTTGGCGGGGAGGGTGACGAACGCGTCGGCGTAGGCCTCCTGCTGCGCCTTCTGCGAGGCGAACTCGAGGAACTCGGCGCACTCCTTCGGCGCGTCGACGTAGCAGCTGTAGCCGTCGACGCCGCCCATCATCGCGCCGTCACCGCCGTCACCGCCGTCGACGGCGGGGAAGGGGAACCAGCCGAGGTCGGCGAGCGGCTTCTCGTCGGGGGTGAGCGAGGCGATCACGCCCGGGTCCCACGCGCCCATGAGCTCCATGGCCGCCTTGTGGTTGGCGACCAGGCCCGCGGAGGAACCGGCGCCCTGCTGGGCCGAGGTGGTGAGGAAGCCCTCGTTGTAGGGCTCGGTCGCGGCGAAGTCCGCGAGGTCCTCGCCGGCGCGCAGGAAGCACTCGTCGGCGAAGCTCGGGTCGGTCGCGAGGCCGGCCACGACGTCCTGCGAGCACTCGCGGAGGACGAAGAAGTAGTACCAGTGCGCTGCGGGCCAGGCATCCTTGGCGCCGAGGGCGATCGGGGCGATGCCCGCGGCCTTGAGCTTGTCCACATCCTCGCCCAGTTCGTCGAACGTCGTGGGCGTCTCGGTGATGCCGGCCTGGGCGAACAGGTCCTTGCTGTAGTAGATGCCGCCGGGCAGCACGGAGGAGGGCACGCCGTAGACCTTGCCGTCGACGGAAAGCGCGGCGAGCGATGCCTCACCGAGGGCGGACTTCGTCTCGTCCGACAGCGCATCGGTGAGGTCCTGCACCTGTCCGGCCTCGACGACGGCCGCGAGCTTGCCACCGCCGCGGGCCATGAAGATGTCGGGCGCGTCGCCCGAGTTCAGGGCGGTCTGGAGCTTGCCGTCCATGTCCTCGTTCTGGATGGCCTGGATCTTGATGTCGACGCCGGGGTGCTCGGCCTCGAAGTCCTTCGCGGTCTGCTCCCAGTAGGCCTTGCCGGCGCCGGTCGTGGAGTTGTGCCAGAAGCTCAGCTCGACGGAGCCGTCCTCCGAGCCACCGCCTCCGGCACTGCACCCGGTGACGGTGCCGACGGCCAGTGCGGCCACCGCACCCAGCGTGACGAGCCGCGTGATGCTGCGTCTGTTCATCGTTGAACCTCTCGAAAGTTTCGACTCCAACGTCGAAAGTGATCTGGACGTGTCGAATATACGTGGCATCCGATATGCCGTCAAGCGCAACATATTCGGCGCGTCGCCGCGACACAGCCGCTGCCACGCCCCTAAGGTGGACGCGTGACTGACCTCGGCGGGACCTTCGACGGCGTGCATCGTCGAAACCTCTCGAAAGTGCTGCGCCTCGTGCACCTCGAAGGACCGCTCTCCCGCGCGCGCCTCACCGCGCTCACGGGACTCAACCGCTCGACCGTCGCGACCCTCGTGGGCGAGCTCGTCGAGCTCGGGCTCGTCCTCGAGCAGGCGCCCGACCCCACCAAGCGCGTCGGGCGGCCGTCGCCCGTCGTGGCGGCCGACCCGCGCGTGCTCGCTGTCGCCGTGAACCCCGAGGTCGACGCCGTCGAGATCGCCGCGGTCGGCATCGACGGGCGCATCCCGGTGCGCGAGCGCATCGAGGTCGACCACCTGCCGAGCCCGGAGGAGGTCGCGCGACTCGTCGCCGAGACGCTCGACCGCTGGGCGGCGGGGTCGCTGTCCGACGCGCGGTTCATCGGCGTGGGGCTCGCGGTGCCCGGCCTCGTGCGTGCCTCCGACGGGCTCGTGCGCTGGGCTCCCCACCTCGAATGGTCGGAGGTGCCGTTGCGCGCGCTCGTCGAGGAGGCGACCGGCCTGCAGGCGGCCGTCGGCAACGACGCGAGCCTCGGCGCGCATGCCGAGCACCTCTTCGGCGCGGGCCGGGGCGTCGACGACCTCGTCTACCTCAACGGCGGCGCGAGCGGCATCGGCGGTGGGCTCGTCGTGCACGGCCTCCTGGTGGGCGGCACGGCCGGCTACGCGGGGGAGTTCGGCCAGAACCGCCCGGGCATCGGCGCGAGCGGCGATCGCCGTGCCGAGGGCGGCGTGCTCGAGGACGAGGTGAGCCGCGCTCGGCTCCTCGCGGTCGCGGGGCTCGCCAGTGGCGACGAGCCGGCGCTCGCCGCGGCCCTCGCGGACGCGCCGTCGGCCGAGGTCGCCGAGGAGCTCGCGCGTCAGCGTCGCATCCTCGGCACGGCGCTCGTGAACGCCGTGAACGTGCTGAACCCGTCGCTCGTCGTGCTCGGCGGGTTCCTCGCGACGGTCGCCGAGAGCGACCCGGCCGACCTCGAGGCAATCGTGCGGTCGCAGGCGGTCGCGGCGGCCACCGAGGACCTGGAGATCCGGGTCGCGGCGCTCGGCGAGGACCGCCTCCTCATCGGCGCGGCCGAGGCGGCGTTCGCGCCGCTGCTCGCGGATCCGCTCGGCGCGGAGGCCGCCTGACCGACGAGCCTGCCGGCCGGCCGACCCGCCCCATTCGAAACCCGAACGTCGTTCGGACTTGATTTCCGGGTGGGGTCACGCGCTAGACTGGACGCAGTCGAATCGATTCGAGGCCATCGCGGGCCGAGATCGCTCCCCGGCGGCGCCCACTGGGCGCCGTTTCCTTTTGCCCGGCGCCCGAGGGCGTGCGCCGACAACTGCACCCCACCGAACCGCACTCGAGCACGCCACGGGAACGCCTTTGTCCACTGCCTCCATCCCCATCGTCCGCCCCTACGACATCCACGAGCCCGCACACCCCGGCGACCTGCTGAGCCGCCGCCAGCGGCTCGTCTACGTGCTCGTGCTCGGAGCGCTCACCGCCCTCGGCCCGTTCACGGTGGACCTCTACCTCCCCGCCTTCCCGGTCCTCGAGGCGGAGTTCGGCGTGAGCGCCACCGCCATCCAGATCACCCTCACGGGAACCATGCTCGGCTTCGGCCTGGGCCAGCTCGTCGTCGGCCCCTGGAGCGACAAGGTGGGCCGCCGGATGCCGCTCATCCTCTCGACGGTGCTGCACATCGCGGCATCCGTCGGCGCGGCCTTCGCCCCCGACATCGCCTGGCTCGTGGCGTTCCGGCTCCTGCAGGGCTTCGGCGCCGCGGCGGGCGGCGTCGTCGCGATGGCGATGGTGCGCGACCTCTTCGGCGGCAAGCCGCTCGTGCGCATGCTCTCGCGCCTCGCGCTCGTCAACGGCCTCGCGCCCGTGCTCGCCCCCGTGATCGGCTCGCAGCTCCTGCAGGTCATGGACTGGCGCGGGGTCTTCGTCGTGCTCGCCGTGTACGGCCTCGTGGTCGTGCTCGCGGTCGCCTTCCTCATCGTCGAGACGCTGCCGGAGTCGCGGCGCCACGTGGCGGGGCACTCGTCGATGCGCGACCGCTACCGCGCCCTCTTCCGCGACCGGGTCTACGTCGGCACCGCGCTCATCGGCGGCATGACGTTCACAGGACTGTTCGCCTACCTCTCGACCTCGTCGTTCCTGTTCCAGCAGCTGTACGAGTTCACGCCGCAGCAGTACGGCCTTCTCTTCGCGGTCAACTCGATCGGCATCATCATCGGCGTGCAGGCGAGCTCCCGGCTCATGCGCGGACCGGTGCCGCCGCAGTGGATCATCGCGATCACGACCGTCGTGCACCTCGCCATGGCGATCGCGATCATCGTGCTCGACAGCTCGGGCGCGGGCTTCTGGGGCACGGCGATCCCGCTGTGGATCTACATCGCGGCGTGCGGCTTCACGTTCCCCGCGGTGCAGGTGCTCGCGCTCGCGCCGCACGGCGCGGAGGCCGGCACGGCGGCATCGCTGCTGGGCGCCCTCAACTTCGGCCTCGCGGGCGCGCTCTCGCCGCTCATCGGCCTGATGGGCGTCGGCAGTGCGACGCCGATGGCGTTCATGATGGTGCTCGCCGCGATCGTCGCGATCATCGCGCTGTGGACGCTCGTGCGTCCGAGGAGCGTGCCGGCGCTCAGCGACTAGCGCGTCGGTCGAGCGGATGCCGCGGCGGCGCGCCTGCGCGAAGGCGCCGCCTCGCGGCATCCGCTCGCCCGCTCTCAGGGTTCGGCGATTAGCGTGGACGCATGAGCGCATCGGAACCCGAACCCGAGCAGGTCACCGCCGACGTCGAGACCGGCCGCGCCGGCGAGTCCGGGGCCGCACGCACCGCGACCGCGCCCGACCACGCGGCCGAGGCGCCGCGCGGTGACATTACCGGCGCCCCGGTCGAGATCGCGGATCCCGTCGAGCGCGAGGCCCGCGTCGAGCACGTCGGCAGGTACGTCCCGTTCGTCGCGGGCGCAACGGCCGTCGTCATCGCGGCGGTCCTCGGACTCGTGATCGCCCTGCGCTCGAACGGCCTCCCGTTCGAGCTCGACGAAGAGTGGGCCGAGGACGTCTTCTCGCTGCGGGGCCCGATCGGCGACTTCTTCGCATTCGGCATGGACGCCCTGGGCGGCGGCATCCTCGGCGTGTTCGTCGTGCCGGTCACGATCACGATCATCCTGTTCGCGATCCGACGACCGTGGGCGGCGTTCTACTTCGTCGTGGCCTCGATCGCGAGCGCCGGCCTGGTGCAACTGCTCAAGAACCTCTTCGGGCGGGCCCGGCCGCTGGACATCCTGGTCACCGCGGACTTCGGGTCGTTCCCCTCGGGCCATGTCGCGAACGCGGCCACCATCGCGGTCGCGCTCGGCATCATCGTGCCGAGGCTGTGGGTCTGGGTCCTCGGCGCGGTCTACACGCTGCTCATGGCCGTGAGCCGCACCTACCTCGGAGCGCACTGGATCACCGACACGATCGCCGGCGCCCTGATCGGCGTGGGTGTCGCCCTGCTCGTCTGGACGGTCTTCGCACAGAAGCTCGAGCGCGAGCGGCTCGCGAGGGCGACGCGCATCTCGGAGGAGAACGCCGCGCGTGCGCAGGCCCACGTGACGCCGCCGGCGGTGCCGCGGGGGAGCGTCCCCACGGCGTGACGCGCCGGGACCGCGTCGGGGGCCGGCGCGAGGAGTACAACGTTGTAGACTCGGCGCCAACCGATCGAGGAGGGCCCATGGCTGCGACGCTGCACGACGTGGCGAGGCTCGCGGGCGTCTCCATCAAGACCGTGTCGAACGTCATCCACGAGTACCCGCACATCCGCCCCGCCACCCGGGCGCGTGTCGAGCAGGCGATCGCCGAGCTCGGCTACACCCCGAACCTCACGGCGCGCAGCCTGCGGTCGGGACGCACGGGCGCGATCGCGCTCGCGGTGCCCGAGCTCGGGCTGAGCTACTTCGCGGAGCTCGCGGCGGCCGTGATCGAGGCGGCCGAGGAGGCCGGCGTCGTCGTGCTCGTGGAGCAGACCGGCGGCGATCGCGATCGCGAGCTCGAGCTGCTGCGAAGCCCCCGGCTCAAGATGACCGACGGGCTCATCTTCAGCCCCCTCGGGATGGGCCAGGACGACGTCGATCGGCTCGAGGTCCCGTACCCGCTCGTCGTGCTCGGCGAGCGCATCTTCGACGGCCCGGCCGACCACGTCACGATGCGGAACGTCGAGGCGGCGCGGGCGGCCACCGAGTACCTCCTCGCGAGCGGGCGCCGGCGCATCGCGATCATCGGCGCCCACGAGGGCGAGGTGATCGGCTCGGCCGGGCTGCGCCTGCGCGGATACCGTGAGGCGCTCGATGCCGCCGGGGTGGCGTACGACGAATCGATCATCGGCCACACGACGCTGTGGCACCGCTCGAACGGCGCCCGCTGCATGCGGGAGCTGCTCGACCGCGGGGCCGAGTTCGACGCGGTCTTCGGCCTCAACGACACCCTCGCGCTCGGCGCGATGCGCGTGCTGCAGGAATCGGGCCGACGCGTGCCCGAGGACGTCGCCGTCGTCGGCTTCGACGACCTCGACGAGGCGGGCTACTCCATCCCATCGCTCACGACCGTGGATCCGGGCCAGGCGTGGATCGCCCGCACGGCCGTCTCGACGCTCATGGAGCGCATCGCCGATCCGGATGCCGCGGGGCCGCCGCGCCTGCTGCTCGCAGACTTCCGCATCGTGGAACGCGAGTCGGCGCCGGCCGACCGGCTCGCCCCTGCCGCCGTGCCGACGCGCTGAGTCGCCCGCACGCTCACAACGCCCGACCCGCAGCCGCCGAGCCGTGCGGCGCGCCGCGGCGCGCCCGCTCGCGCGGCCCGTCGGCAGACGCATTCCGACTCGCGCTTGACAACTCGCGCGACCCGCGCAACCATGTCTCTACAACGTTTACTTTACAACGTTGTACAAACTCGGAACTCGCCGTGGAGCCCCCTCGCGGCGTCGCTCGAGCCCCCCGCCAGAGACAACGGTGTCCAACACCGCGAGAGGAAACACACAGCTATGAAGTCGAAGCTCCTTGCCGCATCCGGCGTCGTCGCCGTCGCGGCGGCCGCGCTGACCGGCTGCTCGTCCGGCCCGGCCGAGGCATCCTGCACCAACGAGATCCTCCAGCCCGACGCGACCCAGGTGAGCGTCTGGGCCTGGTACCCCGCCTTCGAGCAGGTCGTCGACCTGTTCAACGAGAACCACGACGACGTGCAGATCTGCTGGACGAACGCCGGCCAGGGCAACGACGAGTACACCAAGTTCTCGACGGCCATCGAATCGGGCTCCGGCGCACCCGACGTCATCATGCTCGAGTCCGAGGTGCTCTCGAGCTTCTCGATCCGGGACGCACTCGTCGACCTCACGAAGTTCGGCGCGAACGACGTGAAGGCCGACTACACCGAGGGCGCCTGGAAGGACGTCTCGAGCGGCGACGCGGTCTACGCGATCCCGGTCGACGGCGGCCCCATGGGCATGCTCTACCGCAAGGACATCCTCGACCAGTACGGCATCGCGGTGCCCACCACGTGGGACGAGTTCGAGGCCGCGGCGCAGGCGCTGAAGGATGCCGGTGCACCCGGCGTCCTCGCCGACTTCCCCACGAACGGCCGCGCCTACAACCAGGCGCTCTTCGCGCAGGCCGGCTCGGTGCCCTTCGAGTACGACAACGCCGACCCGACCTCGATCGGCATCGACGTGAACGACGACGGCTCGAAGAAGGTGCTCGCCTACTGGGACGATCTCGTCAAGCGCGGCCTCGTCGCCACCGATGACGCCTTCACCGCCGACTACAACACGAAGCTCGTCGACGGCAGCTACGCGATCTACGTCGCCGCGGCGTGGGGTCCCGGTTACCTCGGCGGCCTCTCCGACGCCGACTCCGACGCCGAGTGGAAGGCCGCACCGGTTCCGCAGTGGGACCCCGCGAACCCCGTGCAGATCAACTGGGGCGGCTCGACCTTCGCGGTGACGAGCCAGGCCAAGGACCCCGAGGCCGCCGCGACCGTGGCCAAGGAGGTCTTCGGCACCGAGGAGGCGTGGAAGATCGGCATCGAGGAGGCGGCGCTCTTCCCGCTGTGGAAGCCGATCCTCGACTCCGACTACTTCCGCGACCTCGAGTACCCGTTCTTCGGCGGCCAGCAGATCAACAAGGACGTCTTCCTCGACGCGGCGGCCGGCTACACCGGCTTCACGTTCAGCCCCTTCCAGAACTACGCGTACGACCAGCTGACCGAGGAGCTGTACGCGATGGTGCAGGGCGAGAAGACCTCCGACGCGGCGCTCGACGACCTGCAGACCTCCCTCGAGCAGTACGCCGGCGAGCAGGGCTTCACCCTGAAGTGAGCGGATGCCGCGTCCCGGCCCCGTGCCGGGACGCGGCACCCGCATCCGACCGCTCCTCCACCAGAAAGCGATACCCATGACCACGCACACGGCCCTGACGGCGCCCGCACCGGCGGTGCCCGCGGCATCCGCTCGGGGAGGCCGGCGGCAGGGCGGCTCGCGGCTCGAGGCCCGGCGCCAGCGCTGGGGATGGCTGTTCGTGACGCCGTTCCTCGTCGTCTTCGCGCTCTTCCTCATCTTCCCGCTCTGCTACGCCTTCGGCATGAGCCTGTTCACGTCGACGCTCGCCACGGGCACCCGGTTCACCGGCGTCGACAACTACGCCAAGGCGTTCACCGACCCGCTCTTCCTCGAGGGCCTCCTGCGCGTGGCCGCCTTCGCCGTCGTGATGATCCCCGCGCAGCTCATCGTCGCGCTCGCGGCGGCCCTCGTGCTCGACACCCTCGCCACGCGCCTCGCGAAGGCCTCGCGGCTGCTGATCTTCGCCCCGTACGCCATCCCGGTCGTGATCGGCGCGCTGATGTGGAGCTTCCTCTACAGCCCGGGCTTCGGCCCGAGCGCCACGCTCTTCGACCTCGTCGGGCTCCCCGCGCCCGACTTCCTCGCGTCGGGCTCGATCTTCGGCAGCCTCGTCAACATCGTGACCTGGCAGTGGTCGGGCTACTACATGGTCGTCATCTATGCGGCGCTGCGCTCGATCGACCCCTCGGTCTACGAGGCGGCGCGCATCGACGGCGCGAACGGCTGGCAGACCGCGATGCGCATCAAGGTGCCCATGATCTCGTCGTCGATGGTCATGGTGATCACCTTCGCGCTCATCGGCACGCTGCAGTTCTTCACCGAACCGGTCGTGCTGCGCAACATCGCGCAGGGCGCCATCGACGCCGCGTACACGCCGAACATGTACGCCTACTCCCTGGCCTTCTCGTACAGCCAGTTCAACTACGCGTCGGCGATCGCCTTCTCGCTGGGCATCCTCGTGTTCGCCGGCTCGTACGTGTTCCTGTTCCTGACGCGCAAGCAGAGCGGACTCAAGTGATGAGCGTCTTCGCCCCCCGCACCGACGCGCGCGACACCGACGTGCGCGACGAACCCCTGACCACCGCGACGGGCGTGCCCTCGCACGTGGACCGCAGCGTCCGCGAGCGCGGCCGGCGGCTCGGCGGCCGGCGCATCGGCTCGCACGTCTTCCTCGTGATCCTCGCGATCTACTTCGTGATCCCCATCTGGTGGCTCACCGTGGCCGCGACGAAGAGCACCTCCGGCCTGTTCAGCAGCCCCGCCTTCTGGTTCGCCGACCAGTTCGCGTTCGTCGACAACCTCGTGCAGCTCGTCACCTACCAGGGCGGCATCTACTGGCGGTGGCTCGCGAACTCGTTCCTCTACGCGTTCGCGGGCGGCATCGGCGCCACGATCCTCGCGATCCTCGCCGGCTACGGCTTCGCGAAGTACCGGTTCCGGGGTCGCGGCGCCGTGTTCACGGTGATCCTCGGCTCGGTCATGGTGCCGCTCACGGCGCTCGTCATCCCCACGTTCATGCTGCTGAGCCAGTACGGCATCATCAACACGCCGTGGGCCGTCATCCTGCCGAGCCTGCTGAGCCCCTTCGGCGTCTACCTCATGCGCGTCTACACGCAGGACGCGGTGCCCGACGAGATGCTCGAGGCGGCTCGCATCGACGGCGCGGGCGAGCTCCGCACGTTCTTCCAGGTGGCGCTGCCGCTGCTGCGGCCCGCGATCGTCACGGTGCTGCTGCTCTCGGTGGTCGGCACGTGGAACAACTTCTTCCTCCCGCTCGCCGTGCTCACCGACCCCGACCTGCTGCCCGTCACCGTCGGCCTCAACCGCTGGACCGCGCTCTCGAACGCGGGCGCGGGCGGCGAGCAGGTGTGGAACCTCATCACCACGGGCGCGTTCGTCTCCGTGCTGCCGCTCATCCTGTCGTTCCTGTTCCTGCAGCGCTACTGGCAGGGCGGTCTCTCGATCGGCAGCATCAAGTAGCCCGTCGATTCCCGGCCGAACCGATCAAGGCCAGCGGATGCCGCAGCCGCGACATCCCCGCCGAACCACCGCACCCACACAGAAAGCAGCACATGCCCACCGCACGCCTGACCATCGACCCGCACTTCACCGTCGGGCGCGTCGACCGCAACGTCTTCGGCGGCTTCGTCGAGCACCTCGGCCGCCACGTCTACGACGGCATCTACGAGCCGACGCACCCGACGGCCGATGCCGACGGCTTCCGCGCCGACGTCGTCGAGCTCGTGAAGGAGCTCGGCGTCTCGACCATCCGCTACCCGGGCGGCAACTTCGTCTCGGGATTCCGCTGGGAGGACAGCGTCGGGCCGCGCGACGAGCGGCCCCGCCGCCTCGACCTCGCCTGGCACTCCACCGAGACCAACGAGGTGGGCCTGCACGAGTTCGCCACGTGGCTCGACAAGGTCGGCAGCGACCTCATGCTCGCGGTGAACCTCGGCACGCGCGGCACGCTCGAGGCGCTCGACCTGCTCGAGTACGCGAACCTCCCGGGCGGCACCGCGCTCTCGCAGCGCCGCATCGACAACGGCCGCACCGACGCGTTCGGCGTGAAGATGTGGTGCCTCGGCAACGAGATGGACGGGCCGTGGCAGCTCGGCCACCGCTCCGCCGACGACTACGGCAAGATCGCCTCGCAGGCCGCGAAGGCCATGCGCCAGCTCGACCCGTCGATCGAACTGGTGGTGTGCGGGTCGTCGAGCGCGCACATGCCCACGTTCGGCGAGTGGGAGCGCGTCGTGCTCACGCACACCTACGACGACGTCGACTACATCTCGTGCCACGCGTACTACGAGGAGAAGGACGGCGACCTCGGCAGCTTCCTCGCCTCGGCCGTCGACATGGACGGCTTCATCGAGACGGTCGTCGCCACGGCAGACCACGTGAAGGCCGTCGTCGGCAGCGAGAAGACGATCAACATCTCGTTCGACGAGTGGAACGTCTGGTACCTCTCCCGCTTCCAGAACGTCGACCGGATCGAGGGCCTCGACAACTGGCCCGTCGCGCCGCGCCTGCTCGAGGACGTGTACTCGGTCGCCGACGCCGTCGTGTTCGGCAACCTCATGATCTCCCTCATCCGGCACGCCGACCGCGTCACGAGCGCGTCGCTCGCGCAACTCGTGAACGTGATCGCGCCGATCATGACCGAGCCGGGCGGCCCCGCGTGGCGCCAGACCACGTTCTTCCCGTTCTCGATCACCTCGCGACTCGCACAGGGCGAGGCGCTCGAGCTCAAGCTCGACGCGCCCACCTACCGCACGGCCGAGTACGGCGAGGTGCCGCTCGTCGACGCGGTCGCCACGCACGACGCCGACGCCGGCCGCAGCGCGGTCTTCCTCGTGAACCGCAGCCAGGACGAGGCAGTGACCCTCACCGTCGACATCGCCGCGCTCGGCGACGCGTCGGTGCTCGAGGCGCACACGCTCGCCGACGACGACGTGTACGCGAAGAACACGCTCGCCGAGCCCGAGCGGGTCGCGCCGCGACGGAACGACTCCGTCCGCATCGAGGGCGGCGAGCTCACGATCACCCTGCCGCCGGTGTCGTGGACGGCGCTGTCGCTCGGCTGATCCCGCCGCGACAGCGCCGCAGGCGCGGCTCGACCCGTCGCGGCGGGTCGGGGGGCGAGCGGGGGTCGCCCGGCGTCAGCCGGCGGCATCCGCTGCGCCCGTGGCACCGGCCGAGGCGGTCTCGAGCTGCTGCAGCACGCTGGCGGCCACGCTCACCGCGATCGCCGCGGGGTCCTTCGAGCGGATGCCCGCGATGCCGATCGGCGTCGTCACCCGGTCGAGCGCGGCGTCGTCGTGACCCGCCTCGCGCAGCTGCGTGCGGAACCTCGCCCACTTCGATGACGAGCCGATGAGGCCGATGAAGCCGAGCCCGGGCGTGCGCAATGCGGTCTCGACGATCGCGAGGTCCTCGACGTGGTCGTGGGTCATGACGAGCACGTGCGCACCGGCGGGCAACTCTGCGAGGACCGCCTCCGGCACGGGCACGTGGTGCACCCGGATCGTCGCGACGGCGTCGGCGAGGGGCCCGGATTCGCCGGGCACGCCGAGCCGCTCCAGCGAGAGCATCGCCGCGCGCGAGTCGACGAGGTCGAGCTCCAGCTCGTGCCGGGCGAGGATGCGCGCGAGCTCGAGCCCCACGTGGCCGACGCCGAAGATCGCGACGGAGGGGATGACGCGAACGGGTTCCAGCAGCATGGTGACCTCTCCTCCGCAGCACTGCACGCCGTACTCGGCAGTCGTCGACCGGTCGCTCAGCTTCAGGGTGAGCAGCTCGGGCTCGGCCGCCCCCGCGGCGAGCATCGCCCGGGCCCGATGGATCGCCGTCTCCTCGAGGTTGCCGCCGCCGACGGTGCCGAACACGCCGTCGCCGGAGACGACCATCTTCGCGCCGCCGTTGCGCGGTGCATGGCCGCGCACCATCGCGACCGTGACGATCACCGAGGGCGTGCGCTCGGCGCGGAGCCGCTGCGCGGCCGCCAACCAGTCCACGTGCGCCTCCCGGGTCAGCGGTCGAACGGGGTGAGCGTGCGAGCGGCGTCGATCGGCGCCGCCGCCGCGGGGGCCGGCTGCGCGCGGCGCGAGCCGTCGGCGGCATCCGTCGTGCCCGTGGTCTCGGCGGCCCGGCGCGCGTCCTCGATCGCCCAGAACACCGCCTCGGGCGTCGCGGGCGAGGCGAGCTCGACGCTGTGGCCTGCCGCGCCGAACGCCGCGACCGCCTCGCGAAGCGCCTCGCGCACGCTGAGGGCGAGCATGAGCGGCGGCTCGCCCACGGCCTTCGAGCCGTACACGACGCCGTCCTCCGTGGCGCGTTCGTAGAAGCCCACGTTGAACACCTCGGGCATCTCCGAGAAGCTCGGGAGCTTGTAGGTGCTCGCCGACTGCGTGAGGAGGCGCCCGCGACCCGGGCCGTCGGTCTCGTCCCAGCGAAGCTCCTCGAGGGTGAGCCATCCGGCGCCCTGCACGAAGCCGCCCTCGACCTGGCCGAGGTCGACGATCGGTGAGAGCGAATCGCCGACGTCGTGCACGATGTCGACGCGGCGGATGCGGCTCGCCCCCGTGAACCCGTCGACCTCGACCTCGGTGGCCGCCGCACCGTAGGCGAAGTACTTGAAGGGCTCGCCCTGCATCCGGTCGGCGTCCCAGTGCAGTCCCTCGGTGCGATAGAAGCCCGCCGCCCAGAGCTGCACGCGCTGGTCGTAGGCGGCCTGCGCCAGCTCGGCGAACGTCACCGACGGACCCGAGGCGCCGAGGCCCGAGACGCGGCCACGGGAGAACCGCACGTCGCGCTCGTCGACGCCGAGGAGGCGGCCCGCGACGGCGGCCATGCGGTCGCGGATCTGCTCGCAGGCGTGCTTCACGGCGCCGCCGTTGAGGTCGGCGCCCGACGAGGCCGCGGTGGCCGAGGTGTTCGGCACCTTGTCGGTGCGCGTGGGCGCGAGGCGCACCGACTCCAGCGGAACGCCGAGCGCGGTGGCGGCGACCTGCAGCATCTTGGTGTGCAGGCCCTGCCCCATCTCGGTGCCGCCGTGGTTGACGAGCACCGAGCCGTCCTTGTAGACGTGCACGAGCGCGCCGGCCTGGTTGTAGGCGGTGAGGGTGAAGGAGATGCCGAACTTCACGGGCGTGATCGCGAGGGCGCGCTTCGTGTCGGGGTGCTCGGCGTTGAACGCGGCGATCAGGGCGCGCCGCTCGTCGAAGGCGCTCTCGTCGCGGACCCGGGCCCAGATCTCGTGGAGCCGTTCGGCGTGGCGCACGGTCTGGCCGTACGGCGTGGTCTGCCCCGGCTCGTAGAAGTTGCGCCGTCGCAGCGTGGCGGCGTCGATGCCGAGTGCGGGCGCGACGCGGCCCAGGATGTCCTCGATCACGAACATCCCCTGCGGGCCGCCGAACCCGCGGAACGCGGTCTGCGACACCTTGTTCGTCTTCGCGATGCGGCCCTGGGCCACGAAGTGCGGGATCCAGTACGCGTTGTCGACGTGGCACAGCGCGCGGCCCATCACCGGCTCGGAGAGGTCGAGGCTCCAGCCGCCGTCGGAGGTGAGCGTCGTCGCGAGCGCGAGGATGCGCCCGTCGTCGTCGAATCCCGCCGACCATTCGATGTGGAACGGATGCCGCTTGCCCGTCATCGTGAGGTCCTGCGTGCGGTTGAGGCGCAGGCGCACGGGCCGCCCGGTCAGCGTGGCGCCGAGGGCGGCGATCGCGGCGAAGCCGTGCGGCTGCATCTCCTTGCCGCCGAACCCGCCGCCCATCCGGAGCGTCTGCACCGTGACCCGGTTGCTCGGCAGCCCCAGCACGTGCGCGACGATCTCCTGCGTCTCCGAGGGATGCTGCGTGCTGCACTCGACGAACACCTGCCCCTCGGAGTCGACGAGCGCGAGCGAGGCGTGCGTCTCGAGGTAGAAGTGCTCCTGGCCCCCCACCTCGGAGACCCCTTCGAACACGTGCGGCGCGGTGCCGAGCACCCGCTCGGGGTCGCCGCGACGGATCGTGCGGGGGACCCCTTGGAACGAACCCGCCTCGATCGCCTCGGCCACGGTGACGATCGCGGGCAGGGGCTCGTACGCGACCTGCACGGCTGCGGCGCCGAGTCGGGCCGCCTCGGCCGTCTCGGCGAGCACCCAGGCGAGCGCGTGCCCGTGGAACATCGCCTCGCTCGGGAAGAGCGGTTCGTCGTCCTTCACGCCCGCATCGTTGACGCCCGGTACGTCGTCGGCCGTCAGCACCCGCACGACGCCCGGCACCGCGAGCGCGCCGTCGACGTCGAGGGTCACGAGCGCGTGGGCGTGCTGCGACTGCACGGGCCAGGCGGTGAGCACGTCGCTGCGGCGGGCGGCGAGGTCGTCGGTGTAGACCGCGGCTCCCGTCGCGTGGAGCGGGGCGTCGGCGTGGGCGACGGGGGTGCCGACCGCCGGGTCGGCCGGTCGGCCGGCGAGCTCGCTCATGCGGGCACCTCCTCGCGGGGCGCCGAGCGGAACAGCTTCAGCAGCGCCCGGTCGAGCATGACGGCGCGGTACTCCGCGCTCGCCCGGTGATCCGACATCGGCGTGCCCTCGCCGCCCAGCACGGATGCCGCGTCGCGGACGGTCTCGATGCTCCAGGTGCGCCCGACGAGCGCGTCCTCGGTCGCGCGGGCGCGGATGGGCGTCGCCGCGACGCCCCCGAGTCCGATGCGCGCCGCGGTGACCGCTCCCGCATCGTCGAGGTCGAGGGCGAAGGCCACGGCGACGCTCGAGATGTCGTCGAAGCGTCGCTTCGCGATCTTGTGGAAGGCGGCGAGCGGCGCGAGGGGCAGCGGGATGCGCACCGCGCGGATGAGCTCGTCGGGCCGGCGCAGCGTCTGCCGGTAGCCCGTGAAGTACTCCGCGAGGTCGACCTCGCGCTCGCCGCCGGCCGACACGAGCACCACGCGGGCGTCGAGCGCCAGGAGCGCGGGCGAGGTGTCGCCGATCGGCGACGCCGTGCCGAGGTTGCCGCCGATCGTGGCGCGGTTGCGGATGAGCGGCGACGCGAACTGCGGGAACGCCTCGGCGAGCAGCGGCACGCGACCGCCGAGCCGGCGCCCGACCTCGGCGATCGTGAGTGCGGCGCCGATCTCGACGGCGTCGTCGCCGACGGCGAAGCTGCGGAGCTCGGGCAGCCGTTCGACCGCGAGCGTGAGCGCAGCGCGGCGGCCGCGCAGGTTCAGGTCGACCCCCCAGTCCGTCGAGCCGGCGACCACGACGGCCTCGGGCTCGTCGCGCAGCATCCGGAGCGCTTCGTGCAGGGAGGCCGGGCGCACGAAGCGCTCGCCGTCGCCGTCGAGCCGGGTCGCCCGGGCCGCGGGTGCGGGCCGGCCTCGGCGGGCCGCGAGCGGGTCGGCGGGCTCCGGCTCGCCGAGCGCGTACGCGGCGTCCCTGATCGGTCGGTAGCCGGTGCACCGGCAGAGGTTGCCGCTCAGCGCGTGCAGGTCGAAGCCGTTGGGACCGTGGTCGTGGTCGTGGTCGTGGTCGTGCTCCTGCCCGTCGGCATCGGCGGGCACGCGGTCGGCCCGGTAGAACTCGGCGGCCATGCTGCACGCGAAGCCCGGCGTGCAGTACCCGCACTGCGAGCCGCCCGCCTCGGCGAGGCGCTCCTGCACGGGGTGCAGCGCATCGGCCGAACCGAGTCCCTCGCTCGTCACGACCTCCTGGCCGTCGAGCGCGGCCGCCGGCAGGAGGCACGCGTTGACGGCCGTCCACGTCGTGCCGTCGGCGCCGTCGGATGTCGCGAGCAGCACCGCGCACGCCCCGCACTCGCCTTCGGCGCAGCCCTCCTTCGCGCCCGTGAGACCCGTCTCGCGCAGCCAGTCGAGCGCCGTCGTGTGCGCCGAGATTCCGGTCAGCGGACGCTGTCGCCCGTTGACCGTCACGTCGATGTGATCCATGCCCACCCCTCTCGGCGAGTCTACGCCGGGGCTCCTGCGGCATCTCCACGGCGCCCGGCGTGCGGCTTACACCGCGCGGGCTTGTGCGCGATGATGGGCACAGCGTCTGGGCCCAGCTTCCCCGGAATGGAGGACAGCGCATGACCATCGAGATCGCCCGCGACACCGACGTCACGGGCGGCGAGGAGATCCTCACGCCGCACGCGCTCGCGTTCGTCGAGGAACTGCATCGCCGATTCGATCCGCGCCGTCGCGAGCTGCTCGCCGCCCGACGGGCGCGCCGTGCTCGCATCGCCGCGGGGGAGCGACTCGACTTCCTGCCCGAGACGCGCGACATCCGCGAGGGCGACTGGCACGTGCCGCCGCCGCCCGATGCCCTGTCCGACCGCCGTGTCGAGATCACGGGCCCGGCGAATCCCGCGAAGATGGCGATCAACGCGCTCAACTCCGGGGCGCGCGTGTGGCTCGCCGACCTCGAGGACGCCTCCAGTCCCACGTGGGCGAACGTCGTCGGCAGCATCCGCAACCTGCGCGACGCCGCGCTCGGCACGCTCGCGTTCACGTCGCCCGAGGGCAGGGAGTACGCGCTCCGCGACGACCTCCGCCGCCCCACGGTGGTCACCCGCCCCCGCGGCTGGCACCTGCCCGAGAAGCACGTGCTCGTCGACGGCGAGCGGGGGGCGGGATCGCTCGTCGACTTCGGGCTGCACTGCTTCCACACCGCCCGGCAGCTCATCGCGAACGGGCACGGCCCGTACTACTACCTGCCGAAGCTCGAGGGCCACCTCGAGGCGCGGCTCTGGAACGACGTGTTCGCCTTCGCCGAGGAGCACCTCGGCCTGCCGGCCGGCAGCATCCGCGCCACCGTGCTCATCGAGACGATCCCTGCCGCGTTCGAGATGCACGAGATCCTCTACGAGCTTCGCGAGCACGCCTCGGGCCTGAACGCCGGCCGGTGGGACTACCTGTTCAGCATCATCAAGGTGTTCCGCGACGCCGGGCCCGAGTTCGTCGTGCCCGACCGAGCGTCGGTGTCGATGACGGCGCCGTTCATGCGCGCCTACACCGAGCTGCTCGTGCAGACGTGCCATCGGCGCGGGGCTGCGGCGATGGGCGGCATGGCCGCGTTCGTGCCGAATCGCGCCGACCCCGAGGTCACGGCCGCCGCCTTCGAGAAGGTGCGCGCCGACAAGACCCGCGAGGCGAACGACGGGTTCGACGGCTCGTGGGTCGCGCACCCCGACCTCGTGCCGATCTGCCGCGAGGTGTTCGACGGGGTGCTCGGCGACCGGCCCAACCAGATCGACCGGCAGCGGCCCGAGGTCGCGGTCACCGCGGCCGAGCTGCTCGACGTCGCCTCCGCGGGCGGCGAGGTCACCGAGGCGGGCCTGCGGAACAACCTCTCGATCGCCGTGGCGTACACGGCGGTGTGGCTCTCGGGCAACGGGGCGGTCGCGCTGCACAACCTCATGGAGGATGCCGCGACGGCCGAGATCTCGCGGTCGCAGGTGTGGCAGCAGCTGCAGCACCGCGCCGTGCTCGCCGACACCGGGCGCGCCGTGACGCCCGAGCTCGTGCGGCGACTCCTCGACGAGGAGGTCGAGGAGTTGCGCGAAGAGGTCGACCCGGTGCGGTTCGCCGCCCACTACGAGCCTGCCGCCCGGCTCATCGCCGACCTCTGCCTCGCCGAGGAGTACGTCGACTTCCTCACCCTGCCGGCCTACGAGCTGCTGGAGTGAGCATGGCCACGTCCCTCGCCGCGGCGGACCTGGCCGCCATCGACGACCGGCTCGCCGCGACCGACGAGCTGCTCGCGACCGCGTACCCGGGCGACGACGGGTCGCGCCAGCCCGTGCACACGGTCTACGTGCCGGCCGACCGGTTCACGCCCGAACTGCCCGCCGTGTGGGGGCGCGACGCGCTCGCCGCGGTCGATGCCGCCGGCGGACTCGAGGCGCTCGCGGCATCCGTCGGCCTCGACGAGGGCACCGCGGCGGCCGTCGCGCCCCGCGTGCGCGAGAAGCTGGAGCGCGAGCCCATCGAGGACCTGCGCATCGACTTCGAGGACGGCTACGGCGACCGCGGCGACGACGTCGAGGATGCCGATGCCGTGCGCGCCGCCAAGCGGGCGATCGCGGCCGTGGCCGCCGGGTTCGGCCCGCCGTTCATCGGCATCCGCTGCAAGTCGTTCGAGGCCGCGACGCGGGCCCGCGGCATCCGGACGCTCGACCTGTTCGTCACGACCCTCGTCGAGCGGGGCGGACTGCCCGACGGCCTCGCGCTCACGCTGCCGAAGGTGTCGACGGTCGCGCAGGTGCAGGCGATGGCGTACGTGATGGCTGCCCTCGAGCGCGCGCACGGCCTGCCCGCCGGTCGCCTGCGCTTCGAGGTGCAGGCCGAGACGCCCCAGCTCATCCTCGGCGCCGACGGGGTCTCGCCCGTCGCCCGACTGCCCCTCGCCGCGCCCGGCCGCATCAGCGGCCTGCACTACGGCACCTACGACTACAGCGCCGCCCTCGGGATCGCGCCCGCGCACCAGTCGATGGATCACCCGGCCGCGGACTTCGCGAAGCAGGTGATGCAGGTCGCTGTCGCGGGCACGGGCATCCGGCTCTCGGACGGATCGACGAACATCCTGCCGATCGGCGATCGCGCCGAGGAGGCGTGGCGGCTGCACGCACGGCTCGTGCGCCGCTCGCTCGAGCGGGGATTCCCGCAGGGCTGGGACCTGCACGCCAACCAGCTGCCCACGCGGTTCCTCGCGACCTACGCGTTCTACCGCGAGGGGTACGCCGAGGCATCCGCTCGGCTGCGCGACCACCGTTCCGGCGCCGGCGCCTCGGGGGCCGTGCTCGACGAGCCCGCGACCGTGCGCGCGCTCGCCGGGTTCGTGCTGCGCGGCGTGCGCTGCGGCGCGATCGCACCGGCCGAGGTCACCGCCGACACCGGGCTCGACGGGCACGAGCTCGTCGCGCTCGCCCACCCGAGGAGGGCGACGGCATGAACGGATGCCGCGTCGGACTCGCGCACCGCCAGGAGGCACCATGAGCTACTTCACCCCGCAGGGCGGGCTGCCCGCCCAGACCGAGCTCCTCACCGACCGCGCGATCGTGACCGAGGCGTACACGGTCATCCCGAAGGGCGTGCTGCGCGACATCGTCACGAGCAACCTGCCGGGGTTCACGAGGACCCGCTCGTGGATCGTGGCGCGGCCGATCGCGGGGTTCGCCACGACGTTCTCGCAGCTCATCGTCGAGATCGCGCCCGGCGGCGGCGCCGACCGGCCCGAGCAGGAGCCCGGCGTCGAGGGCGTCGTCTTCGTGACCTCCGGCGAGCTCACCCTCACGCTCGAGCGGGAGGGCGAGCGGCACGTGCTCGCGGCCGGCGGCTACGCCTACCTCGCGGCGGGCGAGCGCTGGTCGATCGCGAACGAGGGCACCGAGCTCACGAGCTTCCAGTGGGTGCGCAAGGCCTACGAGCCGCTCGACGGCCACACGGCCACGTCGTTCGTCACGAGCGACGCGGAGGTCGAGCCCGAGGGGATGCCGGGCACGAACGGGGCGTGGGCGACCTCGCGGTTCGTCGACCCCGACGACCTCGCGCACGACATGCACGTGAACATCGTGACGTTCCGGCCCGGCGGCTCCATCCCGTTCGCCGAGACGCACGTCATGGAGCACGGGATCTTCGTGCTCGAGGGCAAGGGCGTCTACCGGCTGAACGGCGACTGGGTCGAGGTCGAGGCGGGCGACTTCCTGTGGCTCCGGGCGTTCTGCCCGCAGGCCTGCTACGCGGGTGGGCCGGGGCCGTTCCGCTACCTGCTCTACAAGGACGTCAATCGGCAGGTGCGGCTCACCGAACACGCGGGCGGCGGGCAGTTCCACAGCGGGATGTTCTCGGGCGGTGAGGTCACGGGCGGCCAGGTCCCGAGCGGAGGGTTCCCCGGCGGGCCGAAGTCCTCCTAACTGTCCAATTGGACAATTACGCTGCCGGCCGCTACGGTCGAGCCATGCGTATCCTCCTTGTCGGCGCCGGTGGCGTCGGAGATGCAATCGCCAAGATCCTCGCCCGCCGCAGCTTCCACGACGCCGTCGTCGTGAGCGACTACGACGAGTCCCGTGCCCGCCGCACCGTCGACTGGATCGCTGCACGCCACGGCGCCGAGGTGGCGGCGAAGTTCGCCACGGCGCAGATCGATGCGAGCGACCCCGAGGTCGTGGCATCCGTCGCCCGTGCCCACCGGGCCACCCACGTCATGAACGCGGTCGAGCCGAAGTTCGTGCAGTCGATCTTCGCGGGAGCGCTCGCCGCGGGCGCCGACTACCTCGACATGGCGATGAGCCTGTCGGAGCCGCATCCCACCGACCCCTACGCCGAGACCGGCGTGAAGCTCGGCGACGACCAGTTCGCGCAGGCCGCCGACTGGGAGCAGGCAGGACGCCTGGCGCTCGTGGGCATGGGTGTGGAACCGGGCCTCAGCGACGTGTTCGCGCGCTACGCGGCCGACCACCTCTTCAGCGAGATCGACGAGCTCGGCACGCGCGACGGCGCGAACCTCGTCGTGCGCGACGAGGCCGGGAACGAGATCTTCGCCCCGTCGTTCTCGATCTGGACGACGATCGAGGAGTGCCTGAATCCGCCCGTGATCTGGGAGAAGGACGCGGGCTGGTACACGACCCCGCCGTTCTCCGAGCCCGAGGTCTTCGACTTCCCCGAGGGCATCGGCCCCGTCGAGTGCGTCAACGTCGAGCACGAGGAGGTGCTCCTCATGCCGCGCTGGGTCGACGCGAAGCGCGTCACCTTCAAGTACGGGCTTGGCGAGGAGTTCATCACCGTGCTGCGCACCCTGCACCTGCTCGGCCTCGACTCGACCACGCCGGTGCGCGTGCGCAGCGAGAACGGCCCGGTCGAGGTCGCTCCCCGCGATGTCGTGGCGGCGGCGCTGCCCGACCCCGCCACGATCGGCCCGCGGATGACCGGCAAGACGTGCGCCGGCCTGTGGGTCACGGGCACCGGCACCGACGGAGCGCCGCGCGAGGTGTACCTCTACCACGTGAGCGACAACGAGTGGACGATGCGCGAGTACGAGTCCCAGTGCGTCGTGTGGCAGACCGCGCTCAACCCCGTGATCGCGCTCGAACTGCTCGCGACGGGCGTCTGGCACGGCAGCGGCGTGCTCGGTCCCGAGGCGTTCGACGCCGAGCCGTTCCTCGAGCTCATGGCCCGCGCCGAGGCCGACGGCGGCTACGGCCAGGCGTGGGGCATGGAGGACCGGCTCGCCCGCTGAGCCCTTCGCGCGCTCGCGCGCCCTGCTCTGCCGCTGACGCGCCCGCGCCCCCTGCTCTCCCGCCGCCCCCGGGCGGCAGGCCGCCTGGGCGGGCCGCCGGGTCCGCCGGAGTGCCGTTTGTGCGTCCGAGGCACGCCGGCGAACGACCTCCGGCGCAGAAACCTCACTCCCGCGTGAGCGGGTGGCCGAGGGACTGCGCGCGGTCGAGCGCGGTAGGGTCCGATCCATGACGGATGCCGCAGCCATCGCCGAGGCGCACGCGCTGGCAGATGCCGCCGACGCGCGCTCGGGCATCGTAACCCGCGCTGCGCGGCCCGAGGAACTCCCCGGCGTGCTCGCCCGCTTCGACGCCACATGGGGCGAGGGCCGCACGGTCGACATCGCCTCGCTGCGCGCGATCGACCACGCGGGCAACACGGTGCTGCTCGCGGTCGAGGCGCCGGGTGCCGCGGGCCGGGCGGACGCCGCGGGCCGGGCGGATGCCGCGGGCCGGGCGGACGCCGCGGGGCGCATGGATGGTGCGGGGCGGGCGG